>CAZURZ010000001.1:0-74852 GCA_964623465.1 uncultured Elusimicrobia bacterium
CCGCCGCGCCCCCTCCCCCCGCTCCGGCGCCGGAACCCGCGCCCTTGACCGCGCCGGAGCGGCCCAAGCGCCCCGAGCCCGCCCCGCTGATGATCAATCTGCCCGGCCTCACCGACGGACCCCTGAACCTCGAGCGCCCCGGCTCTTCTCCCCTCAATCCGACTCGTTCCGCGGAACCCAAGCCGGCGCCCGCTCCGGAACCGGCGCCCGCGCCCGAGCCGGCTCCCGCTCCCGAACCCGCGGCGGCCCCGACCCTGGCGCCCGATCCCGCTCCCGCGCCCGCGGCCCCGGCGGCGACCGTCCCGGAACCCGCGCCTGAACCGGCGCCCGCGCCCGCTCCAGAGCCCGCCCCGGTTCCCGAGCCGGCCGCGCAGCCCGCTCCGGCTCCGGCGGGACCGACCCTCGCCCAGCGCCTGCTCGAACTCGACGGCCTGATCGTGGCCAAGCAAGCCGAGATCGAGCGCGTGCAGGCCGAGCTCGACAAGGAGCGTCTGACCGCCGAGCGCTCGCTGCTCGACGCCGAGGGGCGCAAAACCGACCAGGTCCTCGCCCGCCTGTATCGCGCGATCTCCGAGGTCGCCAAGCGCGAGGGCGTCAGCGTGGTCGTCGACAAGCCCTCCACTTTGTACGGACACCCCGCCGTCGACCTGACCGACAAGGTCCTGAAGCAGCTCAGAGGAGCCGTGCCTCCCCAATGAAGACCCTTCCCCAGCCCATGACCGTGTCGCAGATCGCCGCCCTCGTCGGCGGCGAGGCGCTCGGCTCGCCCGAGCATCCCATCACCGGCGTCGCCGAGCTCGGGGACGCGAAGCCCGAGCACGCCGCCTTCCTCGAGAATCCCAAGTACGCCGCGGCCGCCGTCGCGACGCAGGCGGGCCTGCTCTTCATCTCTCCCGAGACGAAGGACGCCCCGACCGCCGCCAAGGCCAAGGTCGTCGTGCCCGAACCGCGCGCGGCGTTCGCCTTCCTCGTGCGTCTGATCGACGAGGCCGCCCGTCCCAAGACCCTGCCCAGCCACAGCGCCAAGGCCTCGATCCACGGCCTCGCCGCGCTGGGCCCCAACGTCTCCGTCGGCGACTTCTGCGTGATCGAGAAAGGCGCCGCGATCGGGGAGAACACCGTCCTCATGCCACACGTCTACGTCGGCGCCGGCGCCAAGATCGGACGCAACTGCCTGATCTACCCCCGCGTCGTCATCCGCGAGGACTGCGTCATCGGCGACAAGGCGATCATCCATCCCGGCGTCGTGATCGGCGCCGACGGGTTCGGCTTCCTGACCGACAAGAAGACGGGAAAGCACACGAAGATCCCCCAGATCGGCAACGTGGTGATCGAGGCCGGGGTCGAGATCGGCGCCAACACGACGATCGACCGCGGCGCGGTCGGCTCGACCGTCATCGGCGCCGGCACTCAGATCGACAATCTCGTCCAGATCGGCCACAACTGCCGCATCGGCCGCGACTGCGTCATCGTCGCGCAGACCGGCATCGCCGGCTCGACGGTCATCGGCAACAACGTCATCCTGGCGGGCCAGGCGGGCATCGCCGGCCACGTGAAGATCGGCGACGGCGCCGTGATCACCGCCCAGACGGGCGTGATGAGCGACGTGCCCCCCAAGACCATCCTGTTCGGCTCGCCGGGCCGCCCCCATCGCGAAGCCTTCAAGCTGCAGGCGCTCTACGGACGCCTGCCGGAGCTCTTCGACAAGGTCAAGGAGCTGGAGAAGAAGAACACGATATGATGAACGACAACCCGCTGCAGACGACGATCGCCAAGGAAGTCGAACTCGAAGGAGTCGGCCTCCACACCGGAAACAAGTCCAAGATCACGTTCCGGCCGGCGCCGGCCAACACCGGCATACGCTTCTTCCGCTCGGACCTCCCGGGCGTGCCCATGATCCCGGCCCGGCTCGAATTCGTGGTCACCACGGTCCGCGGCACCAACCTCGGCCTGGGCGAGGCGCGCGTGCACACCGTGGAGCACGTGCTCTCGGCCTGCACCGGGCTCGGCATCGACAACCTCGACATCCTGGTCACGGCCAACGAGCCGCCCATCATGGACGGCTCGTCCCTGCCCTTCATCGACGCGCTGATCCGCGCGGGCCTCAAATCGCTCGACGCCCCCAAGCGCTGGCTCCACCTCCCGCACGAGGTGGTCTATCAGGCCAAGGACGGGGCGCGCTACCGGGCGACGCCCTCCGACAGGTTCGAGGTCGTCGCGACGCTGATCCACGACCATCCGCTGATGCCGAAGATGACGCTCTCCATGACCGTCGAACGCGAGAGCTATCTCGCCGAGGTCGCCCGCGCGCGCACGTTCTGCTTCGAGCACGAGGTCGCCTATCTCAAGTCCCAGGGCCTCGCCCAGGGCGGCTCTCTCGAGAACGCGATCGTCATCGGCAAGGACCGCTTCCACACGAACGAGGAAGGCCTGCGCTTCCCCGACGAGTTCGTGCGCCACAAGATGCTGGACCTCATCGGCGACCTGACGCTCATCGGCCGCCCGCTCTTCAAGATGCGCATCGAGGCCGAGCGCCTCGGCCACGCCCACAACGTCGAGTTCGCCAAGCTCCTCGACGCCGCGGCCCGGAAGCTGCGCAAGCCCAAGACCCCCGCCCTGGAGGCCAAGTAAATGACGACCGAGACGACTCCCGCCGCCAACCCGTTCGCCGCCGCGCCGGTCCGCTCCCTGGACATCAACGGCGTCAAGAAGGCCATCCCGCACCGCTACCCCCTGCTGCTCGTCGACCGCATCGACGTGATCCAGGAGGAGAAGTACTGCGTCGGCACCAAGATGGTCACCGCCAACGAACACTTCTTCGAGGGCCACTTCCCCGGCCAGCCCGTGATGCCCGGCGTGCTCATCGTCGAGTCGATGGCGCAGACCGCGTGCGCGATGCTGCTCTCCAAGGGCGGCTTCGAGAACAAGATCGCCTTCTTCATGGGCATCGACGAGGCCAAGTTCCGCGTGCCCGTGCTGCCCGGCTCCGTGCTCAAGCACCACATCGAGATTCTGCGCCTCGGCCGCGCCGGCAAGTTCAAGGGCGAGGCTTACGTCGACGGCAAGCTCGCCGCGGAAGCGACGATGACCTTCGCTCTCGTCGACAAGGCGGCCTAAGGCGATGGCGATCCATCCCAGCGCCGTGGTCGACCCGTCCGCAAAGATCGATCCGACGGCCGACATCGGCCCCGGGGCGATCATCGGGCCGGAGACCGTGATCGGCCCGCGCACCAAGGTCGGCGCGCACGCCGTCGTCGAGTTCGCGACGCTCGGCGCCGACAACATCCTCCACCCCGGCTGCTACGTCGGCACGCCTCCTCAGGACTTGAAGTACGCGGGCGAGAAGACGCGCCTGGAGATGGGCGACAAGAACGTGGTCCGCGAGTGCGTGACGCTCAACCGCGGCACCGCGCAGGGCGGCGGCCTCACCAAGATCGGCAGCAACTGCCTGTTCATGGCGTGCTCCCACGTCGCGCACGACTGCGTGGTCGGCAACGGCGTGATCGTCGTCAACGCCGTGCTGCTCGCCGGACACGTCCATGTCGGCGACGGGGCCGTCCTGGGCGGCGGCTGCGCGATCCACCAGTTCTCGCGCATCGGACGCCTGGCCATGCTCGGCGGCGGCTCGATGAACGGACAGGACGTCCTGCCCTTCGCCAACACCCAGGGCGACCGCGCGGTCATGCGCGGCATCAACATGCTCGGCCTCAAGCGGGCGGGGGTGCCCCCGGAATCGCGCTCGGCGCTGAAGGCGGCGTACAAGACGCTCTTCCTCTCCGGCCTGACGCAGGCCGACGCGATCGCCCAGCTCAAGGCGGGCGGCAAGCCCGATCCGATCGTCCAGGAGTGGATCGACTTCATCGAGTCCTCCGGCAAGCGCGGCTACATCCGTCCCGCCGCCGGCGCGACCGAGCTGGAGGAAGCGGCCGCCTAGTGGATCCGCTCGGCCTCGTCGCGGGCTCCGGACGCTTCCCGCTCCTCGTCGCCGAGGAGGCGCGGCGCCGCGGCGTGCCCGTGGTCGCGCTGGGGATCCCCGGCGTCACGGACCCGGCCCTCGAGGCCGCGGCCGGGGGGTTGACCTGGTTCAAGCTCGGGCAGATCGACGCGCCGATCAAGGCTCTCAAGGACAAGGGCGTGCGCCGCGTCGTCATGGCGGGCAAGGTCCAGCATGTCTCGCTGTTCGGCGGCGTGATGCCGGACTGGCGCGCGGCCAAGGTGCTGATGGGCCTCAAGGACAAGCGCACCGACACCATCCTCAAGGCCGTCGTCGACGAGTTCGCGAAGGACGGGCTGGAGTTCATCTCCTCCGCGCATTATCTCGAGCACCTGCTCGCCCCGAACGGCGCGCTGACGAAGAAGGCCCTCTCCAAGGAGCAGGCCGCCGACGCCGCTCTCGGCTGGAAGGCGGCCAAGGCCGTCGCAGGCTTCGACATCGGTCAGACCGTGGTCGCGCAGGACAAGGCGATCGTCGCCGTCGAAGGCATGGAAGGCACCGACGCCTGCGTCGCGCGCGCCGCCGAACTGGCCCGTTCGCAAGGCAAGGAGCCCGCCCTCGTCGTGGTGAAGGTCGCCAAGCCGCGCCAGGATTTCCGCTTCGACCTGCCCGTCGTCGGACTCGATTCGCTCAAGGCGTTCAAGGCCGCCGGCGTGAGGGCTCTCGCTCTCGAGGCGGGCTCGACGCTCGTCTTCGATCGCGACGCGTTCGCCCGCGAGGCCGACGCCGCCGGAATCGCCGTCGCCGGTTATCCCCCGGAGGGACCCATCTCATGACGCAGTCCAAGATCCGCGTCGCCGTCGTCGGCGCCGGCAAGATGGGCACGCACCACGCGCGCGCGCTGTCGAAAGCCGAGGGCATCGAGCTCGTCGGCGTCTGCGACACGAACGTCTGGAAGGCCCAGCTCGCGGCCTGGCAGTCGAACACCGTCGCCGTGCGCGACTACAAGGACGTGCTGTCCCGGGTGGACGCCGTCGTCGTCGCCGTGCCCACGCCCCTGCATTACGAGGTCGGCAAGGCGGTCCTGGAGGCGGGGGCGCACTGCCTCATCGAGAAGCCCCTCGCGTCCTCGGTCGACGAGGCCAAGGAACTCCTCGCCCTGTCGGAGGAAAACGGCCTCGTCCTGCAGGTCGGGCACATCGAGCGCTTCAACCCGGCCGTGCTCGAGGCGGTCCAGCACATCCGCGATCCGCGCTACATCACCGTCGAGCGGCTCGGCCCCTACGATCCGCGCATGAGCCACATCGGCGTGGTCATGGACCTGATGATCCACGATCTCGACATCCTCCTGACCCTCGTCGGGTCCGAGGTCGAGTCCATCGAGGCCCTCGGCGCCAACCTCTTCGCCAAGCATGAGGACATCGCGAACGTGCGGGTGCGCTTCAAGACCGGCTGCGTCGCCGATTTGACCGCCAGCCGCATCTCGCTGACCAAGAGCCGCAAGCTGCGCGCGTTCCAGAAGGACAGCTACATCTCCCTCGATTACGGCGGCGCCGCCCTCAAGGTCTACCGCAAGAAATCGGCGACCATCAAGAGCCTCAAGGACGTCGAGATCCTGACGCCGAAGCTCTCTTCGACCGACCCGCTGCGCAACGAGCACCAGCACTTCCTCGACTGCATCCGGCACAACCGCAAGCCGTGGCCGAGCGGCGAGCGCGGCGTCGAGGCGCTGAAGCTGGCTCTGCAGATCTCCGAGGAGTTGGAGCGCTACGAGCTGTCCGGCCACGCCGGCTCGCGCTCGCTCATCCCCTCGTGGGCCCAGGACCTGGGCAAGATCGCCAAGAACGTCGGCAAGGACATCCTGCGCAGCTGATGAAGGGGCCGCTTTTTCTCGTCGTCTGCGGGGATCCTTCCGGCGATCTGCACGCGTCGGGCCTGATCCGGGCGCTCAAGGCGCGCGAGCCCGGCGCGCGCGTCGCCGCCGTGGGCGGCCCGCTCTGCCGCGAGGCCGCCGACGAGTTTCTCGAGGATCTGGCCTCCCGCGGCGTGACGGGCTTCTGGGAACCGGCCCTCAAACTCGGCTTCCTCCTCAAGCTGGCCCGCCGCATCAAGCGCTTCCTGGAGGAGCGCCGGCCGGCCGCGCTCGTCTGCGTCGACTACTACGGCTTCAACCGCCGCATCCTGCCCTACGCCAAGACCGCCGGGGTTCCCGCTTGGTATTTCGTCAGTCCCCAGGTCTGGGCCAGCCGTCCGGGACGCGTGAAGGTGCTCAAGCGTCTCGTCGACAAGATGCTCTTGATCTTTCCCTTCGAGGAAAAGATATACCGCGACGCCGGCGTGCCCGCCGAGTTCGTGGGCCACCCCCTGCTCGACCTCATCCCCGAGCCGCCGGCGCGCCGCGAGGGCACGAATCTCGTCGGCATCCTGCCCGGCAGCCGCTCCTCCGAGATCCGCCGCCACCTCCCCGTCCTGCTCGAGGCCTTCCGCCTCCTGCGCCTGAAGAACCCGCACCTCGAGGCCCGCCTCTTCGCGGCCGCCAACCAGCCCGACTCCGCCTACGGGAAGCTGCCCGCCGGAGTCGAACTCGTGCGCGAGCACGACTACCGCGAGCGCGCGGCGCTCGACGTCGCGCTGTGCTCGTCGGGAACCGCGACGCTCGAGAACGCCCTGCTCGGCGTGCCGATGGTCGTGATCTACAAGCTGTCCTGGCCGACCTACGCGATCGCGCGCGCGATCGTGAAGGTCAAGCACATCGCCATGGCCAACCTCCTGGCCGGCAAGACGGTGGTCCCCGAGCTGATCCAGCGCGAGGCCACACCGGCGCGCGTCTTCGTCGAGGCCTCCGCCTTCCTCGACGAGCCCGCGAAGGCCGCGGCCGCCCGCGCCGAACTGCTGGCGGTCCGCCGCTCGCTCGGGACGCCCGGCGCCGCCGGCCGCGCCGCGGACGCGCTGCTCGCCGGAATCCGCCAAGGAGCCGCGGCATGAGCGTCCGGCGCCGCCTTCTGCGCTACCTCAAGCCGTACCTGGGCCGCTTCGGCTGGGCGTGCGCCGCGATGGCCGCCGTCTCCGCCTTCAACGGCCTGACGGTGCTCCTGCTCAAGCCGATCGTCGACGAGGTCTTCATCGCCAAGGACCTGCGCATGCTCGCGCTGGCCGTGGCGGGCCTGCCCCTGCTCGTCGCTCTCAAGGCCGTCGCCTCCTACGCGCAGAACTACTTGATGAGCTGGATCGGCCAGCGCGTCAGCCAGCAGATCCGCGAGGACCTCTTCCGGCACCTGCACCTCCTGCCGCTCGAATTCTACTCGGGCCTGCGCGGCGCCGACGTGCTCTCCCGCGTGACCGGAGACCTCACCCTGGCCCAGTCGGCCCTGACGACCCTGCCCGTGTACCTCATCCGCGACACGCTCACCGTCGCGTTCCTCGTCGCCTCGCTGTTCAAGCTCGACTGGCGCTTCGCCCTGCTCACGGTGCTGTGCTCGCCGCTGTCGCTCGCCGCCCTGCTCGTGCTCTCCAAGAAGATGCGCGCGGCCAGCCGCCAATCTCAGATCGCGGTCGACCGCCTGCACCATCGGTTCCAGGAGAGCGTCCAGGGCATGACGACGGTGAAGGCCTTCAACTACGAGGAAGGCGCCACCGAGAAGTTCCAGGAGGAGAACGAGTCCTTCTTCCAGCCGATGATGCGCTATCTGCGCGCCACGGCCCTGATGAATCCGCTTCTCGAGGCCGGCGCCTCGGTGGCGGTCGCCGCGGTGATCTGGTTCGGAGGACGGGAAGTCATCAACGGCCGCATGACTCCCGGCGCTTTCTTCGCCTTCCTCGGCGCCCTCATCGCCTCGTACGCGCCGATCAAGAATCTCGCCCGCGTCAACGCCGAGGCCCAGCGCGCCTGGGCGTCGGCCGAGCGCCTGTTCCGGCTCCTGGAGGAGAAGCCCGCCGTCCCCAAGAGCCGCAAGCCCCCGCTCCCGCCGCTCTCCCGCGCGATCACGCTCGAGGGCGCGAGCTTCAAGTATCCCGGCGCGTCCGGCTGGGCCCTGCGCGGCCTCGACCTGGAGATCCCCAAGGGCGCCCGCGTCGCGATCGCGGGTCCCAGCGGCTGCGGCAAGACCACGGTCGCCAAGCTTCTCCTGCGCCTGCACGATCCGGCCGAGGGGCGGGTCGCCTTCGACGGCGTCGACGCGCGGGAATTCGACGCGGCCTCGATCCGCGCGCGCGCCGGCTTCGTCCCCGCCGACGCCCTGCTCTTCAACGACACCGTCCTGCAGAATCTCGCCCTGGGCCGCAAGGTCGTCACCCTCTCGGAGGTCGAGCGCGCGGCGCGCGCCGCCGGAGCGGACGCCTTCATCTCGGCCCTGCCCGAGGGCTACCGCACGACGATCGGCGACTGGGGCTTCTCGCTGTCGTCGGGCCAGCGGCAGAAGCTGGCCATCGCGCGCGTGCTGGTCAAGGACCCCGAGCTCATCGTGCTCGACGAGGCCACCTCGCATCTGGACGCCGCCTCGCGCGGGGAGGTTCTGGCGGCCCTGGAGACCGCCTTCGCCGGCCGCACCGTGGTGTCGATCACCCACGATCTCGCGTCCGCTCCTCAATCGGATCTCATCTACGTGCTCAATTCCTCCGGCTCCCTCGCCGAGAAGGGGACGCACGCCGAATTAATGCGCGCCGGCGGCCTGTACCGCCGCCTTTACGATCTCCAGAGCGCGTCGCGCGACGCCGGACCGGAGGCCCTCGCTTGATCCAGAAGAACGAGCTCCTGGCGCGCTTCGCCGCATACTCGCCCCACGTCGATCCCATCGCGCTCGAACTGGCGTGGGACTTCGCGGAAAAGGTCCATCTCAACCAGGCGCGCGCCTCGGGCGATCACTATCTGACGCACTGCGCCGCGGTGGCGGAGTCGCTCGTGGAGTGGCGCATGGACCTGCCGTCGGTGTGCGCCGGCCTCCTGCACGACACGATCGAGGACACGTCCACGACCGAGACGCAGCTGCGGGCCGAATTCGGGGAGGAGATCGCCATGCTCGTCATGGGCGTCACCAAGCTCGACGCCCTCAAGTTCGAGTCCCGCGACGAGGCCCAGGCCGAGAACTGGCGCAAGATGCTCCTGGCGACCGCGCAGGACATCCGCGTCATCGTCGTGAAGCTCGCCGACCGCCTGCACAACATGAAGACGCTCAACTTCCTCAAGCGCGAGAAGCAGGAGCGCATCGCGGCCGAGACGATGGCGCTCTACGCGCCGCTCGCTCACCGGCTGGGGATGTTCAAGCTCAAAGGAGAGCTCGAGGACCTGGCGTTCATGTACCTGCATCCGGAGGAGCACGCCGAGCTCTCCAAGAAAGTGGAGGCGACCTTGGCCGGCAGCGAGAAGAACCTCGCCGCCACCCGCGCCGCCGTCGAGAAGGTGCTCGAGAACGCCAACATCCCGTGCCGGATCCTCGAACGACGCAAGACGCTGTGGTCCATCTACGGCAAGATGGAGCGCCAGGGCAAGCCGTTCGAGGACATTCAAGACGCTCTGGGCGTCCGCCTGATCACCGACACCGTGGCCAACTGCTACGCCCTGCTGGGGATCGTCCACACCCATTTCCGCCCGGTCGCCGGCTCCTTCACCGACTACATCTCCACGCCCAAGCTGAACCTCTACAGGTCGCTGCACACCACGATCGTTTCCCCGACGGGAGAACTCGTCGAGATCCAGATCCGCACCGAGGAGATGCACCGCTCATCCGAGTACGGCATCGCCGCGCACTGGCGCTACAAGACCGGGGAATCGGCGCGCGACGCGCATCTGGAGGAGAAGCTCAACTGGCTGCGGCAGTGGATGGAGTGGCTCCAGGACCTGAACTCGCCGCGCGAGTTCCTCGATTCGCTCAAGACCGATCTCGAATTCAACCAGGTCTTCGTCTTCACGCCCGCCGGCGAGGTGAAGGTCCTGCCCGCGGGCGCCACGCCCCTCGACTTCGCCTTCGCCGTGCACACCCAGGTCGGCATGTCCTGCGTCGGCGCCCAGGTCAACAACAAGATGGTCAAGCTCGACCACGCGCTGAAATCCGGCGACATCTGCAAGATCATCACGAAGAAGGGCTCCACGCCGAAGAAGGACTGGCTGAATTACGTCAAGACCGCCCGCGCGCGCTCCAAGATCCGCCACTACCTGCGCGAACAGGGGATCGTCGCGTGAGGAGACTCCTCGTCCTCGCCGTCCTCCTGACGGCGGCCTGCTCCCGTCAGGCCGCGCAGAACTACAAGAAGTGCCTCAAGCTCCGCGTCGGCATGACGCGCGAAGAGATTCTCGCGGCGATGGGCCCGGCCGACGAGACGCTGCCCTACGTCGAGGGCGAAAGCCTGCCGCACATGAAGGGACGAACCGCCTATGAATGGGCCACGCCCGCGTCGATGCCCGCCCCCGTCCGCGTCTCGGTGGACGAGGCGAGCGGCAAGGCCGAGAGCATCCGCTGCGCGGACGTCGCCGTGACCGCGGCCGTGTTCGTCGAGCCGCCCGAGCCCGCCGTCTCGTCCGCCGCCGCCGCGGGCGCGCTCCAGAGCGCGCCCGTCGAAGCGCCCGCTCCGCGGCGCGCGCCGCGCGAACGCTCCTCGTCCAGCGCGATGTCCAGCGGCCGCCCTCTCACCGAATGAGGCGCGCGGCCCTGCTGGCGGCCCTTCTTCTCTCGGCCTGCGGCGAGAAGGCGCCGCCCCCCGCTCAATCCGGCGCGCACCCTTCGGCCGACGCCGTCGGAGCCGAACTGGCGAGTTTCGCGCAGATCCTCGTCCCGATCGTCCCGGCGTCGCTCGACGAGTACAAACGCGCCGCCGAATTCCGGGGCGGCGAGGCCAACGTCGGGGACGGAGACGTGTCGCTGTCCTATTCGCGCGGCGCCAGCGTCGTGGCGGGTTCGACCATCACCGTGTTCGTGGGCTATGCGGGCGCCTGGCTCATGCCCGTCGAAACGACCGCGCGGCCCATGACGCCCCTTCAGTTCCTGCGCGCCCTGGACTCCGCGGTGGACTGCGCCGGAGCGGTGGTGCTCGCCCCGCGCGGGAAGCTCTACGTTCCGCGAGAGCAGCTCATGGACGTGACCATCGCGGCCCAGAAGGCCGACGCCCCGGCCAAGGACGCGCCGCTCGTCTTGATCCGCGGCTCGGCCCGCTGAGACGTCAGTCCCAGTCGTCGTCCGACTCGCCCAGGACCCTGGCCGCCTTCTCATCGATGAGGCGCTCCCGCGAAGCCTTGCGCTTGGCCAGCTTCTCCCTCATCTGAGCGGCGCGCTTCTCCATCTGTGAGAGCATGGCCGAATCCACGGCCAATTTCGCGTCGAACAGTTCCGCGACCGCCTTGCGGACCGCGGCCTTGTCGGCGCTCTTGCCGCCGCGGGCCAGCTCGCGGACCTTCTCCTGCGCCTCGCGGTACGCCTCGTGCTTCTCCTTCATCTCGGGGTCGAGCGGAGGCCGTCCCCGTCCCTCGCGGCCGAAGCGGCCCTCGCCGTCCGGGCGCCCTTCGCGCCCCGGCCGCCGGCGCGGACCGTCGCCCGGCTCCCCGGACTCGCCGGCGCGCTCGCTCCTCTCCACGATGACGCGCTCGGTCTCGATCTCCTCCGCGAGCGCCGTCGCGGCTCCGCCGGCGGACAGGATCACGGCCAAAGTCAGAATCGGAATGTTCATGCGGGACTCCTCCTGGACGACGCCCCCAGGGTAGCCCGGGAAGGCCCGGGAGTCAACGGCGCGGCGATGTCGCGCCGGCGTGATTTCGGTCACGCCGGAGGACGGCCGCGGCCTCCTCGTCTCCCGGACGGGGGACGAACTCCCGCGCGGCGAGCCAGGCGCCGGGCGCCTTGTTCCGGTCCACGAAGACCAGCGCCGCGGGATCGGCGTGGACGAGCGCCCAACGCTCGCGCGGCAGATAGACGCAGTGCCACGGACGCGTCACCGGGACGCGGCGCCCGCCCGGAAGCAGCATCTCGCCGGCGATCCTTCCTTCGTAATTACGGATGAGCAGGGCGTCGAGCCCTCGGCGCGCGATGAAATCAGCCATCCTGTCCGGAGCGCTCAGGGCCTCGTTGATCTCGGCGACCTGTCCATGGAAGAGATAGCGTCCGTCCCCGAAGACGCGGCCTTCGGGACCGAGCCGCCAACCCAAGTAGCCGCCCCACTCGTAGGTGTTGAACACGCGCAGCGGCGCGAAGACCTCGCGCTCGGCGACGACGAAATCAACGGCCTCCCGCGCGACGAATACATCCGAGTACGCGGCGCCGCGCGGGGTCTTGCCCGTCGTCCAGACGAGCAGCGCCGTCGCCCCGGCCAGAATCGCCGCCGCGGCTCGCGCGCCGGCGCCCAAAGCGGCGGCCGCGGCCGGAGCGAAGTAGACGCCGAACCGGGAGCTGACGGCCGCCGCCAGCGCCAAACCGGCGGCCGCGCCGGCCAACGCCGGCGCGGTTCGTCGCGCGCCCCGCGCGGCGAACGCGCCGGCGACGAGCGCCGCGATCAGCGGCCTATGGAAGGTTCGCCCCCAATCCACCGGCCCCCATTCGGCGACGAGGCGCCCGATCGGATCGCCGCCGTGGGCGGCGAAGACCGAGAGCAACCCGAGCCCGTACGGATTGAGCAGCGCGCCGAGCGCCGCTCCGCAGAACTCGGCGCCCAGGCGCTCCACGCGCCGCCCCGGGGCGAACGCGTAAACGGCGTAGAGCGCCAGGCCCGCCGGAAAGCCGGCGTGCAGGTTGCTCCACAGCGCGAACAGGCCGAAGCCGGACAGAAACGAGGCCCGCCCCCCCTCGAGACGCCGGAGCAGGACGGAGAACAGGAACGCCGACGCCAGATCGGCGCGCAGATCCGCCGCGGGCAGCATGGCGCACGTCCACAGAGCGAAGGCGGCCGCGCGGGCCGGAGTCCCGGCGCCCTTGTCGCGCAGCAGGCCGTCGACCGGGAAGTACGCGGCGGCCAACATCGCGCCTTTCAGCAGCCACAGGCCGCGCAGGCCGGCCGCGGAGTGAACGCCGTACCAGAGGAGCTGGATCAGCCACTCGAAGTCGGCCCAAGGCTCGCCGAAGCGCGTGAACGAAAAGGGATCGCTCGAGGGAACCGCGAGATGCGCCCGGATCCAGCGCCCCGCGCTCAGGTGCCACCACAGGTCGGGGCTGTGGATGGGCAGGCAGAAAACGAACAGGGCCAGGGCGAAAGCCCAGGCCCCAAGGAAACGGCCTTCCTTGTCAGAGGAGGACAGGTTCGGTATTATCGAGTCGGCCGCGTCGCGCGCCCGGACTTGATGCAGTCGGTGCACACGTAGACGGTCTGGGTGCGGCCGTCGATGGCCACTTTCTGGCGCTGGAGGTTCGGGCGGAACACGCGCCGAGTCGCCTTATGAGAGTGGCTGTAGCTGTTGCCCGACTTAGGACCTTTCCCGCAGCCGGGAATCTGGCACTTGAATGACATTTCGTCATCGTAGCAAATCCCCGACGGGGGCCGCAACCACGCCGTGAGCGAATCTCTCACCACGCCGGTCCAGTACCTCAAAGGAGTCGGCCCCCGCCGGGCCGTGCTCTTCGAGCGCCTGGGGGTGAAGACCCTCGGGGACCTGCTCACCCACTACCCCCGCCTGTGGCAGAACCGTCATGAAACGCAGGATCTGCGCCTGCCCACGGCCTCGGGCCTGATCGTCCTGCGCGGCCGCGTCCTGCGCGCCTCCTCCCACGGGGCCGGGCCGCGCCTGGGCATCTACAAGGCGACCTTGGCCACCGCCCACGGCAAGGTCGACTGCCTGTGGTTCAAGCACCTCTCGCGCTCCTACGACGCCTTCGCCGCATTGAAGGCCGAGGCCGCCGAGGGGGCCGATCTATGGGTGATCGGCCGAGCCGAACCCGACCTCACCGGCGTGCGCGAGATCCGCGTCGACGAGCATTACCCGCTCTCCGACGAGCGCTGGCGCCTGCACGCGGGGCGCATCACGCCGGTGTACGCCCTCACCGAGGGCCTCTCCCAGCGCTTCGTGCGCGAGGCCGCCCACAAGACGCTCGAGGCCGCCGCCGACTCCGCGCGCGACGTGGTCCCGGCCGAGCTCATCGCCAAGCGCAAGCTGCTGGCCGCCCCGCAGGCGCTGCGCGGCATCCATTTTCCGCGCTCGGAGGCCGAGCTCGAGGCCGCCCGCGCGCGCCTGGCCTACGAAGAGCTCCTGCTGCTCGAGCTGGCCTGGATTCTCAAGCGACGCCAGACCCGCGGCGTGAACAAGCGCTTCTCTTACGAAGTGAAGCGCACCTTGCTGACCCCATTCCGTCAGAAGGCCGGCTTCGAGTTCACCGGCGCCCAGAAGCGGGTGATCAACGAGATCTTCGACGATATGAAGCAGCCGTACCCGATGACTCGTCTGCTCCAGGGCGACGTCGGCTCCGGAAAGACCGTCGTCGCGCTTTCCGCGCTCCTGCTCGCCGTCGAGAACGGCGGCCAGGCGGCCCTGATGGCGCCGACCGAGATCCTGGCCGACCAGCACCGCGCCACGCTCGACCGCTTCCTCAAGGACCTGCCCGTGCGCGTCGCCACCCTGACCTCCCGCGTGCCCAAGAAGGAGCGCGAGAAGATCCTCGCCGCCGCCCGCGAGGGAAAGATCGACATCCTCGTCGGCACGCACGCCCTGATCGAGGCCGGCGTGGCCTTGCCGAATCTGCGCCTGGCCGTCATCGACGAACAGCACCGCTTCGGCGTGCGCCAGCGCACGACCTTGCGCCAGAAGGGCTCTTTGATCGATCTTCTCGTCATGACCGCGACGCCGATCCCGCGCACGCTCGCGCTCTCGCTGTACGGCGACCTCGAGGCCTCCACGATCGACGAGATGCCTCCGGGCCGGACGCCGATCAAGACCTTCCTGTCCCCGGAGGCCGAGGCGTTCGAGGCGATCCGCAAAGAGGTGAAGGCGGGACGTCAGGCGTACATCGTCTATCCGATCATCGAGGACAGCGCCAACCAGGACCTCCAGTCGGCCAAAGCCGAGTTCGAGCGGATCAAAACGGCCGTCTTCCCGGACATTCCCGTGGAACTCATACACGGAGCGATGACCGGAAAAGCCAAGAGCGCCGCGATGAAGAACTTCGCCCTCGGGATGGCCAAAATTCTCGTCGCGACCCAGGTCATCGAGGTCGGCATCGACGTCCCCAACGCGACGGTCATGGTCATCCAGAACGCCGACCGCTTCGGCCTGGCCTCGCTCCATCAGCTGCGCGGCCGCATCGGCCGGGGGGCGGCCGAGTCGTACTGCCACCTCGTCGGCGATCCGCGCACCGAGGAAGCCCGCGCGCGCCTCGCCATCATGGCGGAGACCTCCGACGGCTTCAAGATCGGCGAGGAAGACCTGAAGCTGCGCGGCCCGGGCGAGCTGCTCGGGACCGCGCAGAGCGGAGAGCTGTCGCTGCTGGTCGCCGATCTGTTTAAAGACGCCGAGCTCCTTTCACAGGCCCGCGCCGACGCCGACGAGCTGCTCAAGGCCGACGCCAAGCTGCGCGCTCCGGGCCACGCGCTCCTGCGCGAGCGCCTGATCGCGCTGTACCAGAGCCGCTGGAACTGGATCGACCTGGCCTAGGCGTGCGGACCCTGTTATACTCATCGCCGTGCGGCTCGCGCTCCTCCTGCTGACCCTGGCGTCTCCCTCCGTCGCGCTCGACATCGCGCGCGAGGAGTTCAACGTGCTCGGCTGGACGAACGCCTGCTCGGTCGCCGTCGAGCGCTACGCCTACCCCTATCTCGGCGAGGCCATGGTCGCCGAACCGATCACCTCGCGCCTGGGGACCTTGACCATCGAGCTCAAGGCCCCGGTGACGGTCACGCGCTGGGTGTTCGAGGCCGACGGGGCGAACACCTACGATCCGCACGCGATCGAGCGCATGAAGCGCAAGCTGCGCAAATCCGGCTTCGACCGGCCCGGCTACGCCGAAGTGATCCGCGACTCCGAGACCGTGGTCGCGGCGGGCAGCGCGGAGGTCATCCTCTCCACGGCGATCCTGGACGCGCGGCCGGATTTCTGGCCCGATACCACGCAATGGCGCTGGGCGCGCGCGCACTACAACCCCCTGGGCACCTGCGCCCTTCTCATCTACGAGGACCGCGAGCTGCCCGAACGCTACAAGTTCCTTCTCACCCGCATCTACAACCCGAGCGCGCGCTCCGACCGGGGCCGCGCGCACGCCGTCAACGGACGCCTGCTGTTCAACAAGGGCGATCTCGAAGGCGCGCTCTTCGAGACCGAGACCGGCGCCCGCCTGGCCCCCGAGGTCGGCGGGGTCCGCTACCAGTACGCCGCCATGCTCGCCATGAACGGGCGCCCGGACGCCGCCATGAAGGAGCTGACCGCCGCGATCAAGCGCGGCGAGTCCTACCGCCGCCAAGCCGCGGAGGACCTCGACTTCGAGACCCTGCGCCATCGCCAGGACTTCCAGGAGATCGTGCTCAAGCAGCCGCGGCCCGGCCCGCCCGTGCCCCCCTGACGCGCGTCGCTGTGTTCAGCCCTTGAACACGCTCGTCCAAACGGCTATACTGAATGAGTCGCAGGCGAGGATTTGAGCCCGATTGCCCCACGCCGAATGGGAGCTAAAAAGGCAGACGAGACCACGCTACGGCGTGGTTTTTTATTTGATGACCCCCAATCGAACGCCGTTCGCCGACCGCGGCCGGGAAGAGGAGCTGCGAGAGCTCCTTCATAGGCGCCTGCTCGTGCTCGACGGCGGCATGGGCACCATGCTCCAGGCCCACGACCTCAAGGCCGCCGACTTCGGCGGCGAGGCGCTCGAGGGCTGCAACGAGAATCTCGTCCTGACCCGCCCCGAAATCATCCAGGGCGTCCATGAGGCCTATTTCGCCGCCGGGGCGGACATCATCGAGACGAACACCTTCGGCGGCATCCGCCACGTGCTGGCCGAGTACGGCCTGGAGACCAAGGCCCGCGAGATCAACAAGAAGGCCTGCGAACTCGGCCGCGCCGCCGCCGCGAAGTACGCGACCAAGGACCGCCCGCGCTTCGTGGCCGGCGCTTTGGGACCCGGCACCAAGACGATCTCGGTGACCGGCGGCATCACCTACGACGAGGTGTTGGCGGGCTATCACGAGGCGGCCCTCGGCCTGCTCGACGGGGGCGCCGACCTCATACTGCTCGAGACCCAGCAGGATACGATCAACATCAAGGCGTCCCTCAACGGCATCCAGGCCGCCTTCCGCGAGCGCAATCGCTCGATTCCCGTCATCCTCTCGGTGTCGATCGAGACGATGGGCACGATGCTCGGCGGCCAGGACATCGCCGCGCTGGCCGACTCCGTCGCGCACTTCGACCTGCTCGCCATCGGCATGAACTGCGCCACCGGGCCGGACTTCATGACCGACCACCTGCGCACGCTTTCCGCGCTCACGCGCACGTTCGTCATCTGCTATCCGAACGCGGGCCTTCCCGACGAGAACGGCGTCTACAACGAAAGCCCGGACATGGTCGCCAAGAAGGTCGCCCGCTTCGCCGACGAGGGCTGGGTCAACATCGTGGGCGGCTGCTGCGGCACGACGCCCAAGCACATCGAACTGATGGCCGGAGCCGTCGCCGGGAAACCGCCGCGCCGCGCGCACAAGCCGCGCCGCTCCTCGGTCTCGGGCATGGAGTCCCTCTCCCTCGAGGAGGACCGGCGCCCGCTCATCGTCGGCGAACGCACGAACGTCATCGGCTCGCGCAAGTTCAAGGAACTCATCGTCGCCGGCCAGATCGAGGAGGCCGCCGAGCTCGCCCGCCATCAGGTCCGCGCCGGCGCCCACGTCATCGACGTCTGTCTCGCCAATCCCGACCGGGACGAGAAGGCCGACCTCATCGAATTCTTCGAGAAGGCGGTCAAGAAGGTGAAGGTCCCCTTCATGATCGACTCCACCGACGCCGCGGTCATGGAGGAGGCGCTCAAGCGCGCGCCGGGCAAGTGCATCCTCAACTCGGTGAACCTCGAGGATGGTGAGGAACGCTTCGAGGCCGTCGTCCCCCTCGTCCACAAGTACGGCGCGGCGCTCGTCGTCGGCACGATCGACGAGGACAAGCAGATGGGCATGGGCCTGACGCGGGAAAGAAAATTGGCGATAGCCACCCGCTCGTTCGACCTGCTCACGACCAAGTACGGGATTCCCCCCGAAGACATCATTTTCGACCCCCTCGTGTTCCCCGCCGGCACCGGCGACAAGAATTATTGGGGGTCCGCCGTTGAAACGATCGAAGGCATACGTCTCATCAAATCGGCCATGCCGAGATGCCGTACGGTTTTGGGAATCTCCAACGTTTCGTTCGGCCTTCCTCCGGCCGGCCGCGAGATTCTGAATTCCGTGTTTCTCCATCACTGCGTCGAGGCGGGTCTCGACCTCGCCATCGTCAACGCCGAGAAGCTCGCGCGCTACTCCCAGATTCCCGACGTCGAGAAGAAGCTCTCGTGGGATCTCCTGGCTTGGGCCGGCCCCGGCGACCCCAAGCACCCCGCGGGCTTCGACGCCGTGGCCGCATTCTCCGAACACTTCCGCGCGGTGAAGGCCGTCGTGAAGGACGCCTCGGCGCGCCTGAAGCTGCCCATCGACGAACGAGTGGCCAAGAACGTGGTCGAGGGGTCTCAGGAAGGACTCAAGGCGGATCTCGACGAGCTTCTCAAGACCCGCAAGCCGCTCGAGATCATCAACGGCCCTCTCATGAAGGGCATGGACGAGGTCGGCCGCCTGTTCGGCGCCAACACCATGATCGTCGCCGAGGTGCTGCAGTCGGCCGAAGTCATGAAGGCCGCCGTCGCCCACCTCGAGCCGCACATGACGGTCACCGATCAGAGTTCGCGCGCGACGATCATCCTCGCCACCGTCAAAGGCGACGTGCACGACATCGGCAAGAACCTGGTGCACATCATCCTCAAGAACAACGGCTACAAGGTCGTCGACCTCGGCATCAAGGTCGCTCCGGAACAGCTGTTGGAAGCGGTCAAGACCCACAATCCCGACGCGATCGGGCTCTCCGGCCTGCTGGTCAAATCGGCGCAGATGATGGTCGTCACCGCCGACGACCTCACAGCGGCCGGCATCCGCCTCCCCGTCCTCGTCGGCGGCGCGGCGCTCTCGCCGCGCTTCACCGCCAAGCGCATCGCCACCTCCTATGACGGCCCCGTGTTCTACGCCAAGGACGCGATGACCGGCCTGTCGATCTCCAACGACTACTTCGGCGATAAGCGCGACGCTCTCCTGGCCAAGAACCGCGAGATTCAGGAGTTCCTGCGCGCCGAGGCGCCCGCGCAGCCGGCCGCGGCCGCCGACGCGGCCCCGGCGCCCAAGCCCGTCGTCGCGCACGCCCCGGCCCCCGTTCCTCCCGATCTCAAGCTGCACGCCCTCTCCGACTTCCCGGTCGACGAGATCTTCAAATACGTGAACCCGATCATGCTGTACGGCAAGCATCTCGGGCTGCGCGGCAACCTCGAGCAGCATCTCAAGGACAACAATCCGAAGGCCGTCGAGCTGCACAAGCGGGTGACGGCTCTCCAGGACGAGATCCTGGCCAAAGGCCTCATCAAGCCCAAGGCCGTCTTCAAGTTCTTCGCCGCCGAGGGAGACGGAGACCGCATGAACCTCTTCGACTCGCCGAAGGCCGCGGCTCCGCTGGCCGGCTTCGATTTCCCGCGCCAGCCCGCGGCCGAGCGCCTGTGCCTGGCCGATTTCGTCGCTCCCAAGGGCGCGCCCCGCGACTATGCGGCGATGTTCGTGGTCACCTGCGGCGCGGGCATCCGCGAGCTCTCCGACGCGTACCGCGACAAGGGCGAGTACCTCAAGTCCCACGCCCTGCAGGCGATCGCCATCGAGGCCGCCGAGGGCTTCGCCGAACTCCTCCACGACCGCCTGCGCCGCATGTGGGGCATCGGCGACCCCGCGGGCATGAGCATCCGCGAGAAGTTCCAGGGCAAGTACCGCGGCATCCGCGTCAGCTTCGGCTACCCGGCATGCCCGAACCTCGAGGACCAGGCGATCCTCTTCAAACTGCTCGAACCCGAGAAGCATTGCGGCGTGACCCTGACCGAAGGCTTCATGATGGAGCCCGAGGCGACGGTCTCCGCGCTCGTCTTCCATCACCCCGAGGCCCGCTACTTCTCGGTCGGACAGAACGCGGCCGCGACGGCCGAATGAGCCGGCTGCTCGCCGCGCTCCTCGTCCTGCCCGCCGCCGCCCAGACGCTCCACTCCCCCGCGCTCGTCGACCGCGTCCTCGCGCGCGCCGAAAAGCTCATTCTCTCCCAGGCCGGCAAGGACGCGCGCGACGTCGCCGCCCTCGACCGCGAGGCCGAGCGTCTTTTCCGCGATCTCACGCCTCTCGGCTGGCGCGCGGCGGAGCCGCTCGGACGCGCGGCCCGCGACGGGAAACGTCCGCCCAAGGTCCGCCTGCTCGCCGCCTCCTGGCTCGGACTGCTCGGCGACCCCGCCGCTTTCGGACCCCTCGAGGACGTCCTGCTCGACGACGCGCAGCCCGGCTTCGTCCGCACGATCGCGGCTCAAAGCCTGCCCGGCACCGGCGCGCCGGACTCCGCGGTCTCCCGCGCGCTGTGCGAGGCCCTGGCGCGCGAGTCCCTTCCGCGCGAGACCGCCGAGATCGCCCTGCTGCCGCTGGCGCGGCTGGGCTGCCGCGAGCCGGAGCCGCTGCTCCGTCTGGCGCGAGCCGGCGGCCCCCGCCCGGCCGGTCGAGACCTCGCGCTCGCGGGGGCCGCGACGGCGGCTCTCGGCGCGTCCCGCGGCCCTCTTTCCGCCCGCGCCCTGCTCGGGCTGCTCGCCTATTTCCCGCCCGAGAGCCCGGCGCGCGAACGCGTCGTCGCCGCCCTGGAGCGCCGCAGCGCAGAGCTGGCGACTTGGCTGGCTCCGGAGGCGCTTCCCGCGGCGCTCGAGGCCCTGCGCACGGAAACCGGGCGCTGGGACACGATGCTCCCGCTCATCCGCATCGCCGCCGCCTTCGGCCCCGACGCCGCGCCCTCGCTCGAGCGCCTCTGCGGCCACGGCGACGCCGAGGTGCTCGTCGCCGCCGCCGAGGCCCTGGCTTCTCTGGGCCCGGCGTCGCCCAAGGCCCTGGCCGCGTTCGAGCAAGCCGCCGCGGGCGCGATGACGGATCCTCGCTTCTCCCCCAAGGACGGCCGCCCGGATCCCGCCGCCCTCCTCGCCCGCCTCGAGAAGGCGGTCGCCGTCCTTCGCCGCGCCCGCTGAGGCGGAACATTCCGCGAACCGCCGGAGTCTCATCCGGCATGAAGACCGATTACTTCCCCTTGATTCCCGGCGCGTCCTTGCGTTATTCGCTCGAACGCGCCGGAGCTCGCGGTTCGCTGCGCCTGGAGATCCTCTTCGCCCGCCGCCGCGGCCGCGCGACCCTCGCCACCGGGCGGCGCGTGACGATCTGGGAGGGCTCCGCTCCCCGCATCGACGCGGTCGAGCTCGTCTCCGGCCCGGGCGGAGCCCGCGCCGGCGGAGCGATCGAGTTCAAGGGACCGATCGCGCTCGGCACGCGCTGGTACGACGGCGCCGACGAGTGCTGGATCGACGGCTTCGACGGCGTGGCCGAGACGCCGGCCGGACGCTTCGCGGGCTGCCTGCGCGTCTGCTACCTGATCGCCGGCGGCGACGGCGGCTCGGGAGAGCGGCTCTACGCCCCGGGCATCGGCCTCGCGCGGGTCGAGCACCGCGACGAAAGCGATCCTTATATATGGACCCTGACCGAAAGAACCGGTCCGGGACGCGCGTTGACAAGGCCTCGCGGCGCCGTTATACTGCGCGCATGTCCCGAATCGCGGTCTATCCCGGCAGTTTCGATCCCCTCACGCGCGGCCACCTGGACATCATCCAGCGCGCGGCCAAGCTCTTCGACCACGTGATCGTCGCCGTGTCCAACAACGCGTCGAAGAAGAACGTGTTCTCCGTCTCGGAGCGAATCGAGATGGTGGAGGAGTCGATCCGCTCGCTGCCGAACGTCGACTGCGACACGGTCGGCGGACTTCTCGTCGACTACATGCGCAAGAAGAAGGCCCGCGTGCTCATCCGCGGCCTGCGCGTCGTCTCCGACATGGACTACGAATTCCAGCTCGCCTCGTTCAACCGGCGGCTGAACAAGGACGTGGAGACCGTCTTCCTCATGCCCGACGACCAGTACACCTACCTGTCCGCCTCCATGGTGCGCGAGGTCGCCCGGCTGGGAGCCGGAACCGATCAATTCGTCCCGTCCTTCGTGGCCCGCCGCCTGAAGCTGAAATTTGGAAGTCCGAAGCTCTAGGCTCCTCGCGCTTTCCGCGGCTCTCGCCCTGGCCGCCTGCGAGCGCGCGCCCGAGACGGCCGCTCCAGCCCCGACCCCCGAGTTGGCGCCGCCGGAGCCGTCGGCGACGCTGGTCGCCTCTCCTCTCGACTCGGCCGCGACGGGCTACACCAACGAGATGCAGGCCGCCGCGATGCTGGAGGAGTCCGCGGACATGGGCATCGAGCAGATCTCGCGGCGCGGCGATCCCGCGCGACCGCTCCCGCCCGAGCCCGCCCTGATCCTCACCGCGGAAGAGAAGCGGCTGCGCGACGCCCGCCGCAAGGAACGCCTCGAGCGCGCCCGGCAAATGCGGCTCGATTACACGGTTCTGCGCCGCAACGCCGAGGCGGAGGATAAGAGCGTCGCCTTGTCCGGTTCCACGGTGGCCGTGATCGCCGGCCGGGAATCCGGCGGCCTGGTCGGCGTCGCGGAGGACGCGCCCGGCGTCTGGAGCGGCGCCTACGGGGGGGCCGTGGACGGGGGCGACCGCGTGATCGAAGACGCCCCGGCTTGGGCCGAGCTGTGGGGCCGGCTTTCGCGCGAGACTCCGCCCGCCGTGAACTTCTCCACGCACCGCGTCGCGGCTGTCTTCGCCGGCCATCGTCCCAGCGGCGGCTACCGCGCGCGCCTGGTCGCCATCACGCGCGAAGGGGAGCGGTGGCTGGTGCGCTGGATCGAAGAGGGCCCCGGCGCCGGCGAGACTCCTCCCGAGGGCGAGACCGCCCCCTTCCTGCTGGCCGTTCTGCCCAAGGACGAGCGGGCCGTGCGTTGCGAGAAGATCCGCCGGCCCATAGGGCCCAAAAGAAAATAGGACTTTAGTCCTTTTTTCGATTGACTCGGCTTTCCGCCCGCGCTTATAATGGGTCCTTGCCCGCACGGAGGATCTCCCGATGAAAGCCCTCGTCCTCACGGCGCTGTGCGCCGTCTCCGCGCGCGCGCTGCCCGACGCGCGCTTCGACGACCCCGGCTCGAATCCCGCCCCCGTCGCCTCGCCCAAACCGCCTTCCTCCGCCATCACCGAGAAGGACGGGCGCGTCTGGGCCGAATTCGACGCGGCGGGCAAGGCCGAGCGCAACGCGCTCGTCGCCGCCGGGATCAGCCTCGAGGAGATCACGCCCGGGCGCGCGGCCGGCTTCGCGACGGCGAAGGCCCTGGAACGCGCCGCCGCGAAGGGACTCAAGCCGGCCGCCAAGGTCTCGATAAGGGCCCGCTTCGGGAAGATGGATTTCCCGGACAAGGACTCCATCTACCACAACTACAAGGAGCTCGAGTCGGCGCTGCGCGGGATCGCCGCGCGCGCCCCGGAGTCCGCGTCCGTGTTCTCCATCGGCAAATCCACGCTCGGACGCGACATCCTCGCCCTGCGCTTCAACAAGACCGCGCGCGGGACTCACGCGAGCGGAAAGCCCGGCATCGTCTTCCTGGGTACCCACCATGCCCGCGAGCATCTCTCCACCGAGGTGCCTCTTCTCGTCGCCAGGCACATCGCCGAGAATCGCGCCGACCCCGAGATCGCCCGTCTCCTCGAGACGCGCGACGTCTACTTCATTCCGATGGTCAACCCCGACGGCGTCGAGTACGACATCGAAGGCGGCCGCTACCACATGCACCGCAAGAACATGGCCAAGAATCACGACGGCACGACCGGCGTGGATCTGAACCGCAATTACGCCTGGGGCTGGGGCGGGGCCGGGGCGTCCTCCGACCCCGACGACGACACCTACCGCGGACCCGCGGCGTTCTCCGAGCCGGAGAGCCGCGCGGTGCGGGACTTCGTCGAGGCGCGACCGAACCTGCGGGTCCTCCTGTCCTATCACACGTTCTCCGAGCTGATCCTGTACCCCTGGGGAGGCTCGGATGATCCCATCCCGGACGCCAAGGCCCGCGCGGCGTTCCAGGCCATGGCCGGCGAGATGGCCAAGATGACCGGCTACCGCCCCCAGCAGTCCAGCGATCTCTACGTCGCCACCGGCGACACCTGCGACTGGGCGTGGGGCGCGAAAGGCATCTACGCCTTCACCTTCGAGCTGACGCCCAAGTCGATGTGGGACGGCGGGTTCTACCCCGGCGCGGACGTCGTGTCGCGCGTCGCGCGGGCGAACGTCGCTCCCGCGCTCTACTTGATCGATTTGGCCGACGATCCGCAACGCTCCCTGAAGGGCCCGAGCGCCCTCGCGGCGGCGTCCATCCCGGCGCACGGAGAAACCCACCGATGACGAGAATACTCGCGGCGTCCCTGGCCGTCCTGGCGTGCGTCCCGGCGTCCGCCCAGTCCTTCGAGGCGCTGCGCGCCGCGGGAGACGCGGCCCTGCTGCAGGCGCTTCCCCTGGCCGTCCATCCCGACCTTCGCAATCCCGGCCGCGAACCCGTTCTCCAGCCGCCCCTCGTTCCCCTGCCGATGAGGCCGGCCGCCCGGCAAGGAGCCGTCCTCGCCCGCGTCGCCCTGGCCTCGATCGAGGAGAACTCCAAGCACGTGCTGACCCGCGTCTTCGGCGCGCGCTCCCTCGATCTCGGCGTCGCCTCCGACGCGGCGTTCAAGTCCTACTACCTGTCCTTCACGGACGCGAAGAACGCGACGACGCTCGCCCCCCTGGGAGATCTCAACCGCCTGCGCGGCAACGGAGTCGACGTCCGCATCGACGCCTCCACCGTCTACAACTTCAAGGTGTCGGTCAACGTGTTCAGCCCCGTGCGCGGCTCCACGCTGAAGATGACTCCCGTTCAGGGGACGCGCGGCCCGCAGAACGACGTGAAGACCGGCTCGGTCTTGGACGCGATCAAGGCCAAATCCGTGGTCTTCAAGGCCCGCGGACAGGAGCTGTGGCTGTTCTACGGCCGCGACGCCAAGCCGGACGCCTCCGGGTACGCCGGCACGCGCAGCTTCTTGTTCATCAAGGAGGACGGCCTGTCGTCGAAGGCCTGGCCGCTGGCCGAGGCCGCCCTTCCCGCCGACGCCTCCGCCGCCGTGGACCTGGGCGGCATCAAGCTCAATCTGACGCGCACCGCCGCCGGCGAGCTGATCATCCGCGAGTAGCCGTCCGGCGGCGCCGTTTCGTATCATCCCCCTATGAAACAGCTCTTCCTGCTCGCCCTTCTTCCGCTCTGCTCGGCCGCCGCCCCGTTCGCGCCGGCTCCGTCCCTGCGCTACGAACCCGCCCCGGGCGAGCTGATCGCGAACTGCCGCGCCGCCAAGAAAAGGGCCGAGTCCGCGCTCGAGGCGATCGTCCGCCTGCCCGCCTCCGCGCGCACGTTCGACAACACGCCCTGGGCGCTCGACCGGGCCGGCGCCGATCTCTCCGACGACACGGCCGCGGACACGTTCCTCAAGTACGTCTCCGTCTCGTCGGCCACGCGCCAGGAGGGCAACGAGTGCGAGACGCTGCTCGGACAGTTCTCCGTCGAGACCTACGCCCGCGAGGATCTCTACCGCGCCCTCAAGGAATACGCGGCCAAGGGCGAGGCGTTGAGCGGCGAATCCCGGCGCCTGCTCGACAAGGAGCTCCTCGATTTCAAGCGCTCCGGCCTGGAGCTCCCCAAGGAGAAGCGCGACCAGGTCACCGCCCTGCGCAAGAAGCTCGTCGAGCTCGAGGCGTCCTTCGGCAAGAACATCAACGAGCACAAGGACTACGCCCTGTTCGCCGCCGACGAGCTGACGGGATTGCCCGACGATTTCGTCTCCCGGCTCGACAAGGTCGGCGACAAATGGAAGGTCGGACTGGATTATCCGGACTATTTCCCCTTCATGGAGAATTCCCTCAATCCGGCCGGCCGCCGCGTGCTGGAGGGGAAGTTCAACAACCGCGCCTCGGTGCAGAACCAGGCGATCCTGCGGGAGGTCCTGGATCTGCGCCTGAAGGCCGCGCGCCTGCTCGGCTACCCCACGCACGCCGCCTACGTGCTCGAGGACCGCATGGCGAAGGATCCTGCGACCGTCGCCGCGTTCATCTCGCGCCTGCGCGCCAAGCTCAAGCCCCTCGCGCTGGCCGAGCTCGCGACCCTGCGCGACCTCAAACGCGTGTTCGAGGGCCCCGACGCCGACCCGACGCTGCGCGCCTGGGACTGGCGCTTCTACGACAATCAGCTGAAGAAGGCCAAGTACTCGATCGACAGCCAGAAGATAAAGGAGTACTTCCCGGCCGACCTCGTCGCCGACCAGATGCTCGCCGTTTATCAGAAGCTCCTCGGATTGAAGTTCCGGCGGATCGAAGACGCCGCCCTGTGGCACCCCGACGTGAAGCTCTACGAGATTTCCGACGCCTCGGGCGGAGAGCCGATCTCCTACTTCTACATGGACCTGTTCCCGCGCGAAGGGAAGTACAAGCACGCCGCGGCGTTCTCGCTGATCAGCGGCCGCGCCCTGCCCGACGGACGCTACAAGAAGCCGGTCTCGGCGATGGTCGCCAATTTCAACAAACCGGCCAAGAACACCCCCTCGCTCCTCACGCACGACGAGGTCGAGACCTTCTTCCACGAGTTCGGCCACATCATGCATCAGACTTTGACCAAGGCCCGCTACGGGCGCTTCTCGGGTTCGGCCACCGCCCGCGACTTCGTCGAGGCGCCGTCCCAGATGCTGGAGAACTGGGTGTGGGACGCCGAGGTCCTGAAGTCGCTCTCGGGCCACTACCAGGACCGCTCGAAGAAGCTTCCCAAGGAGCTGCTCGATCGGATGCTCGCGGCGAAGAACGTGAATTCCGGGCTCGTTCACCTGCGCCAGCTGCTCTTCGGCTCGGTCGACCAGTCCTATCACGGCAAACCGCCGTCCGACACGACCGCCGAGTACGCCCGCCTGGCCAAGCAGATATCCTTGATCCCGACCTCGGAGGGCACCCACCCGGAAGCCAGCTTCGGGCACCTCATGGGCTACGACGCCGGCTACTACGGCTACATGTGGTCGAAAGTGTACGCCGAGGACATGTTCTCCAAGTTCAAGTCCGAAGGCGTGCTGAATCCGGCGACCGGACGCCGCTACCGGACCGAGATCCTGGAGAAGGGCTCGTCGCGCGACGAAATGGAGTCCCTCAAGGCCTTCCTCGGACGCGAGCCGGGCGAGGACGCCTTCCTCGAGTCCATCGGCCTCAAACCGGGAAAAGGCTGACTTAACCGAGGTTAAGCCGCGGGGCTTGACGCGGCCCCGTTCCGGGTCCATACTGCTCTCCGTGAACCCGAACAACCTCCTCCGCGTCGCTCTCGCCGCGCTCATCGCCGTCCCCGCCGGCCCGCTCTGGGCTCAGGACTACGGCGAGAAGGACAAGAAGAAGGCGGAGGAGCTCGCCTCCGCCGACAAGGACTTCAAGTCCCTCCCCGAGGACGAGAAGGAGGCCGTGATCATCTTCATCGCGCGGGAGATCCACGGACGCCGCCGCAAGGCGATCGGGGCCGCCATCACGAACATGAAGGGCGCCGACGTCGAAACGCTCAAGAAGAAGGCGAACAAGAGCCACATCGTCGTCGCCGAGCAGGACAAGGAGGCGGTGAACGTCCCTCCCGGGCCGAGCGTGATCGAGGTCAAGAGCATCGATACGCCCTCTTTCGGCCGCCTCTTCAAGGACAACGAGTGGACCGTCGACGAGGGCTCGGCCGAGGCCGCCCAGCTCAAGCAGACCGTCGACAACATCGTCGACACCCTCAAGAAGACGAACGGCCGTCTCGTCGCCATGCACGTCGAGTCGTCCGCGAGCACGCTGCGTAACACCGGCAAGGCGGCGAAGATGACGCACCTCGAGCTGTCCAAGGCCCGCGCCGAGGCGGCCGCGCGCTTCGCGCTCGATTACCTGAAGAGCAAGGGTTACGTTCTCGACGAAGAAGAGCAGGTCACGCTCGACTTCGAGGGCTCGAACAAGAACGGCACCTCCGGCCCGTCCAGCCCCTACGCGGTCCCGGACGGCGACGATCCGAAGTACAACCCCAAGGGCTGCTGCGAACCCCCCAAGGAAGCCAAGGACGTCGTCGAGAAGATCGTAAAGGGGACAGCGACGTCCGAGGAGAAGGCCAAGCTCGCCGCCTTCTACGACGATCACAAGTACGTCCAGCTGACCTTCGACGCGCTGTTCGAAACCAAGAGTTCCAATCCCGGCGTGAACACGCCTGGCGAGGCGCACGTCGTCCAAGCTTGGGTCAACTACAAGGAAAAACCGAAGTTCCCGCGGATCCGCATCCGCATCCCGAGAATCCACATCGGCTGGCCGTTCGGAAACAAAGAGAAGCGCCGGGCCCGGCGTCAGACCCGCTGCCCGAAGTGGAAATAGGCGAGGCGCCTGATTGCTGACTTTGCTGGCGGCCCTGCTGTTCTCCGGGCCGCCGGCCGCGCGGGCGGAGGACGCCCCCCCGCCCGCCGCGGCGGAGGATTCCCGCGACGCCAACCACGACGGCACGGTGAGCGGCAAGGAACGCCGGCGCGCCAGGCGCTCCGAGCGCCGGGCCCGCCGCGGAGAGAAAAACGCCTCGGGCGAAACCGCCGTCGACGAGGAGCAGGACGCCGCCGACGCCGAAGAGTCGGCGGAACGCGGACGCAGCGCCTCCGGCGCGGCGGCCGGCGCGGCGGCCGCGCTCAAAAGCTCCATGCCCTCGCTGGATGCCGCCGCGATGCCGCCGGGAGCGGGTGGAACGGGCGGCCCGCCCGCGTCTCCCGGCGCTCCGCAACCGGGCGACCCCGCCGCCAAGGCCGCCGGGGGTTCCGCGGCCCTCGGAAGCGGCGGCGCGGCAGCCGGGGGCTTCAAGCCCTCGGCCCACAGCGCCGGAGCCAGCGGCGACCCCGGCAAACCCAGGGCGCCTTCCGACTTCGTGCTGGCGGCCCGTTCCGGCTACGCGCCCGCTTTCGCGTCCGCGGGCCTGAAGCTCTCCGCAGACGGACGCTCGATCGTGCGCCTCGACGGCTCCCCCGCCTCCGCCGACGACTACACGCGTCTGCAGCGCGAGATATCCGCGATGCCCGCCGCCTTGGGCCGCCGGCCCGACTTCTTCAACGCGATCAGCCCGGAGCGTTACGCCGATCTCAAGGGCGAGTACAAGACGAACAAGGACGATCCGAACTTCAAGGACGTGGGAACCACCGAGGGGGACCGCGACTTCGTCCATACCGCGAGTTGCGACAGACTCTCCGGGGACTGCAACAAGAACGTCGAGAAGGGCGGCTACAAGAAGGGCGAGTACGTGGCGCCCGAGGACCTGGACGCGATGTGGAACGCCCTGCAGAAGCAGATCGACGGCTCCTCCGCCGCCGAGGACGGGATGAGCCTCTCCGCCAAGGGCGAGACCCTCGCGCGCGAGACGGCCGTCGAGGCCGCCGAGGCGATCTCCGGGGAAAAAAACCGTCCGGCCGCGGCGCGGGCCGCGGCTGCCGGGACCGCGGAGGCGTCGCCGGCGGCCGCGGCCGTCGCGCAGGCGGTCGCGGCCGCGCGGAACGTCTTTCGCGGCGCCATGACGATCGCCCGGCCCGGGAGAGGCGCCGAGGGCGGAGCGGACCGGAGCGCGCTCGCCGTCGCCGCCGCCGTCCTGGGGGCGCTCGCCGCCGGCGTCCTGTTGCTGCGCCGCCGATAGCCCCTATACGCACATGACGGCCGTCATGGCGCGAACGCGCCTCCTTGCTCTACAATGGGATAGGATGCTCGATCTTCTCTTGATAAACGGCCGCGTAATCGCCTCGGACCGGGTCATCGAGGACGCCGCGGTCGGCGTGCGCGACGGCAAGATCGTCGCGGTCGGTCCGGAGCGCGAACTTGGGACCGCCCGGCGCGTCATCGACCTGGACGGCAAGGCCTTGTTTCCCGGCATGTTCGACCCCCATTGCCACCTGGGCAGCGGCGACGAGCGCACGTACGAGTACATGGCCTCCAGCTTCGAGAAGGACACGCGGGACTTCCTCATCGGCGGCGTGACGTCGATGGCCACGACGACGGTGCTCACTCGCGACCCGCTCGTCGAGAACCTGCGCCGCTCCCGCGAAGCCGCGAAGGGGCGCTCGCGCGTCGACTTCCGCTTGACGAGCGTCATCCTCACCGACGAGCACGTGGATCAGATTCCCGCGGCCGTCGCGGACGGCGTCCTGTCCTTCAAGTTCTACTGCGGCTACTGCGGCGACCAGGCCGAGCGCATGGGCATGAACCGCGACGGGGTGCCGCCCGACATGTTCTACCGCGCCTGCGAAAACTCCGTGAAGGCCGATCCCCGCGCGCTGATGATGATCCACGCCGAGGAGCCGCACGTCCGGCGCATGCTGGGCCAGCGGCTCAAAGCGTCGGGACGCGAGGACCTCGTGGCGTGGGCCGAGCACAGCCCGCAATGGTCGGAGTCCGTTCAGGTGGCGCTGTACGGCGAGATCGCTCACGAGACGAAGGCGAAGCTCTACGTCGTGCACATCTCCCGCGCGCCGACCGTGGACATGATCGAGTATCTGCGCTCGCGCGGCCACGTCATCATCGGGGAGACGCTCTCGGTCTTCCTCTCGACCACGGCGCAGGACCGCCACGCCGCCGGCGCCGGGCTGAAAGCGAAGATCCAGCCGCCGATCCGCTTCCAGGAGGATCAGGACCGCCTGTGGCGCGGACTCAAGGAAGGCTCGCTCACCGCGATCGGCACGGACACGATCCCCTACACCTCCAAGTACAAGAGCAAGGCGCCCTTCTGGGAGGCGCGCCCCGGCCTCAACATCCAGACCATCGACACTTTGCCGCTTCTGCTCACCGAGGGGTACCGCAAGGGCCGCGCCGACCTGCCCACGCTCGCGCGCGCCCTCGCCGAGAACCCGGCGCGCTACTTCGGCGCCGGAGACCGCAAGGGCCGGATCGCGCCGGGATTCGACGCCGATTTCGCGGTGATCGATCTCGACAAGCGCGCCGTGCTCGGGCACGCCCGCATGCGCGGCGGCTCCGACTATTCGATCTGGGAAGGCAAGGAGGTCACGGGCATGCCGGTGATGACGATCCTGCGCGGACGGGTGGTCTGCGAGAACGGGGAAATCGTGGGCGAGGCGGACGGCGCCTATCTCCCTCCCGAGCGCGCCGGAGTCGCGCGATGAGCGCCCCGCTGCGCTTCGGAAGCCGCAAGCTCGTGCTGGCCGTCACCGGCCGTCGGGGCGACAGCCCGAAGTGGAACGCGGAACAGGCCGCCGCCGCGAAGGCCGCGGGACGCGTCGCGGCCGGCCTCGGGCTGACCGTGCTCACCGGAGGGCTCTCCGGCGTCATGGAGCACGCCGCGGCCGGAGCCAAGGCCGCGGGCGGCGAAACGCTCGGCATCCTGCCCGGCGGCAAGCACGACGACGGCAACCCCTACCTCGATCTGGTCCTGCCGTCCGGCCTCGGCATCGCGCGCAACGTCCTGGTGGCCAGCGCCTGCGACTTCATGCTGGCCCTGCCCGGCGGCACCGGCACGCTCGAGGAACTCTGCTTCGCCGCCGATTTCGGACGCCCGTCGCTGTCGTGGGGAAGCTGGGACCTCGAAGGCGTGAGGAAGGTCCCTTTCCCGGACGAAGCCGCTCTCGAGAAGGCCCTGCGCGAGCTCGTCGACGCGAAGCTGAACGCCAAGCCCTGAGGAGAACGCCCATGGAGATGCCCGTCGGCAAGCCGCTGTCGCCCAAGTCCGTCTCGATCGGAGAGATCGAGGACGGCATCCGTCGCGTCCTGCTCGGCCTGGGCCAAGGCGAGAAGGCCGAGGTCATGGCCAACACGCCGCGCCGCGTCGCGGAGATGTACCAGGACATCATCAACGCCCCGTGGTGCGACATCGAGATCCCGTGGAAGTGCTTCCCGAACAAGGACGCCGACGGCAAGAAGCTGATGGACGACCTGGTCATCGTCACCGACTGCCATTACGTCAGCCTGTGCGAGCACCACCTCGCCCCGGCTCTGGGCATCGCGCACTTCGCGTATTACCCCGACGAGAAGATCACGGGCTACTCGAAGATCAAGAAGGGCCTGAACTACCTCGCGCGCCAGCCCCAGCTCAACGAGCGCCTGCTCAAGCAGACGCTCGACGTCGTCGAGAGCGTGCTCGAGCCCAAGGGCTGCGCCCTCGTTCTCCAGTCGACCCACACCTGCCTGACCTGCAAGTCGAACTCGCCGGCGCAGGAGGTCGTGACGGTCCAAGGCTTCCGCGGAATCCTGAAGGACGATCCCTACCGGCGCGAGTTCCTCGCGACCGCGTACGGCAAGCGGCCGGTGTTCGGATGAGCGAGAGCGAGGCGCTGGCCGCTCGCCTGCGCCAGTCCATCCAAGGCTGCACCTTGCACCTGCATGGGCCGGTGCAGGCGTGGGCTTCCATCGAGGAGGCCCGCGCCCGCGGCGTGCGCGCCGAGGACGTCGCGCGCCACGCCGTCGAGGCCTGCACGAAGCGCATCGCCGAACTGAAGGCCGAGGGGGTCTCCGGCGACGACCCGCGCGTGCGCAAGGAAGAGCTCACGCGCGCCTTCATCGAGAGGATCCTGCGGTGAGCGACCAGGCCCGGCGCGACGCCTTCCACGCCAAGCTCCGCGCGCTCGAGCTGCGGGAGGGTTACGACTACGACGACGGCAAGGGCTTCGTCACCCGTCCGTACTGGCCGCTCCAGCCCGGCAACAAGATGAAGCCGCACCTCTGGCGCTGGCGCGACGTGCGCGAGGTCGTCGTCGAATGCGGCGAGATGGTCGGGCTCGGACACGGGACGAAGAAATACGACCGCCGCGTGCTCGCGCTGACCAATCCCGGCGCCGACGGCGACTTCACGATGACCGGCCCCCTCTTCGGCGACATCCAGCTCATCCGCCCCGGAGAGCGCGCCCCCTGCCACCGCCACACGCCGTGCGCCACGCGCTTCATCCTCGAGGGCTCCGGCGGCTGGACGAGCGTCGCCGGCGAGCGCGTGCGCGTGAAGCCGGGCGACGTCCTCTACACCGGCCAGTTCCCGTGGCACGACCACGGCAACGACGGGACCGACGACTTCATCTTCCTCGACGTGCTCGACATCCCCCTGCTGTTCTTCACGGGCACCTCCGCCTGGGAATTCGACTACGAGCGCGTCACGGGCAGCAAGGACGTCGTGAACCAGCCGGCGAAGGACGCCGACCCGCGCCGCGCGCCCACCGCCGACCTCGCCCATCTGTCCTGGGCCGAGGCGCGGCGGACTCTGGAGAAGACCGCGGAGCTCGAGCTCGCGGGTCCCGGAGGCGGCTCCTCCGGTCCGACCGTCTCGATCCGCGCCCGCCGGATCGCTCCCGGCGAGAAGACCCTTTCCGTCCGCCGCACGGGCTCCTTCGCCTACGTCTGCGCCGAGGGTTCCGGCACGGTCCGAGCCGGCGACGAGACGTTCGAGGTCGGTCCGCGCGACATCTTCGTGATCCCGAGCTGGGCCTGGCACTCCTTCGAAAGCGAGAAAGGGATGTGCCTCCAGTCGATCAGCGACCTCCCTCTCATCCGGAAGATGCGCCTGTTCCGCGAGCAGCGCCGGGCCGCCGACGGGACGATCTCCGACACGGGGTGGAGCGGCGAATGAGCGCGATCAAGTTCAAGCCGTCGGAGTGCGCCCTGCTCGTCGTCGACATGCAGAACGGATTCGTGCATCCCGACAGCGCGATGGGCCGCTCCCGCTCGGGCACGAAAGCCCAGCGCAAGATCGTGCCCGCGATCGTCTCGCTGGCCGCCGCCTGCCGCGAGGCCGGAGTCCCCGTGCTCTGGACGAAGCAGGAGCACTTCCCCGGAGACGTCACGCGCGCGCGCAAGAGGATCCGGCCGCACTCGGCTCGCCAAGGCTTCCTGCCCTGCCTGCGCGGGACCTGGGAGACGGAGTTCTATCCCGAGATCGGAAGCGCGGTCTCCCCCGAGGATCACGTCGTTCCCAAGCACCGCGCCTCCGCGTTCTACGACACGAACCTCGAGACGAAGCTGCGCATGCTCGGCACGCGCTGCCTCGCGATCGCCGGCTGCAACACCGAGTTCTGCGTCGAGAGCACGGTGCGCGACGCCTACGCGCGCGATTTCGAGCTCGTGATCCTGCGCGACTGCGTCGCGGGAATCGACCCGAGGTTCCACGCGCACTCGCTCGCGGTCTTCCAGGCGTACTTCGGCGAGGTCGTCGTCTCCGCGGCGTTCCGGAGGATGTTGAAGTGAGCACGCGGCCTCGCAACGCCGGCGAGGCCTTGATCCTGCGCTTGAAGTCTCTCGGCGTGGACCGTTTCTATGCCAACCCCGGGACCGAGTTCGTCTCCATCATCAGGGGTTTTCGAGACCTGCCGCCCGCGGAGCTGCCGGAACCCGTCCTCGTCGCGCACGAGCTCCAGGCCGTGAGCATGGCGCACGGCGATTATCTCGCCACGGGCCGCCCCCAGGCCGTCATGACCCATGCGACGGTCGGCGCGGCCAACGCCGTCATCGGCCTGATCGCCGCCTCGCGCATGAACGTGCCGCTGATCTTCGTCTCCGGGATGACTCCGGCGAACGAGAGCGGCGCGGGCCGCCGCGACCGGCTCCATCACTGGGCGCAGGATTCGAAGGATCCCGGCGCCATGTACCGCGAGTACGTGAAGCGGGAGTTCGACGTCCGCGAGCCGGGAGCCCTTCCCGGCGTCCTCGATCAGGCGTACGCGATCGCCATGACCGAGCCGCGCGGGCCGGTCGCCGTGCGCGTCTCCCGCGACGTCCTCGTCGCCGAGTCGCCGGCCTTGCCCGCTCTCGCGGCCGCCCCGGCCCCCGCGCCGGCGCCCTCCTTCGACGCCCTCTTCGCCCTGCTCGAAACGGCCCGCCGGCCCCTCGTCGTGACCAACCGCCTCGGCGTCGACCCCTCCGCGGTGCCGCTCCTGATCGCGGCGGCGCAGCGCCATGGGCTCGGCGTCTCGACGCCCGATGATTTCTACGCGAGCTTCCCGTCGGAGCACCGCCTCCATCTCGGGTATAAGCAGGGAGCGGCGCTCGCGGAGGCAGACGTCGTCCTCGTCCTGGACGTCGACGTCCCGTGGTATCCGCTCGACAACGGGCCCGCCGCCGCGGCGAAGGTCGCGCACATCGGCCCGGACCCCCGCGCCGAGAGCATCCCGCTGCGCGGCCATCGAGGCAATCTCTTCCTGAAAGCGAATCCGGCGGAGTTCCTGCGCGCGCTCGCCGCCCGGGAACCGGCCTCGGCGCTCCTGCCGGAACGCGAGGCCTGGTGCGCGACGATGCGCGCGCTGCGCCCGGCGCCCCCCGCGGCCGCGGACGGGGCTCCGCTCACGGCCGCGATCGTCTCCGTGATCCTCGCCGCGGAAGCGGGAGACGCCGTGCTCGTCAACGAGCTCGGCCTCGTCCCGGAGTTCCTGCGCCCCCGGCCCGGCGCCTATTTCCGCTCGACGAGCTCCTCGTCGCTCGGATGGGGCGTCGGCTGCGGGCTCGGGCTCGTGATCGCCCGGCCGGGCAGGACGGCGATCGTCGCCGTCGGCGACGGGGTCTTCTTCCTCTCCCCCGCGCACGGGGCGCTCCTGCTCGCCGCCCGCCGGAAAATCCCCTATGTCCTCCTGATCCTGAACAACGGGGGCATGCGCTCCGTGGCCGCGGCGACGCGTGAGGCTTATCCCGAATCCGCGGGGGACCTGCCGCTCACGGTCCAGGCCCTGGAGGGACTCGACGTGTCGAAGACGGCGGACGTCGTGGGCGGCCGGGGCGCCCGCGCATCGACGGCCGGCGAGCTCCGCCTCGCCCTGGCCGACGCCCTGGCCTTCACCCGCAAGACCGGCCGGCCCGCGGTGGTGGAGGCCCGGATCGCCGCCTAAATCAGTAAAATGAGCGCGCACGCCCCCGTAGCTCAGTTGGTTAGAGCAGCCTGCTCATAACGCAATCCCGCGGTCGATGCGTGTGGTTTTTCTCCCTCGGGTAAAGCCGTTCTTCGACGAGGATGCGTGTAAGCCGAGTTCCCGACCTTACCCGGTCTTTCCCGCCTTTTCGCTCGGTTTCCAGGGTGTCTTGGCCACAGGGATGCGTGTATGCTCGTCGTCCTCCAAAACCGCGCGCCCTTGCAGAGACCGCCTGCTTCTGCTACATAAGGTTTGATGAAGGCCGTTCGCAGGATATTGTCGGCGCTCTTATTCGGCGGGGTGTTCGCCCCGCTGGGACCCCACGCCCTGGTCCACGCGTGGAGCGATGCCCACTTACACCATCATGCCGACGGGGTCGCGCACTCTCATCAGCACGACGCCGATCATCATGAGCATGAGGTGTCCTCCGGCCTTTCTTGCGATCTGCGGCTCCTGCCGTCTCGCGCGTCCATTCAAGATACCGCGACGACGTTCACGTTCCTCCCCTCCGCGGCTCAGATCCAGGAAGGCCCTCGGCGCTCCACTCTTCTGTCGTCGTCCTATCGCCCCGGTGCTCCTCCCGGACACCGTGCGTCTCCCCACCTCGGCCGCGCTCCTCCCGCCTGACGGGCTTTCTTCCGTCGCGTCGTAGTCCGTTCCCGATGAACTGACCCCGTCTGTCTGGAGTGCCATGCTTAACGCCATCATTCGCTTTTCTTTGAACCGCCGCCTGCTCGTGCTCGTCGCCGCGGCAGCCCTGTCCGCTTATGGTCTGTGGGTCGCCCGGCATCTTCCCGTCGACGTCTTTCCGGACTTGAACCGACCGACCGTCGCCATCCTCACCGAGGCTCATGGGCTCGCCCCCGAGGAGGTCGAGACGCTCGTCACCCATCCCATCGAGTCAGCCCTCAACGGCACCCCCGGCGTCGTGCGCGTGCGTTCCTCGAGCGGCATAGGCATCTCCATCGTCCACGTCGAGTTCGACTGGGGGACGGAGGTGTTCCGGAACCGCCAGCTCGTGTCGGAGCGGCTCCAGATGCTCAAGGATACCCTGCCCACCGGCATGGTTCCCATCATGGGGCCGGTCAGTTCCATCATGGGTGAAATCCAGTTCGTGGGATTGACTAGCCCGGATGGCGCCGTCTCGCCGATGGAGCTGCGTACGCTCGCCGATTGGATCGTGCGGCCGCGCCTCATGACGCTGTCGGGAATCAGCCAAGTCATAGTGATGGGCGGCCAGGTCAAGCAGTACCAGATCATGGTCTCAGCCGACCGGCTTCAGCGCAAGGGCATCTCCCTGGAGGAGCTCAAGCACGCCCTTTCGGAGATCAGCGAGAACACCACCGGGGGCTTCGTCGACCTCGATGATAAGGAGTTCCTCGTGCGCCCTCTGGCTCGCGTCGAATCCGCCGAGGAAATCGAGAACTCTCCCATTGGCATGCACCTGGGACGGCCGGTCCTCGTAAAGGACGTGGCTGAGGTGCGGGTCGGTCCCAAGACCAAGCGCGGGGAAGCCCGCGTCAACGGCAAGCACTCGGTCGTGATGACCATACAGAAGCAGCCTGGGGCGAACACGATCGAACTGACGCGCAAGATCGACGCCATGATCGCCGACCTTCAGAAGAGCCTGCCGCCGGGCACGCGCCTCGAAGGAGACCTATTCAAGCAGTCGCGCTTTATCGAGGCGTCCATCTCCAACGTAGAGGACGCGTTGAGGGATGGAGCCATCATGGTCGCGATCATCCTCTTCCTGTTCCTCGTCAATGTGCGCACGACAGCGATCACTTTGGTCGCGATCCCCTTGTCCCTGCTCGTCACCGCCATCGTCTTCAAGCTGCTGGGCATGGGCATCAACACGATGACCCTCGGCGGCCTCGCCGTCGCCATAGGCGAACTCGTCGATGACGCCATCGTCGACGTGGAAAACGTCTTCCGTCGTCTTCGCGAGAACCGCGCGGCAGGGAACCCCAAGAGCTCCTTGCGGGTGGTCTACGACGCCTCCTCCGAGGTGCGCAACTCCATCGTCTTCTCGACCATCATCGTGGTGCTCGTCTTCCTGCCGCTGTTCGCCCTCGGCGGCATCGAGGGGCGCCTGTTCGCGCCGCTCGGGGTGGCGTACATCGTCTCGTTGCTGGCCTCACTAGCCGTCTCACTGACCGTGACGCCCGCGCTCTGCTCGTACCTGCTTCCCAACGCGAAGGCGGTCGCCCACCACGACGACGGCGCGTTCGTCCGCCGCTTGAAAGCCCTGGATCGCGACATGCTCGCCAGGACCATCCATCATCCGAAGGCGTTGCTCGGTGCCTGCGCGGTCCTCCTCGCGGGCTCCTTGGCGCTTTTGCCTTTCATGGGCCACAACTTCCTCCCGGCGTTCAATGAAGGGACCGCCACCATCGGAGTCGCCGCGGCTCCCGGCATCTCACTGGCGGCGTCGGATGAACTCGGCACGCGCATCGAGGAAGCCATGCTCTCGGTCCCGGAAGTGAAATCCACCATACGGCGCACGGGCCGAGCCGAGCTCGACGAGCACGCCGAGGGCGTGCACTGGAGCGAGATCGACGTCGACTTCAAGGAAGGCGGACGACCGCGGCAACAGGTGCTTCAGGAGATCCGGGAGAAGGTCGAGAAGACGGGCGACGTCGCCGTCAACATCGGCCAACCCATCAGCCACCGCCTCGATCATCTGCTGTCAGGCGTCCGCGCGCAGATCGCCATCAAGATCTCGGGAGTCGAGCTGAGCGAGTTGCGCCGGCTCGGAGCGCAGGTCGAGGCCGTGCTGAAGGACATCCCGGGCGTCGTCGACCTTTCCCTGGAGCCGCTGGTCCTCATCCCACAGCTCAAGATCGCGGTCGACCGCGAAGCGGCCGCCGGACTCGGGGTGCGCCCCGGCATGCTCGCCCAAGACCTCGAGACCGCCCTGAGCGGCGAGTCGGTTGGTGAAGTGCTGGAACGGCAGCGGCGCTTCGACATCTTCATGCGGCTCGATGATAAGTCCCGGCAAGATCCGGCGTCCATTCAGGCGGTCCTCGTGAAGACCATGCCGACCGGACGGCTCGTTACGGTCGGGGATTTGGCCGAGGTCTACAAGGGAACCGGCCCCAACATGATCAACCGCGAGGGGATGCAGCGCCGCATCGTCGTCTCGGCCAACTCGCAGGGCCGCGACCTCGGCAGCCTCATCCAGGAAATCCAAGACCGGGTCGCCGATAAGGTCCGGCTGCCGGAAGGTTACTTCATCACCTACGGCGGCCAGTTCGAAAGCCAGCAGAAGGCCGCTCGCCTGCTGATCCTGCTGGGAGCGGCGTCCTTGATCGGCATCTTCTTGGTGCTGTACGCCCATTTCCGCTCGACGGTGCTCGCCCTTCAAATCATGCTCAACGTACCGCTGGCCCTTATCGGCAGCCTTTGGGCGATCTGGCTGACGGAGAGGACGCTGTCGGTGGCTACGATGATCGCCTTCATCACGCTCTGCGGAATCGCCAGCCGCAACGGCATCATGATGATCAGCCATTACATCCATCTCATGAAGGAGGAGGGCGAGGCCTTCAGCGAGAAGATGGTGATCCGCGGCTCGCTGGAGAGGCTCGTGCCGGTCTTGATGACGGCCCTGACCGCCGCTCTGGCTCTGGTTCCCCTGCTTCTATCCCGCGGGCAGCCCGGCAAGGAGATCCTGTACCCCGTCGCCGTCGTCATCGTCGGGGGGCTGCTCTCATCGACCTTGCTCGACATCATCGTCACCCCCGCCGTCTTCCTGCGCTTCGGAAGACGACCCGCCGAAAAGCTTATCGCTCTGGAGAAGGAAGAAGCCGAGAAAGCCGCTAAAGGAGAGGTGCTATGAAATACCTGAGTGTCTTGCTTGCCGCATCGCTGTCGCTTCCCGCGTTCGCGCATGATGAAGGCCACGGCCCGAAAGTCGTAGACGCGGGGAAGATGGGCGGGGTCCTGACGGCCGTCGTCCTCGCCAAGGACGCCAAGTTCGGTCCCAAGGCCGCCCTGGTCTATAAGGCCGAACTGACGCGCACCGATGACGGCACCGTTCGCATCTACTTTTACGACAAGGACATGAAGCCCCTAGACATCGCGAGCCTCCCAAAGACGGCCAAAGCGGCGCTCCAAGCCAAGAAGAATAAGAAGTGGACGAGCACGCCCTTCATCCTCGCGAAGACGGCTGATGGCTATGAAGGCAAGGCTCCGAAGCCCGCGAGCAAGCCGTTCAACATCGACGTGACGCTGACGGAGGGCAAGCGTGAGCTTCTTGCGGCATTCGATGGCTTGGACTAGGCTTCTCGCGTCATTCGCCGTCTTGGCCTTCGCCTCATGGGCGAGAGCCGAGACGACTCGCGTCGAGTTCAACGACATCCCTCGCCTGGTGCAGCAGCGCAATCGGGCGGTCTCCGGAGCGGCGCTTCAGGCGACGGCGGCAGAAGCGCGAGAGGGCGCTTTTTCCCGCTCCTTCTTGCCGACGGCGAGCCTCGACGCGGGTCTTGAGCGCTTCCAGACTGGGCGCTACCCCCACGATACCCAACCGTACGGCTCGGCCGAGGCTCGGATAAACCTGTTCCGCGGCTGGCGCGATGCCTGGAATGAGCGTCATTTGGAGAGCCTTTCTTCCGCCGCCGCGGCTAAGTCGGCGGACGAGTTGGCCTTTCAGTTGGCCGAGGCGCGGCGAGCATTCCTCAGACTCGTGCACGCACGGGAGATGGGGGCAGTCGTGCGCGAGGCGCAGACCGAGAATCAGCGTCTTCTTGAACGAGCGGATCGACGCATCAAGCGCGGCTTGGCCACGGAGACGGATCGCCTCGAGTTCGAGATCGGGGCGTCCCAGCTCAAGGAGGACGGCGAGAGCTACGCTCATTCCGAACTACAGCTGAAGTTGCGCCTGGCCGCGTTGTTAGGACTACCAGAAGATACCGAGCTCGAGACGCCTCTAAAGCTCGATCACGTTCACGACGAAGCTCTCCTGAGCACGCCGTTCGAGCCCGGGAGCCATCGTGAAGCCAGGCTGCTAGCCGCGCAGGGCGCGGCGGCTCATGCCGAGTCAAAAGCGGCGTCCTTATGGTGGGCGCCGTCGTTGGACGCTTACGCGGGGAAATACCTGTACACGCTGCGCGAACGCGACTACCTCGCGTCGAGCCTTCGCGACGACTTCGCCGTCGGCGGCAAGCTGAGCCTGCGCCTTTTCGACGGCGGTGCAGAACGCGCCGAGGCCAAAGCCAAGCGCCTTGAAGCCGGCGGTATGGAGCAGAAACTGGCCCAGCGGCGGACCGACCTTCGGGCGCGCGTGCGCGTCGTTGAAGAGGACCTCAAGCACGACCATGAGCTGGTCCACTTTGCCGAGGATCGCATTGTGATGGCCAGCCGCTATCTCAACTCGACTTTGGACGAGTACGACCGCGGGGTCAAGAACTCGCTGGACGTCTTCTCGGCTGCGCAGCGCCTGCTCGGCTATCGCCGCGCGCTCGCCGAGCGCCGGCGCGACTACCTGCTCACAAAGGTCAACCTTTTGCAGGAACATGGCTTATGACGTGGCTCAGAGCACTCCGCTCTTGCGGGTCGGGTGGGGTCAGACCTATTCGCTTCAAGCCATGGCCACACGCATGCGTGTTTTGGCCACAACGCGGCCCCAAACGACCTGTGTGGCCCTCAAAAAAGACTTAAAATATAAGCACGCCCCCGTAGCTCAGTTGGTTAGAGCAGCCTGCTCATAACGGGTTGGTCCCTGGTTCGAGTCCAGGCGGGGGCATCCTTTCAGGAATAAACGACATGGCCGACAAGATCAAGGGCATCATCCTGGCCGGCGGCTCGGGCACGCGCCTGTACCCGGTCACCCGCGCCGTCAGCAAGCAGCTCGTCCCGGTCCACGACAAGCCGATGATCTATTACCCGCTTTCCACTTTGATGCTGGCGGGCATACGCGAGGTCCTGATCATCACGACGCCCGAGGACCGGGCCTCCTTCGTGCGCCTCCTCGGAGACGGCTCGTGGTGCGGCATGAACATTTCGTACGCGGTCCAACCCAAGCCCGAGGGGCTCGCGCAGGCCTTCATCATCGGCGCGGACTTCGTCGGCGACGACCGCGCGGCTTTGGTGCTCGGCGACAACATCTTCTACGGCCACGGGCTGCCCGAGCACCTGCGCGCCGCCGCCAAGCAGAAGTCCGGCGCCACGGTGTTCGCCTACCACGTGAAGGACCCCGAGCGCTACGGCGTCGTCGAATTCGACGCGAAAGGCCGCGCCGTGAGCCTCGCCGAGAAGCCCGCCCAGCCCAAGTCCAACTACGCGGTGACGGGGCTCTACTTCTACGACAACTCCGTGCTCGACATCGCCGCCAAGCTCAAGCCCTCCCCGCGCGGCGAACTCGAGATCACCGACGTGAACAAGGCCTATCTGGCCAAGGGGCGCCTCCACGTGCAGAAGATGGGCCGCGGCATCGCCTGGCTCGACACCGGCACCCACGAGGCGCTTCTGCAGGCCTCGACCTTCATCCAGGTCATCGAAGAGCGCCAGGCCCTGAAGGTGGCCTGCCCCGAGGAGATCGCCTTCAACATGGGCTGGATCACCGCCAAGCAGCTGCGCGCGCTGGCCGAGCCGATGAAGAAGAACGAATACGGACGCTACCTGCTGGGCGTCGCCGAAGGCCGCTGATGCTTCGTCCCGACGTCGTCGAATACCTGCGCGAGCATCTCAAGTCCTATCCCGTCGACGTCTTGCGCAAGCAGCTCGCCGAGGAAGGGGTGCCCGACGTCGACTTCAACGACTCCCTGGCGCAGGCCCTGCGCGCCCCCGCCACGGCCTCCAAAACGGCGCCCGCGGGCCGCGCCAAGGCCAGCACCGCGGCGATCGCGTTCCTCTGCGCCGGCGTGGCCGTCATCGTCTCGGTCGGCCTGTACGCCCTGGGCGGCGGCAAGCCGGGCGCTCCCGCCGAGGGGAACACCCAGAATCCCTCCGGCGAGTCCGGCTTCATCGGACACGCGGGCTGGATCGTGCGCCTTCCCAAGGACTACGTCGGCGTCTCCGATTTCCGGGACGCGGCCAAACAGCATCAAGTCGTCTATTTCTGCAAGAAGGGCACGGACCCGACCAACTTCCTCAACGAGGGCCTGTTCGGTCAGCTCGGGATCGTGAAGCTCGAGGTTCTGCCCACCCAGTTCCCGAACAACCCGACCGGAGTCGCCAATCTCTCGCGCATGGCCGCGGGCAAATACAAGAATGCGGGCGAAAAAGTGACCATGAAGAACATGCAGGTGGCCACCTTGCCCGGCGTCTCGGTGACCGTCCTCTCCCCCTTCCCGCGCGCCGAGGCCTTCGTGCTCGGACAGGATCACATGTACTTCTTCATGGCGGGCCAGGAGGACGACGTCTGGCGCGACATAGTCCTCAGCCTGCGCGACGCCAACACCGAGAATTAGGGCCTGGCCCTGCCGTTAGATCAGTAGTCGGTCGGCGGCGGGGCGGGAACGAGCTCGGGGCAGCGGGACATCATGTAAGACCCGGGATCCGCGCTCTCCACGGCCCGGGCCTGGGCGAGCAAGGCCTCGTTGAGGGAGCGCACGACGGCCTCGCCGGAACTCGTTCCGTCGGCGGCCTGGAAGGAACAGGTCCGGGCGTCGAAGACGAAGCGCCCTTGCGCGCCGCTCACGCCGCCCGCCAGCACGGCCCGTCCCTTCTCGAACCGGCCGCCCATGGAGCGATGGCAGGAGACCTGGGCCTCATACGGCCCCGCGGGCTCGGCGGCGCGGCCCTGGGCTTTCTTCGCGACCTGGGCCGGAGCCGACGGCGACAGGATCGAGACGAGTACGGCGGCGGCGATGAACCGGATCATGGACTCCTCCTCGCGTCGAGCGGCGATCACAGTATGCGCGGGACGCGCGGGCGCGTCATGAGGCGAGGGACCCAGCCGGCCCTGGGTCCAAGGTCCGAACAGAAGCGGGCCGCCGCGTTCCGCGCGGCGGCCCGCTCGTCCGATCCGTCCGTCAGGCGCCCTTCGAGACCTTCTCGAGGGTGAGCCAGCGGTTGGTGCCCGCGAACTTCTGATGCATGCGGGTGCGCGGCTCGGCCGGCTGGGCGACTTCGGTGAGCTGCAGGTCCGCCAGCGCGTCGATGCCCCGCTCGCGGAAGCCCTTCAGCGAGTTCTCCAGCGCCATGCCCATCGTGCGGAAGGCGAGCAGGGTCGAGAACTGCAGGGTGAAGCCGAGCTTGCCGAGGGTCTCGTTGGTGATCAGCGTGTTGTTCTGCTTGGCCTTGCCCCAGTGCAGGGAGGGCGAGAGATTGAAGCCGAGCATCTGATTCGGGTAGTGCTTGTGCACGCCCTCGGCGAACCGCTGCGGGCCCTCGAGATCGGTGTTGTTGAACTCCGGCCAGATCACGTCGACGCCGAGCGAGGCCGCCTCGAGCGCGCGGTCGATCGCGTGCTGGACCGAGCCGCCGCGGCCGCCCGGCACCGCGCCGTCGACGGCGTCCGTGCGCGCGATGATGACGAGGTTGGTCTCCGAGGCCTGCGCGGCCGCCTTCACCGCGATCAGCTTCTCGATCCACTTGTTGGTGGGCACGAGGACCTTCTCGCGCTTCACGCCGTGGTGCGCGACGATGTGGCCGCAGGTGCGCTCCGCCGGGTCCTGGTCCTCGAGGTGCACGCCGGCGACGCCGGCGCGGATCAGCTCCCGGGTCAACGTGAAGGTCTGAGTCGGGCCGCCGAAGCCGGCCTCGATGTCGGCGAAGATCGGCGGGGTGTTGAGAACCTTTCCGCCGTCGTCGTAGAAGTGACGGTCGCGCGTCCCCTCGATCCCGCGCACCAGCTCGCGGACGAGGTCGACCATCATGTGCGAGGGATAGATCCCGATGTCGGGATACATGTTGTGCGCGACGGCGAGCTGCCAGCCGGACGCGTAGATCGCCTCGAAGCCGAGATCGGTCAGGAGCGAAGCCGTCATCGCGTCGTAGGAGCCCGCGGTGTGGAGGAAGGAATTTTTCGGATCGCTCAAGCGGTTCGCGAACTTCGCCTTGAGCAGGGAGCGCAGCTTGTCCGACGGATGGGTCTTCTCGTGGGGCGCGTACATCTTCGCGAACTCGGCGGCGGGGTACTTCCAGGCCTTGATGCCCTCGGGGAGAGGGGCGGCGGCTTCCTTGATCATCTGCTGGCTCCATGCGCTCGCGCGTCTGTATTTATCCGCCGTGGCGGACTCCGGACCGTTTGCGGCCAAGATTTTTCCGGTCTCTTCCTCGAACCAGCGCGCCACGTCGGCGGCGGCGTGCACGCCGTGGCGGACGCGCTGGGCGATCATCAGGCGGTAGATGCGGTCGGTCGCCAGGTCCTCCATGAAGTTGCCGATCAGGGCGCCGTCGGCGTCGTAGCCCTTGATCATGCGCGCGCCGAGGCCGGAGAGCACCCCGAAACGGTACTCGACGCAGGTCCGGATCGCGTCGCGCGTCCCCGCCTCGGTGACGGCGCCCAGCCCCATCGGGGACGGCGTCAAGTCCGGCTTGAGGAAGCCGGGGTGGCGGACGCCGAGCTGATTGGGAGCGGGAAACTGCGAGATCGCGCCCGCGTGCTGGTCGGGATGGCCGGTCCAGGCGCCGTCGAAGCCCAGCGCGGCCTCGTTCTTCTTGTCGGCCGCGAGCTTCTCCATCGCGCGCGCGTTCACGGCCGCGTCGGTTCTGTCCGGAAAAAGCGCCGTCATGCCGCCGATCGCCAGAGCGCCGCGCTTGTGGCAGCACTCGACGAGGCGGCGGCGCAGGTTCTGAAAGAAGGGCACGTCGTGAGGGATCGTGTTCCGGTCGGGCAGTATCCAGCCCGGATCGGCGAGCTTGAAATGAAGCAGGCTCGCCATGTAGTCCCAGCGTCCGAGATTGAGGCCGATCACGTGCCGCCGCGCGGCGAACAGGATCTCCTCGATCTGATAGGCCGCCGGCAGGGACTCGATCAGAAACATGACCTTGGTCGTGCCGGGAGGGATGCCGATCGACTCCTCCATCGAGGTCAAAACCTCCGACCACCAGGCGGCCTCCTCGTGGGACTCGGTCTTCGGGATGTAAAAACAGAGCTTGGCGCGGAGCGCCTCGTCCTTCACGGAAGCGCGGCGCAGGTCGGCGGCGCCGTGGAAGACGGCGGCCAGGTCGAACAGGGCGCCGGAGACCGTCTCGCCGGGAATCGCGTTCGTCTCGTCGAGGTGCAGGCCTCGCGGGCGATAGAGCATGACCTGCTTCGAGGGCTTGATCTTCGCGGTCTTTCGCGCGGCGTCGGTGAACGAGAGCTCGCCCTTGATCGCCGCGATCACGTTGCGGTGCCCGGCGCCGACGTTCGTCCAATCGGTCGTGATCGAGTCCTCGCCGTCGGGCATGCAGCCCGGATCGGCCGTGTTCGTCATCGCGACGAGGAGCTTGGCGTTGTCGGCCGGGCCGGTGATCTGATTGCGCTGATCCGCGGCCCAGGCGGGCACGGAGACCGACCAGCTTCCCTCGGTCGCCTCGGAGGGCGGAAGATAGCCGGGCGGGCGTCCCTCGTGAGCGGCGGCCAGGGCCCGACGGCGGGCTTCGACGAGGACGCGGCGGCGGGGCTCGAACGCGCGATGCAGCGGGAGGAAGAACTCGAGCAGCTCTTTCGTGGGCGCGTCCACGCGCCTACCTTAAGAAACATCGCGGCGGGCGTCAATGACCAATGAACGCGAATCGCGGACGATTTTTTCGCCCCCCCCCTTGCGATTCCCGAAAAGTCCGGTTACACTCCTAACCCACTCTCGAACGGAGGTTTACCGCATGAGAAAGAAGACCGCCCGCGCGGCCGCCAAGGCCGCCCCCGCTCCCCGCAAGAAGGCCCCCGTCCGCCGCTCGCTCGTGCTCAAGCCCGAGTCGATCTCGGCCGACGAGGTCGTGCAGATCGAATCCGTCGTGAAGCGCTTCGAGGAGAGCGAGAAAGCCTGGCAGCGGATGACCGCCGCGCCGGACGAGGACGACAAGTGGTCCTCGGTCGAGGAGCATCTTCTCGCGCGCCGCGACGGGGACGCCGAAAGACGCTGGAAATTCTTTTCGAAATAGGCCGCCTCGCCCCGAGAACCCGCCCCCCGGCTTCCGCCGGGGGGCGGACCCTTTTTATCTATAATCGTCGATGATGAAAGAGTCGAAGCGCACGAACGCCCTGATCGCCGTCGCCCTGGCGATGATCGCGGCGGCGTTCGGAATCTACTCGTTGATCATGATGAGCTGGCTGCGCGCCCCGTCGCGCGGCTCCGCCGCCGGATCGGCCTCGTCCCGCCTCGAGGCGGAGCAGAACCTCGCGGCCGCGCGCCGGGAGTACCGCGAACGCCTGCTCGACCCCCGCTCGCACATGCGGCTGTCCAACGCCTTGTGGAAGGCGGGACGGCCCGTGGACTCGTTCTACGTCCTCTACGCCGCCCGCCAACTCTTCGCCGAGGACGCGTTTCAACGCGCCCACGCCGAGGTCGTCCTGGGAGCAGGCGGCCCGCCGGCCGAGGCGCGCAAGCGTCTCGATTCCCTGCGCGACGCGACGGCGGCCGTTCCGCTCCACGCCGAAATCGCCCGAGAGCACCCGGACTCCCCGGAAGGCCGCATGTCGCTCGACGCGCTGTCGCGGCTCGCGGCCGGAGACGAGAACGCCGCCGGGGGCGAGTCCGCGCGGCTGGCGCGGACGGCGCTCGACGAGCTTCACCAGGACGATCCGAAGCATCCGGGCAAGCTCGGCGCGCTCGGCATGGCCCTGTTCGCGCGCGGAGACTACGCGCTCGCGCACGCCGTCGCCTCCGAAGCGCTCGCGAAGAATCCCGAGCATCCGGGCGCCGCCCAGATCATGGGCGCGCTGGCCCTCCAGCAAAAGGACATGGACGGAGCCATGCGCTGGCTGTCGGCGTCCTGGGACCGCAACCCCGACGATCTCTACAGCGCCTCCAAGCTCGCGCAGATCTACGACAAGCGCCGCTCCGATCCGGAAAGCGCTCTTCCCTTTTATCTCGCCCTCTACCGTCAGAATCCCGGGTTCGCCGACGCCGGCGAGCCCGTGGAGCGGCGCATCCGGGAGACGCTCGACGCGCGGCGCGAATCCCTCCTCAAGCACGCTCCGGTCGAGGGGCTCGGAACCCGCTTCGCGCTCGACGACGCGTCCTTGCGCGCCGAAGCCTGTCTGCGCGCCGCCGCCTTCAAGGATCCTCGCTGGGTGGAGCGCCTGGGCGAGCTCCTCGACGACGACGCGGAGATCGTGCGCCGCAACGCCGACTACGCGCTCTTCGAGATCGGCAAAGCCGACCGCGAGGCCCTGCGCGCGCGGCGCGACGCCTGGCTGGCCAGCGAGAAGCCTCTCGTGCGCATCCGCGCGTTGAACCTCTTCGCCGACCTCGACGGCAAGACCGTGCTCCCCGCCTTGGCCGCCTCCCTGCGCGATCCGAACCCCGCCGTGCGCGCGTTCGCCAAGATCATGGTCCTCGACCACTATTTTTCGGGAGTTCCCGAGGCGACCAAGCTGCGCGCCCGCTACCTCGCCGAGGAAAAGGATCCCGCGGCCCTGTCTCTGCTCGCCCGTTTTCCGGCGAAATGAACTTCGTCGACACGCACGCCCATCTGGGCGACCCTCAGTTCGACGCCGACCGCGACGCCGTCTTCGCGCGCGCCGAGGCCGCCGGGATCCGCCGCGTCGTCGAGATCGCCGACCACCCGGACGAGTGGGACCGCGCGATCGCGATCGCCCGCGCGCGGCCGAAGACGGTCCGCTGCACGCTCGGCCTGCACCCGTACTACGCCGATCTCTACGACGGGAAGTTCCTGCCGAAACTCCGCGCGGCTCTCGACGCCGCTCCGGAGGCGGTCGGAATCGGCGAGATCGGGCTCGACTACGCGAAGGCGGAAGTTCCCCGCGACGTCCAAAGACAAGCGTTCGCCGCCGTCGCCGCCGCGGGACGCGACTGGGGCGTTCCCCTCGTGATCCACTGCCGCGACGCCTACTCCGACCTCGTGCCGATGCTGCGCGAGCTGTTCCCCGCCGCTCCGCCGGCCGGCAAGCCGTGGGGCGTGATCCACTGCTTCACCGGAACGCCGGAGGAGGCGCAAGCCTGCGCCGGTCTGGGCTTCCTGCTCGGCGCCGACGGGCCGGTCACTTATAAGAAGAACGACGCCCTGCGCGAGGCCTTCCGCCGGACCGGTCCCGAGGCGGCCGTTCTCGAGACCGACGCGCCCTACCTTCCGCCCCAGTCCTCGCGCGGCAAGCGCAACGAACCCGTCGCGATCGTCGAAATCGCCGCGAAGCTGGCCGAGATCTGGGGCGTCTCCCTCGACGAGGCCGCGCGCCGGACCAGCGCCAACGCCGCCGCCCTGTACCGCTGGCCGTGATCCGGGACCTCGCCGACGGCGAATTCGCCGAGGCCGGCGCTCTGGCCGCCGCCGCGTTCCGCGAGGATCCCGGTTTCTCCTATATATTGCCGGACGACGCCGTCCGGCGCTGGCGCCTTCCGTCGTTGCTCGAGGCTTTGCTGCGCGTCGACGCCGCCGCCGGCGGCTCGGTGCGCGGCGCGTTCGAAGGAGGCGCTCTCGTGGGCGTCGCCGCGTCCCTGCGTCCCGGACTGCGGAGTCCCGACCTCGTCGCCTGGATACGCCACGTTCCCGCCCTCGGCTGGCTCCTGCTCGAACCCGCCGCCCTGCTGCGCGCCCTGGCTTTGCTGCGGGCGATCGAAGGCCTGCGCCCGGCCGAGGCGGGCTACCTGCACGTGCTCGCCGTGCACCCCGCGACGCAAGGCCGCGGAATCGGGGCCGCGCTGCTGCGCGACGCGCTCGAGGGAGCGGGCGGCGAGCTCTGCCTGGAAACCTTCACCCGCGACAACGTGGCGTGGTATGAGAAGAAGGGCTTCAAGAACCGCGGCGAGGTCGTCCACGCCTCGCGGCCGCCGTTCTGGACGCTGCGGCGCGGCTAGACGTTCGAGATGAAGACGTTCTTGGTCTCGGAATACAGGTCCAACGCCTTCATGCCGAGCTCGCGCCCGAGGCCCGACGACTTGAAGCCGCCGAAAGGCCCCTCCAGGTGCACGCTCGAGCTCGAGTTCACCGATATCACGCCGCTCTGCACGGCGCGCGTCACGCGCACGACGCGCCCCACGTCGCGGGTCCACAGGGAGGCGGACAAGCCGTAGGCCGAGTCGTTGGCCAGCGCGATCGCCTCGGCCTCGTCCTTGAAGGGGATCACGGCCGTCACCGGCCCGAAGATCTCCTCCCTCACGATGCGCATCTCGGCGTCGGCGTGGGCGAAGACGGCCGGAGTCAGGTAGTGCCCCTTGGGCGGAACGCCCTTGGGCCTGACGCCGCCGCACATCAGCTTCGCGCCTTCCGCCTTGCCGGCGGCGACGTAGGAGGAAATCCGATCGCACTGCCGCCGGGAAATAATAGGACCGATCTGGGTGCCTTTCTTTTCCGGATGGCCGACGACGAATTTCTTGGCCCTTGCGACAAAACGGTCCAGGAACTTATCGTGAACCTTGGCATGGACCAGTATTCTCGAGCGGGCGCAGCAGTCCTGCCCCGCGTTGTAGAAGACCGACCAGGCGGACTTTTCCACGCACGCATCGAGATCCGCGTCTTCGAAGATGATGTTCGGAGACTTTCCGCCGAGTTCGAGCGAGACGCGCTTGATGCCGCGGGCCGCGGCGCTCATGATCCCGGTTCCCGTCGCCGTAGAGCCGGTGAAGGCGATCTTGCGCACGAGCGGGTGCTCGACGAGAGCCGAGCCGCAGCCCGGTCCGGGGCCGGGGACCACGTTGAGGACGCCCTCGGGCAGGCCCGCTTCGGCGGCCAGGGCGGCCAAGGCGAGAGCGGTGAGCGGCGTCTCGGGGGAAGGCTTGAGCACGACGGTATTGCCGCAGGCCAGCGAGGGGCCGAGCTTCCAGGCGGCGATGACGAGAGGGAAATTCCAGGGGATGATCAGGGCGCAGATGCCGACGGGCTCACGCGTGGTGAAGTCGAGGCCGGCGGCGGCGACGGGGATGGTCTCGCCGAAGTGCTTGTTGGCCGCTCCGCCGTAGTACTCGAACACGTCGGCGGCCAGGCCGATCTCGTCCTTGGCGTCCCCGAGCGGCTTGCCCGCGGTGCGGCACTCGAGCAGGGCTAGGGAGTCCAGGTCGCGGCGGATGAGAGCGGCGATTCTGAGGAGGACCTTTCCCCTCTCCCGGGCCGGCATGGCGGGCCATGGCCCGCGCCCGGCGCGCTCCGCGGCCGCGACCGCGCGATCGATGTCGGCTGAGCCGCCTTCCGACACGCGGGCAACGCGGGAACCGTCCGCGGGATTATGGACGTCGTAAACTTGGCCGGACTTGGACGGAACGAATTTCCCGTCGATGAACAGCTGTGTCCTCATGGACTAGAAGTAATTTGACGTGATGCCGCCGTCGACGACCATCGCGAGGCCGTTCGTCCAGCGCGACTCGTCGGAAGCGAGGTACAGCGCCGCGTTGACGATGTCCTCGGAGCGGCCGAAGCGGCCCATCGGGATGCGGTTGAGGCGCTTGGCCTTCTCCGCCGGCTCCTTGAGCAGCCAGGCGGTGAGCAGCGGCGTCTCGATCGGGCCCGGGCAGATCGCGTTCGAGCGGATTCCTTTCGGGCCGTACTGGACCGCGAGCGACTTGGTCAGCGCGATGACCGCGCCCTTGGAGGCGGTGTAGGCGTCCTGCGGCACCGTGCAGCCGACGAGGGCCACGAAGGACGCCACGTTGATCACCGAGCCGCCGCCCGCGGCGAGCAGTTCCGGGATGCCGTACTTGCAGACGAAGGCGATCCCCTTCACGTTGACCGCGTACACCAGATCCCAGACCTTCTCCTCGGTGTCGATCACCGAGTGGTCGTCGTTGGGGAAGATGCCCGCGTTGTTGTAGATCACGTCGAGCTTGCCGAAAGCCTTCACGGCGGTCTGCACGCCCGCCTTGACCTCGGCTTCCTTCGCGACGTTCATCGCGATCGCGACGGCCTTGCCGCCGGCGGCGGCCGCCAGATCGACGGCCTTCTGCGCCGCGGCGAGGTTCACGTCGCAGGCGACGACCTTGGCGCCTTCCTTGGCGAAGCGGATTGTCGCCTCCAGGCCCATGCCCGAGCCGGCGCCGGTGATGAGGCAGGCCTTCCCGTCGAGGCGGCCGCTCAAGAGACGATGAGGAAGCCGGCCTTCTTCACGGCCTCGGCCAGGCGCGTCTTGCCGAGGTCGGTGTCGAGACCGCGGTCGGTGGTGACCGTCAGGTTGCGCACGACGCGGCCGCGGCCGCGCAGCTTGCCGACGAGAGTCTGGATGTCCTTCGCGGCCAGCCGGACGTTCGTGACGCCTTCCTTGTCGAACCAGCGGATGGCGAGCGAACCGGACTTGCGGCTGGGCAGCAGCTTGAGCGTCAGCGAGGTCTCGGTGACGAAAAGATCACCGACCTCTTCCTGCGAGTTCTTATCGGACATGGGCTTCTCCTGCTCGGCGAGGCAGTGAATCTACGATTCTTATCCGGCGCGCGTCAACGGGCCAGGACCGGCTGGACCGGCCAGCCGTACTCCAGCGCGCGGGCCTCGAGGGCCTTGTCCCCGGACAGCGCGATCCGCGTCCCGGAGCCGTACATCATCAAATCGACGTCGGCGGCGTCCCGCGCGATCACGAGATCCGGCGGACGTCCGACCGAGGCTTTGACGATCTCGGCCTTGCCGCCGCGCGTGGGCACGGGCTTGAGAACCGCCCCGGAGTAGCGCGTCCCGTCGAGCGAGGAGCGGATCCCCTGGACGCGGGTGCCGTCGATCCCGTAATCGACGACCGCCGCCGCCAGCACCGGCTGCGGCACGTCGTCGACGACCCAGACGTCGACGCCGGAGGCGCGCAGCTTCTGCACGAGGTCGCGCATCTCGGGGATCAGGCGCAGGCCGCGGCGGACCTTGAGCGGGGCCGCGTCGCCCTCCTCCTCCGTCACGATTTCGAGCCCGGCGGGGCGGGATTTCTCGAGCGCGAGGGCCTCGCGCGCGTAGTCCTCGGCCTCGGCCTCCTTCCAGCCGGCCCACAGGCGCATCAGATACTGGCGGCATTCGCGCCGCCCCACCTCCCGGCACAAGCCGGCGTAGCTCGAGAGGACGCTCTTGCGGTAGCGGTGATAGCCGGGCTGCAGGCGCCACGTCGAGCTCGCGATCGCGATGAACGAGTTGTACGCGGAGCGGGCCGGCTGGCGCCCGCGGCCGACCGGGATGAGCTCCCACCACTCGTCCTCGTGCTTGAAGTCGACGTCCGTCGCCAGCTTGAGGAAGACGAGTTCGGCGGGATCGCCGCTCACGAGAGCGTCGCTCCACGGCAGGACGGCCACCGGAGGCCGGGACGCGTCGTAGCCGGGGGCCGACGAGCCGCGCTCGGCGATGAAGCGGTCGAGCGCGCCGCGGACCTCGGGCGTCCAGCGTCCGCCCATCAGCCGCGCCGGACCCTTGGCGGCGGCGGTCGACTCTTCGACCGCGGCGGGAGCGGGCTTGGGCTTCAGCCGGAAGTTCTTCGGCTTGCGCGCGGCGGCGGGCAGCGCCAGCGCGAAGATCGCGGCGCCGAAAAAAATAATTTTTCCGAGAGAATTCATCGTCATCCTCGTCGGGCAATGTTATAAAATATCGGCACGACGAAATCTCCCGAACGGGACAATGATCAAGGGTAAAATGGCCAACATCAAGAAGAGCGAGCTGCTGAAGGAGCAGATCGAGCATTTCGACATCACCAAGCACGACATGCGCCCCGTCGTCGAAGCCTACTCGAAGATGGCTTTCTCCGCCCGCGACCTCGCGCGCGCGAGCGAGATCTACGAGAAGATGCTCGCCGACAAGGAGTGCGGCATCATCCTCTGCCTCGCCGGCTCGCTGTTCTCCGCGGGGCTCAAGAAGATCGTCTGGCAGATGGTCGAGAGCAACATGGTGGACGCGATCGTCTCCACCGGCGCCAACATCGTCGACCAGGACTTCTTCGAGGCCCTGGGCTTCAAGCACTACAAGGGTTCGAAGTGGCTCGACGACATGGCGCTGCGCGGCGCCCGCGTCGACCGCATCTACGACACGCTCATCGACGAGGACGAGCTGGGCGAGTGCGACAACACGATCTCCGACATCATCGGCAACCTCAAGCCGAAGCCGTACTCGTCGCGCGAGATCATCGAGGAGATGGGCAAGTACCTCGTGAAGAAGTCCAAGGTCAAGGACTCGATCGTGCTTTCCGCCTACAAGAAAGGCGTGCCGATCTTCGTCCCGGCGATGTCCGACTGCTCCGCCGGCTTCGGCTTCCTGCACCACCAGTGGCACAACCCCGAGAGCCACGCGTCGATCGACTCGGCGAAGGACTTCCGGGAGCTCGTGCGCGTCAAGCTGGCCTGCGGCGACACCGGCCTGCTGATGATCGGCGGCGGCGTGCCGAAGAACTTCGCGCAGGACGTCACCGTCGGCGCGGAGATGATCGGCCTCGAGCCCATCATGCACAAGTACGCGGTGCAGATCACCGTGGCCGACGAGCGCGACGGCGCGCTCTCCGGCTCGACCCTGCGCGAGGCGTGCTCGTGGGGCAAGGTCGCGGTCACCGACGAGCAGATGGTCTTCTCCGAAGCCACCATCGCGCTCCCGACTCTCGCCTCCTACGGCTATCACAAGGGCAGCTGGAAGAAGCGCCGCGAGCGCCGCTTCAACGCCCTGCTCAACGACGTCAACGCGAAGATCCCGGCGGCCCTCCGCTAAGATCCCATGGGTCGGGTCTTCTCCGACCTTCGCACCGCCGAATACGGCGCCTCGGGACACCCCGAGGCGCCGTTTCGCGTCTTGCGGACCTTCGAGCGCCTGAAGGCGGCCGGGCACGCCCCCGAGAAGCCCGCGGTCTCCGCGGGATCAGACGACGTCGCCTTGGCGCACGGTCCCTCGCACCTCGACTCCATAAAGACCGGAACGTTCTCCGATCCGGACACTCCGCGGTTCAAGGCCATGGACGAGATCGCCCTCATCTCGCTCTCCGGCGCCCTCTCCGCCGCCGACGCCGCCCTGGCCGGCGAGCCCGCGTTCTCCCTGATGCGCCCTCCCGGCCACCACGCCGGAATGGACAGGGTCGCCGGCTTCTGCTATCTCAACAACATCGCCCTCTCCGCGGCGCGCATCCAGAAGAAGAAGCCCGGCACCAAGATCCTCATCGTGGACTTCGACGTGCACCACGGCGACGGCACGCAGTCGCTGGTGCTCGGGCGGGCGGACACGCAGTTCCTCTCCCTGCACCAGTTCCCCCTCTATCCGGGCACCGGCCTCGACACGCGCGCCAACTGCGCCAACATCCCGCTGGAGGCCGGAACCGACGGCGACGCCTGGCTGTCCGCCTTCGAGCCGGCCTTCGACGTCCTCCTGCGCGACAAGCCCGACGTGCTCGCCGTCTCCGCCGGCTTCGACGCGTATAAAGGAGATCCCATCGCCGGCCTCAAGCTCGACAAGGGCACGTTCAAGCGCATCGGGTCGCTTCTCGCCCAGACCAAGCTCCCGCGCTTCGCCGCGCTCGAAGGCGGCTACTCCGAGGATCTGCCGATCCTCGTCGAGAGCTTCCTCGATGGCTTCTTTTAGGTGTCAGACCTCCCACTTTCCCGCTTTTCACCGCAGAATTGCCCTTGTTAAAAAGCGGGAAAGTGGGAGGTCTGACACCAATCGTCTTTTAGCTAGAATCATCGCATGCTCGACTTCGACCCCAACTCGGCCCCCGACGAGGACAGCGGCGTCTTCGGTCTCCCTCACCAGGAGAAGGACGCGGCCCTAGTGCTCGTGCCGGTGCCGTGGGAGGCGACCACGTCCTACGGCGGCGGGACCTCGAACGGCCCCCGGGCCATCCTCGAAGCGAGCGGCCAGATCGATCTTTTCGACGGCGAGGTGCACAAGCCTTACGAGCCCGGGATCTTCATGAGGCCGGAATCGAAGGATGTGCGCGCCTGGAACAAGAAGGCCAAGGCCGAAGCGCAAAAAATCATAGCCAAGGGCGGGCGGGTAGACGGGAACCGGAAGCTGCAGGCCTCGTTGAAGACGGTCAACGAGCTCAGCGAGACGTTGAACGACTGGGTGTACGCGCAGACCAAGGAGCTCCAGGCCGCCGGCAAGATCGTCGGCCTGGTGGGCGGCGATCACAGCGTTCCATTGGGAGCGTTTAAGGCCGCGGCTGAACGTCATGGGGCCTTTGGCCTTTTGCATTTCGACGCGCACTCCGACACCCGCGACGCCTACGAAGGCTTCGTCTACTCGCACGCCTCGATCATGCGCAACGCGCTGGACCGGATCCCGAAGATCGAGAAGATCGTCCAGGTCGGCATCCGCGACTACTGCGAGCAGGAGCAGGCGTATATCGACCGTCTCGGCCCGCGCGCGAAGGTCTTCTTCGACCGCGACCTGGCCCGCGCCCGCTTCGAGGGGCGTCCCTGGAGCGAGACGGTGGACGAGATCGTGAACGCCCTGCCCGAAAAGGTCTGGATCACCTTCGACATCGACGGCCTCGACCCGCAGTTGTGCCCGAGCACGGGAACGCCCGTTCCCGGGGGTCTCCAGTTCAACGAAGCCGTGTACCTCCTCGGCCGCGTCGCCCGCTCCGGACGGACCATCCTCGGTTTCGACCTCGTCGAGGTCGCGCCCGGCCCCACCGAGTGGGACGCCAACGTCGCCATGCGCCTGCTCTACAAGCTGTGCGCCTGGACGATGGTCAGCCGCGGCCTGCGCTCGACCCGCGAATGACGATCCTCGTGGTCATGGGCACGCGGCCCGAGGCCATCAAGCTCGCCCCCGTCGTCGCCGCGCTGCGCCGCCGCCGCCTGAAGACCGCCGTCTGCGCCACCGGCCAGCACCGCGAGCTGCTCGCGGGGGCTCTGCGTCCGTTCCGTCTCGAACCCGACGTGGATCTGCGCCTCATGCGCCGCGGACAGACGCCGGACCAGGTCGCGCGGCGCACGCTCGCCGCCATGAAGCCCGTCCTGAAGCGCATCAAGCCCGCTCTCGTCGTCGTCCAGGGCGACACCACGACGGCGGCGGCCGCCGCCGTCGCGGCGAGCGAGGCGGGAGTCCCTGTCGCCCACGTCGAGGCGGGGCTGCGCACCTTCGACCGGAACGATCCTTTCCCCGAGGAGCGCAATCGTGTGCTCATCGACTCGATCGCCTCGGTTCTCTTCCCCCCCACCCGAGTCGCGAGCGCGAACCTGCGCCGCGAGCGCCTAAGCGGACGCGCCGTCCATGTGACCGGCAACACGGTCGTCGACGCCCTGCGCGCCCTGAAGCCGCCGCGAGGCTCCTCCAACGAAGTCCTGGTCACCCTTCATAGACGAGAGCTGCACGGCCGCCCGCTCGCGGGCCTGTGCGCGGCGCTCGCGCGCCTGGCCGGCCGTCACCCGGAGACGGCCTTCGTGTATCCGGTGCATCCCAACCCCGCCGTGGACCGGGTCGCGCGGCGCCTGCGCCGTTCGCGGGTCCGCCTGGTCCCTCCGCTTCCCTACCCCGAGCTGCTGGCCCTGCTCGCACGCTGCCGCTTCGTCGTCACCGACTCGGGCGGCGTCCAGGAGGAGGCCGCGACTCTCGGGAAACCCGTGCTCATCGTCCGCCGGCGCACCGAGCGCCCCGAGATCATCGCCGCCGGAGCCGGCCGGCTCGTCGGCCTGGACCCCCGCCGTCTCGAGCGCGAAGCCGGCCGCCTGCTCGCCGACCCGCGCCTGCTGAGGCGGATGTCCCGGGGACGCGGCCTCTACGGCGACGGCCGCGCGGCGGAGCGCGTCGCCGCCGGGATCGCCCACTGGCTCGGACGGGGCCCCGCCCCGAAGGACTGGAGACCATGACCCATATCCTGCACGTCGTCGGCGCCCGCCCCAATTTCGTGAAGGCCGCGCCCGTGATCCGCGCGCTCGCCGCCCGCAAAGGCGTGCGGCAGACCTTGGTGCACACGGGCCAGCACTACGACGCCAATATGTCCGACGTGTTCTTCGTCCAGCTCGGCGTGCCCGCGCCCGACGTCTCGCTCGGCGTCGGCTCCGGCACGCACGCGGCCCAGACCGCACAGGTCCTGGCCGGCTTGGAGCCCGTCCTACTCGACAAGAAGCCCGACGCCGTCGTCGTCTACGGAGACGTGAACTCGACCGTCGCCGCCGCCCTGGCCGCGGCCAAGCTCAGGATCCCCCTCGCCCACGTCGAGGCCGGCCTGCGTTCCGGGGATCGGGACATGCCCGAGGAGCTCAACCGCCTGGTGACCGACCAGCTCGCCGACCTTCTGCTCACGCCCTCGAAGGACGCGGACCGCAATCTCGCGCGGGAGGGGATTCCCGCGTCCCGCGTCCGCTTCGTCGGCAACGCGATGATCGACACCTTGATCCGCCTCCTGCCCGCGGCGAAGCGCCCGGCGTCTCCCCGCCTCGACGGCCCGTACGTGCTCGCCACGATCCACCGCCCCGCGAACACCGACCAGCCCGCGGCCCTTCTGAAGCTGATGCGTTCTCTCGCCCGAATCGCCCGGACGGCGACGGTGGTTCTTCCCCTCCACCCGCGCACGCGCAAGCGCCTCGACGACGCAGGCTGGAAGGCCCCCGCGGGACTGGTCCTGACGGAGCCGCTCGGCTACCTCGAGTTCCTCGCTCTCCAGCGGGACGCCGCGCTGGTGATCACCGACTCCGGAGGCATCCAGGAGGAGACCACCTACCTGGGAGTTCCGTGCCTGACCGTGCGCACGACCACCGAGCGGCCGGTGACCGTCACGCACGGAACCAACCGCCTGATCAAGGATCCGGCGTCTTTGGCCGAGGCCGCCGCCGCCGCTTTGAAGAAGAAGCGCGGCAAGAGCGTTCCGCCGAAGCTCTGGGACGGAAAGGCCGGCGAGCGGATCGCCTCGGCCGTGCTGGCCCTGGCTCAGCGGCGCGCGGCCAAGACCGCGTCGTAAGCCGCGACGACCTGGCCGGCGGCGCGCTCCCAGGAGAAATCCTTGCAGCGCGCGAATCCCCTCTCGCGGCAGCGCGCGCGCAGCGCCTCGTCGAAGGCGATCGCCTCCATCCCGCGCGCGAGATCCTCGGCCGTCGCGTCGACGTGCACGCCCGCGTCCGCCACGATCTCGGTCTGGGCGCCGCCGCGCGCGGCCACGGTCGGAATTCCGCAGGCCATGGCCTCGATCAAGGGCAGGTGAAAGCCCTCGAGAGACGAGGCGGACACGTAGGCCGCGGCCTTCTGATAGTACGTGTGGACGTCCTTCTGGGCGACGTTGCCGGCGAAGGTCACCGCCTCCGAGAGGCCCGCGTCGCAGAGCAGCCTCTCCAGGATCTCCTGCTCGTCTCCGGGCGCGCCGCAGATCACGAAGCGGTGCGGGGCCTCAGGGCGCTTCTTCTTGAAGCGGATGAAGCCCTCCATGAGGATCTTCGTGTTCTTCGTCGAGCGCGTGACTCCCACGAACAGGAAGTACGGAGCGGCCTTCGGGTCGCGCGGCGAGTCGTCGGGCTTGAAGCCGTCGAGCGGGGCGCCGTAGTAGACCACGTCGATCTTGTCCGGTGAAACGCCGAAGTCGCGCACGGCCGCGTCCTTGGCCGTGCCGGAAATGGAAAGAATCTTGTCGGCCTGGCGCACGGAACGGGGCAGGAGGCGGTTGAAGTAAAACTCGTCCCAGGCCGAAAAGGCGGTGTGCTCGGCGTAGGCCAGGGTCATGACCGACGCAAGCCTGTCCAGGCGCGGGATCCAATTGGAGAACCCGTGAACGAGGTCGACGCCCATATCGAGCAGCTTCTTCTCCTGCCAGCGCAGGCCGAGGAACTCCTCCGCCGGAAGCAGGAGCTTCTGCGGCGCCTTCAAATGAAGCGCGGTGAAGTTCTTCTGCTTCGGCAGGTCGAGTTCGGCGAGGCGCTCGGGCCGGCTCCAGAAGGCGCCGTAGAGGATATATTCGTTCCTGGCGTCCTCTTTCGCCAGCGCGCGGACGATCATTTCCGTATACCGCCGGAACCCCCCTCCCGCGAGGGCCCCGGAGATCTCGAGGGCGATCCTCATTTCGCGACGCGCGCGCGGTACCAGGCCACGGTGCGCCACAGGCCGCGCTCGAGGTCGACCTTCGGACGCCAGCCGGCATGCAGGCGCGCCAAAGTCCCGTCGGCTCGCCGGCGCGACGTCTTGTCCCAGCCGCGGCGCGGGGTGAAGACGACCTTCACCCGCTTGCCGCAGGCCTCCTGGACCAGCTCGGCCAGGCGCTTGATCGACGTCTCCTTGCCGGTGCCGAGCTGGTAGACGCGCGGCCCCAAGGTCTTCTTCGAGCGGGCGACGGCGATCGTTCCGGCGACGATGTCGTCGACGTAGGTGAAGTCGCGAGTCTCCTTCCCGTCGCCGGTGATGGTCAACGGCTCGCCCGCGAGCACCTTCTCGATCCAATTCACGATCACGTTGCGGTAGCGTCCCGGCCACTCCCCGGGCCCGTAGCAGTTGTAGTAGCGCACGGTGCGGACCGGAACGGCCCCGATCCTGCGGTAGTAGCGGGCATACAGCTCGCCGGTGAACTTCGAGGCCATGTACGGGGTGCTGAAGCCCTCGACGAGGCCGGCGTCCAGGTCCCCGGTCAGGGACGAGGTCGAGGCGAACAGGAAGGACTTGAGGCCGCGGATCTTTGCCGCGCCCTCGAGCATCAGCACGGTGCCGAGCGCGTTGGCGCGGAAATCGTCCACGGGATGGTCGCAGGAATTCTGGTTGGCGAAGAAAGCCGCCAGATGATAGATCTCGTCGTAGCCGCGCCTGAGGACCCTGGCGACGGTCTCCGCGTCCCCGACGCTCCCCTTCACGAACTCGACGCCGCGCGGAAGATTCTCGCGGCGGCCGGAGGTCAGGTTGTCGAGGACGACGACGCGGCTCCCTTCGCGGACGAGCGCGGAGACGAGGTTTCCCCCGATCGCTCCCGCGCCGCCCGTGACGAGAATCCGCTTCATTTAACGCCGGCCGCGCCTCTGCATGCGCTCGCCGCGGTTCTCGCGGCGCTCGCCCCGGCGCTCGGCCCGCTCGCCGCGGCGCTCGCGGCGCTCGCCCTGGCGCTCCATGCGCTCGCCGCGCTTCTCGCGCCGCTCCCCGCGCGACTCCATCTTGTCGGCCGCGGCGCCGACCCGCTCGGCGGCGCGCTCGTTCCCCTTCTCCTCGAGCCGCTCCGCCTTGCCCTCGAGCTTGTCGGCTCGCTCCTGCATGTTCTCGCCCTGCTCCTGCAGCTTCTCTCCGCGCTCCTGGCGCCGCTCGCCCTGGCGCTGCCTGCGCTCGCCGCGGTTCTGCATCTTCTCGCCCTGGTTCTCGACGCGCTCTCCGCGCGTCGGGGCCGGGGCCTCGCCCTCGGCGCGCGCGCCGGGCGCGGACAGCAGAAGAACCGCCGCCAGCATGGAATTCTTGATCATGGCACTCTCCTTAATACGGGTCATATCCGCTCGAAGTAACGGCCGCGCTCCCAATCCGTGACCGCGCGGTCGTAGGCCGCCTGCTCGGCCTTGGCGGCGTGCAGGTAGTGGGCGTGGACTTCAGGTCCGAAGGCCGTCTTGGCCGCGTCCGACTTCTCGAACAGGGCGATCGCCTCATGCAGGGTCTTGGGCACCGGGGAGACCTTGGACTTGTACGCGTCGCCCACGAACTCGGCCGGCGGTTCGATCCTCTTCTCGATCCCGTGCAGGCCGGCGGCGATCACCGCGGCGAAAGCGAGATAGGGATTCGCATCGGCTCCGGGGATGCGGTTCTCGATGCGCAGGGAGTTCCCCTCCCCCACCACGCGGAAGCCGCACGTGCGGTTGTCCCGCGCCCAGGCGATGCGCGTCGGCGCGAAGGTCGCGGATTGATACCTTTTATAGGAGTTCACGGTCGGCGCGAATAGCACGGAAAATTCGCGAGCGAGCGTCATCATCCCGCCAAGGAACCATTTAAATTCTTTTGTGGGTTTTCCCCCCGCCGAGAATACCGAGCGCTTTCCGCTCCTGTCCCACAAGCTCGCGTGAATGTGGCACGAGGAGCCGGCGAGCTTGTCGCTGTACTTGGCCATGAAGGTCAGCGACGCGCCCTTCTGCATCGCGATCTCTTTGGCGCCGTGCTTGTAGAGGGTGTGCAGGTCGGCCATGCGCACGGGATCGGCGTACTCGAGATTGATCTCGTGCTGGCCGGGGCCCCACTCTCCCTTGGAGTTCTCGACCGGCACGCCCGAGTCCTCCATCAGGTCGCGGATCGCGCCGACGACCGGCTCTTCGCGCGTGCCCTGGAGGATGTGATAGTCCTCGATGTAGGTTCCGTAATGCTCGAGACCGGTCCAGTTCTTCTTCTGCGCGCTCTCGTACGTTTCACGCAGCAGGTAGAACTCGAGCTCGGAGGCCATCTTGAGCGACCACCCCTTGGCGGCGGCGCGCGCGACCTGGTCCTTGAGCATCTGGCGCGGCGCGACCTTCACGGTCTTCTCGTGCGCCGCGTCCATCACGTCGGCCACGACGAGCGCCGTGCCCGGCAGCCAGGCCGTCTTCCACCAGGCGCCCAGGTCGGGCACGAGCGCGAAATCCTGATAGCCCTTGTCCCAGCTCGTCAGCGCGAAACCGGGCACGGGATCCATCTCCATGTCGACGGTGAGCAGGTATGCGCAGGCGTGGGTGCCGTGGTCGGCCACCGCCTTGGCGAAGTGCCGCCCGGTGAAGCGTTTTCCGATCCAGCGGCCCTGCATGTCGGGCATCGCCAGGATGACGGTGCGGATTTCCCCCTTCTTGATGAGGGAAAGAAGCGAAGACGCGTTGGCCATGGGTCGAAGTGTAAGATAAAAGCGCAATCGTGTCCAGGCCGGGGACGGGCAAAAACGGCTAATATACTTAACAACGCTTAACAACACTGAACAATCTAATATGATATAATATAACAATAATGACGAGACTTGACAACTTTTCGGTACTTTGGTAGTATCAATTCGTCGAGTTTTCACGTGTAAATTCGACCAATGACTTGACTTGTTTTCACGTGTAAACACCAATGGCCGAAATTATTGCGATCGCGAACCAAAAAGGGGGTGTGGGAAAGACCACCACCGCCGTCAATCTGGCCTCTGCTTTGGCTGTTTTGGGGCATGACACCCTCCTGATCGACATGGACCCCCAGGGCAACGCCACCTCCGGGGTGGGGTTCAATAAGCTGGAATTCGATCCGAACCTATACGATGTCCTGGTCGATCTCCTGCCCCTGGAAAAGACCATCAAACAAAGCCCGCTGCCGAAACTCTCCGCTGCGGGGTCCAATAATGATCTGGCCGGGGCCGAAATCGAGCTGGTTTCGGCTTTGGCCCGCGAGAGCCGGCTGAAAGGGGCCCTTTCGGCGGTCAAAAACAAATATGAATACGTCGTCATCGACTGCCCTCCTTCTTTAGGGCTCCTGACGGTCAATGCCCTGAACGCCTCCGACCGCATCATTATCCCGATTCAGGGGGAGTATTACTCCATGGAAGGCCTGGCCGCCTTCTTGGCCGCGGTGGACCGGATCAAGGGCGCCCTCAATCCCAAGCTCGAGGTCGAGGGGGGGGTCCTCACCATGTTCGACTCCCGCATGACCCTGTCCAACCAGGTCAAGGACGAGGTGTTCAAGTACTTCGGCCCCAAGATGTTCGGCGCCATCATCCCGCGCAACATCCGCCTGGCCGAGGCTCCCGGCTTCGGGCAGAGCATTTTCCAGTACGACCCCAAGTCCAAGGGCGCCGAGTCCTACATGGCCTTCGCCCACGAGTTCCTTTCGCGCCGCGGGAAGTCCCAACCGCCGGCCCCCGTCACCCCCGAAACCACGGAGAACCCTGCATGACCCGCAAAGCCCTCGGCCGCGGCCTGTCCGCGCTCATTCCCGCCGCTCCCAGCACGCCGACGTCCGAGACCGGCGGGAACGTCTCCGTCATAGGGGGCATCACGCGTGTGCCCGTCGACAAGATCCGCCCGAACCATCTCCAGCCCCGCCGGCACTTCGAGCCGGAGGCCCTCTCCGAGCTGGCCGCCTCCATCAAGCAGCACGGTCTGGCCCAGCCCATCGTGGTCTCCTACGACTCCGCCTCCCGCTCCTACGAGTTGATCGCCGGCGAGCGCCGCTGGCGCGCCACCCAGCTCGCCGGCCTCAAGGAGATCGACGTGGTCGTGCGCGAGCCGCGCGACGAGAAGCACCGCATGGCGCTGACCCTCATCGAGAACCTCCAGCGCGCCGACTTGAACCCCATCGAGGTCGCGCTCGGCTACCTGCGCCTCATGAAGGAGTTCGCGATCAACCAGACCGCGCTCGCCGAAGAGATGGGGAAATCCAAGGCCGCGATTTCGAACACGTTAAGATTATTGGAACTGAGTGACGAGATTCAGAAGGCCCTGCAGTTCGCCCAGATCACCGAAGGCCACGGCCGCGCTCTCCTCGGCATCGATGATCCCAACCTCCGCCATGCCGTGTTCCAAAAGGTTCTCGCGGACAAATTGTCCGTCCGCGAGACCGAGTCTCTTGCCCGCGAGATGGAGCTCGGTCCCGCTCCCGTCGAAGTCAAAGAGGGGAAGAAACCCGCGACCAAAGCCGCCGACCTGCGGGCTCTTGAAGAATCCCTGCAGCAGAGCCTCGGCACCAAGGTCGTGATCCGCTCCAAGAAGAATGGCGCGAAAGGCACGATCGCGATCTCGTATTTCTCCTTCGAGGACTTCGATCGCATCATGAATATCCTTAAAAAATAATGATAATTTCATATTTTATTCTGGCCGCGGCTCTCGCCGCGAGCGCCGCCGACGGCCTGCCGCCCGCGCTCTCCACGAGCTCGATCGTGCCGACCATCGTCACCTTGGCGCCGAACGTCCACGAGTACGAGCGCTTCGCCGACGGCGGCCCCGACGCGAACTGGTACGCGGGCTTCAACAACGCGTGGATCGTGAAACTGCCGCCGGCGCCCGCGGGTGATTTCGCGCGCGCCTTCATCGGCGCGAAACTCGGCCGCGCGAAGACGCGCCCCGTCGCGGGCAAGCCGTGGCTGCGCGAGGTGATCCCGGGCAAGGTGTACGCCGGCATCTCGGGCTCGCCGGCGTGGTCCTCCGAGCAGAGCTTCTTCCTCGCCGAGACGCGCGACATCCCTCTCGAAGCGGACCCGCAGGCGCGCGTCGACGGCATCGGCGGCGGCGAGTGGTTCTGGGCCGAGGTGCCGATGTCGCAGGTCAGCTTCACCCAGCCGAACTACCTCATCGTCTGGTCGCCGACGAACTACTTCACCAAGGCCTCGAGCGCGCCGATCCTGGCCGCGGCCGACATCGAGAATTCGGGAGAAACGCGCGCCTGGCTGAACCGCTCGATCCTCGGCGTGCCGCCGCGCGCCAAGGGCGCCTCCCTCGAGACGCCGCTCAACACCTTGGCGCCCGCCATCGCCATCAAGCTCGTGCCGCCCGGCCCCGACGAGCCGGCCGTCTCCGTGGCCGACTTCACCGCCGCGCGCGTGGGCAAGAGCGTGGTCGTTCGCTTCTCCGCCGCGGGCGAGGACGTCGTCGACGCCTGGGTCGAGGCCTCGCGCGACCAGCTCGAGTGGCAGCGCGTGTCGCGCCTCGGGCGGCGCCCGCCGTATACCTTCTCCCTGCCCGCCGACAAGGCCCCGCTTCCCGGCGCCTTCCTGCGCGGCGCCGCCCGCGCCGCCTCCGGCGTGGTCGGCTACTCCGAAGGCTACATGATCCCTTATGCGCCGCGGTAACGGGCTCGTCGTCGGCGTCGTCGGCGCCACCGGCATGGTCGGGAGAGAGCTGGTCTCGCTCCTCGACAAGAGAGGCTTCCCGGTCGCCGAGCTGCGGCCTTTCTCGTCGGGACGCACGAAATCTCACGTGACCTTCCGCGGCCGCAAGATTCCGGCTCCCGGCGTCTCGACGGCGTCGCTCGAAGCCTGCGACATCGCCTTCCTCGTCAGCTCCGACGAGGTCGCGTTGGAGTTGGCGCCCGCGCTCGCCAAGAAAGGCGTATGGACCATCGACGACTCCGCGGCCTTTAGAATGGACAAATCCGTTCCGTTGGTCATTCCAGAGGTGAACTCTCACGAGCTGTCTCCCAAGCGGCGCCTCATCGCCGGCCCCAATTGCACCATGACGGGCCTCGCCGTCGCGGGTTCTCTCCTTCATTCCAAGATCGGCATCAAAGAGGTCCGCCTGGCCTCCTATCAGGCCGTGTCCGGGGCGGGCAAAGCCGCCTTGGGAGAACTGTTTACTCAGTACGACGCCCTGACGGGGACCAAGACCTTGGCCGATGGCCGCGCGCCGGTACTGGGAGCGGGCCGGTCGGCCGTTCTTCCGAGATCCATCGCTTACAACGTCATCCCTCAGGTCGGCCGTTTCGGCGACGACGGGTACTCCGGCGAGGAGCGCAAGGTCGCCGCCGAACTGCGCAAGGTGTGGGGAGCGCCGGGTCTCAAGATCTCCGCCACGACGGTGCGCGTCCCGTCGATCCGCGGCCACGCCCTGGCCGCCTGGCTCACCCTGGCCAAGCCGGTTTCCTTGGACAAGGCCCGCGCGCTGCTCAAGAAGACCCCGGGGCTCGTGCTGTCTCCGGAGGGGGACTACCCCACGCCGCGCTCCGCCTCGGGCCAGGGCCCCGTTTACGCCGGGCGCCTGCGCCGCGGCGCGACCAAGAAAGAGCTCGCGCTGTGGGTGGTCTCGGACAACCTGCTCAAGGGCGCGGCCTTGAACTCGGTGCAGGTCGCCGAGGCGCTGCGGCGGCGCGGCTGGCTCAAGCCGCGCGGCTGACCCCAAAGTCCTAGACATTCTTTGGGTCCTTCGGGTAGAATCGCGGCATGCCCGCCAACATCGCCGCCGCCGTCGCCCTCATCGCCTCGCAAATCGGAGCGCCCGTCCCCGTGGACGCTCCTCCGGTCGTGGTCCCGGCCGTCGTCGCGAGCGCCCCGAAAGCCCCCGTCTCGGGCTCGATCCATGCGTCCGGCACGCTGTCAGGCAACGGCTACCTGCACTGCTCCGCTCCGCAGAACGGCACCGGCTGGATGAACGGCTCGGTGCGCCTGACCGCGAACCTGCCCGTGTTCGGCCCCGACGGCGTGAACGGCTACGTGCCGGTCTCGGGCTACGTCTTCTTGAGCGGATCCTGCCAGGAGGGCTCGGGCGGGTTCGTCAGCGGCTCGGCGCACGTCGCCGGCACGGGCATGCTCCGCGGACGCGACGGCAAGCCCGCGGGCACCGCGCGGCTCGACGGGACGGTGTTCGTCAGCCAGTGGGCGAACCAGTTCGTGTGGATCAACCAGTTCGCGTCGTTGACGGGCTGGTTCACGGCCGACGCGAACTGATTACTTCGCCGCCAGCGCCTTGCTGACGGCGTGATGGAACCAATGCGGCCCGGTCTCCTCCGTCGGAGAGAACCGCCCGCGCGGAGCCAGCCCGGAGCGGGTGCCGCGGCGCACGAGCGCCATCGCCTCGACGTCCTCGGTGTCCACCTGGTCGGAGAGCCAGCGCTTCTCGCGGTCGCCCAGCTTCTTGTCGTCCCATGACCAGGAATACCAGCGGAACAGCGACTTCTCCGGCTGGCCCGGGATCGGCTCGTAGAGGTTGACCGACAGGCCCCACGGGTAGAAGTTGAGGGTCAGGTTCGGGAAGATGAACCACCACAACGCGAAGACGTTCTTGCCCTCGGACCGGAAGCGCGCCGGCAGGTAATCCGGATCGAAGCCGCTGTCGGGATCCTTGGCGTAGGCCCACTGCAGGGAGCAGCCGTCGTACAGCTCGGTCTTGTACGAGGAAAGCTCGATGGCGTCGGCCAGTCCGCCCGGCGCCTTGTGCAGGAACTGCACGTGGAACTTGTCCATGTAGTTCCAGGCGTGCTGCTTCCAGTTGCCGTCCACCTCGCGCAAGTCGGCCTTCTGCGGACGGCGCTTGAGCTTCTCGATGGGCAGGGCCCCGATCGACTCGTCGATGCGGCCGGTGATCTTCTCGAGCGGCTGGGCGACGTCGCCGAAGCGGGTGTAAAGGAGCGGCCCGTGTTCCTTGGTCTCGAAGGCGGAGAGATGGTCGCACGCGCGGGGGAACGTCCCGGCCTTGGGCGCAAAGCCGGGCTGGGAGAGGCACTTGCCCGCGGAGTCGAACTGGCGGCCGTGCTGGGCGCAGATGAGCTTCTCGGAGCGGCCCTCGCCGGCGACGAGCGGATACCAGGCGTGGGTGCACACGTTCGGCAGGAGGCGGAGCTCGTTGTCCTTCCAGCCGCGCTGCAGGTAGAGCGGCTTGTCCATCATGGTGATGGGCGCGCGCGCGCCGCGCTGCTTGAGGCGCTCGCCCCAGGAGCGGGCGTCGGTGCGGGCGTCCTCCCCGGAGGATTCCGGGACGAGCAGCCAGTTGGTCTTGAAGATGGTGTCCAGCTCGAGCGCGAGGATCGCGGGATCGGTGAAGGCGCGGGCGGGCAGGCCCTCGGCCTTGGAGATGTCTTTGTCGACGAGCAGGTCCTTCATTTGCCGATCTCCTGGCGCAGGAAGTTGGGAAGCGCGAAGCAGGCCCGGTGGATGTCGCCGTTGTACCAGCGCAGCTTGAGGTTCGACTTCCTGATCTTCGCCTTGCGGGGATTGAGGCCCTTCGTCGCGAAGGTGAACGCCCACAGGCCGCCGGGATAGGTCAGGTTGTTGAAGAGGCAGACCTCGACGACCGGGAAGATCGGCTTGGTGATGCGGTAGAGGTTCTTGATCGTGGAGATCTCGTAGAAGGGGGACCCCGCCTGACTCACGACGATGCCGTCCTTGGTCAGGATCCGCTTCACGTTCTTGTAGAAAGAGGGGCCGAACAACTCCTTGGCCGGGCCGAAGGGCTCGGTGGAGTCGACGATCACGACGTCAAAGCGTTCCTCGGTTTCCGCGACGAATTTGACGCCATCCTCGATCCGTACGCGGGCGCGGCGGTCGGAGAGGGCCTTCGCGGTCAACGGGATATGTTTTTTCGACGCATGGACGACCAATCCATCAATCTCGACGAGCGTGCAGAGCTTCACGCTCTTGTGCTTGAGAACCTCCCGGACCGTCCCGCCGTCGCCGCCGCCGATGACGAGGACGTTCTTCGGGTTCGGATGGGTGAACAGGGCCGGATGCGCGATCATTTCATGGTAGACGAACTCGTCGCGCTCCGACACCATGGTCATGCCGTCAATTAACAACAATCGACCATGACCTATCGTTTCGACCACTTCGACCTTCTGGAATCGGCTCCTGCCCTTGAACAGCTTTTTTTTCAGCTTGAAGCCGGTCCGAACGATTCCCTGATACTCCTCGTCGACCCAGGTCACAGGACTATCTCAGTGGCCGGGGCCGCGCCCTCGACCGGCTTGAAGTGGTGGTCGAAGGTCACGCGGTACCCGCAGGTCAGGTTCTGGCGCACCGCGCGCTTGATCGGGTAGTAGCAGCGCACCTTGCGGCGCGAGGCCTGGGGCTGGAAGAGGATCACGTCGCAGGACTGCGGCTTGAAGAGGTCGAGCACGCGCGTCACGGTCTCGTTGCCGTCGCCCTCGACGCAGTTGGTCTCGAAGGAGACGTAGGAGCCGATCTTCTGCGGGGTGACGTGGATCGTGTAGTACTTGGAGCCTTTGATGGCGTTGAGCGAGTAGCCCATCGGCTCGAAGAGGTAGTCGTCGACCTGGAAGCCCGGCAGGATGCTCCAGACGCCGGACTTCTCCTTGATGAAGTCCTTCTTGCGGGCCGGGCCGCTCATGAACACGCGCGAAGCCGCCGGGTCGATGCCGTGCATGAGGATCTCGAGCGTCAGATCCTCCGTGGACGGCGCATAGGGCTTGTCGAGGTGGAAGAGGAAGACGTGGTGGTCGTCGCCGTCGCCGAAGCGGAAGGACTTGGCCGGCATGCGGTCGGAGAGGCGGCGGCAGTCGTCGAAGAAGTTGGAGGGCTGGTACTCCTGGTGGTGGGCGTTCTTGCGCTCGTAGACCAGGTACTGGAAGGAGTCGACGCCGAAATCGTCGACGAGCTTCATGACGGCGGAAACGAGGTCGGTGCGGCCGCAGGTGATCATGGTGAGCCAGGTGTCGGTGACGAACAGGCTCGACTCGGAGAGGAGATAGGCGTCCATCGACTCGTTGGAGATCGTGGAGAGGACCTGGGCGTTGGCCTTGGCGACGATCTCCTTCCAGTACTCGTGGCCTTTGGCGCGCAAGGACGGCTTGCCGGGGACCAGCGCGAGCTCGACCTTCTTCTCGGGACCCTCGAAGAACACTTAGCGGGACCCCCTCTTGTTGCGGGCGGCCACTTCCGCGGCGCGCAGGGCGCGCTCGCCGGACTTGATCTGCTTCCAGTTGGCGAAGACTTCCTTGGAATTCTTGAACTTCCGCGTGCGGCCGAACACGTGCGGGTGGCGGCGCATCAGCTTGCGGGCCTGGGAGTCGGCGATGGTGTTGAAATCGAACTTGCCCGTCTTCTTCTTTCCGATGCGGGCGTGGAAGAGGATGTGGAAGAGGAGGTCGCCCAGCTCGTCCTCGATCTCGTGCCAGCGGCCGCCCTTGAGCGCCTCGGCCAGCTCGGCGGACTCTTCTTTGAGGTACGGGATCAGGCTCTTGTGGGTCTGCTCGCGATCCCAAGGGCAGCCATTCGGGCCGAGCAGCTTGGCCACGACGGCGTCGAGCTTCCTGATTCCCGCGGCCATGGTCAGGGGACGGCGATGCGCTCGGCCCCGAAGTAGGGGACGAGGGCGCGGGGAATCACGACCGAGCCGTCCTGCTGCTGGCCGTTCTCGAGGATCGCGGCGGCGAGGCGGCCGACGGCGACGCCCGAGCCGTTCAAGGTGTGCACGAGCTCGGGGGCGGACTTCGCCTCGCGGCGGAAGCGCGCCTGCATGCGGCGGGCCTGGAAATCGCCGCAATCCGAGCACGACGAAATCTCGCGGTACTTGGATTCGGAGGGCATCCACACCTCGAGGTCGTACGTTTTCCGGGAGGAGAAGCCCATGTCGCCCGTGCAGAGATGAATGATCCGATACGGAAGCTCGAGATCGGCGAGCACGCCTTCGGCGTCTTTGGTCAATTGTTCCAAAGCCGGCAGAGAGTCCTCCGGCTTCGTGATCCAGACCAGTTCGACTTTGTCGAATTGATGATTCCGGATCACTCCACGGGTGTCCTTTCCGTACGTTCCCGCTTCCTGTCTGAAGCAAGGCGTGAAGGCTGTCAGCTTCATCGGCAGCCTGTCGGCGGAGAGAATCTCCTCGCGGACCATATTTGTGAGGGGAATCTCCGAGGTCGAGATCAGGTACATCGGGGCGGAGCCCTCGGCGTCGCCGCTGAGCGTGCGGTACATGTCCTGATCGAACTTGGGCAGCTGTCCGGTGCCTTCCATGACCTCGGGGCGGACGAGATAGGGGGGGTGGATCTCGACGTAGCCGGATTTGGAGTGCCGGTCGAGCAGGTAGTTGCCGAGCGAGCGCAGGAGCTTGGCGCCGTCGCCCTTCCAGAGGGCGAAGCGCGCGCCGGAGAGCTTGGCGCCGCCGGCCATGTCGAGAATCGAAAGTTTCTCGCCTATGGCGTGGTGATCGGCGGGTTTGAACGAAAATTCCCGCGGTTTGAGCCCCTTCCGTATTTCCGGATTGTCGTTCTCATCCTTGCCGTTCGGCACGGACTCGTGCGGAAGGTTCGGCAGGTACATCGCAGCGGCTTTCACGGTCTTTTCGGAGCCGGCGAGGGCGGCTTCCTTCTCCGCCATGGTCGTCTTGAGCGCCGCGACTTCGGCTTTCAGCGCGTCGGCTTTGGCCATGTCCTTCGCGGCCATGGCCTTGCCGATTTCCTGTGACGCGGCGTTGCGCTTGCCGCGCATGGCCTCGACATCGTTGAGCAGGGCGCGGTGGGCCTCGTCGAGTTTGAGCAGCTCGTCGAAGGCGGCGGCCAGCTTCGGGTTGCGGCGACCGAGGGCGGCGCGGACGGCGTCCGGCGCTTTGCGTGCGGCGTGCAGGTCGATCACTTCGGGATCTCCGGCTGCAGGAAGGCCTCGACGACGCGCACCGAGACGTCGGAATACGGATCGAGCATCACCGAGAGCTTGAGCGCGTTGGCCTTCATGCCTTGGCGCGCGAGTTTTTTGAGGTATATCTCGAGTTTCGGCGTCATGGTCAAAGGGACCTCGACGACCTGGTTCGGGCCGATCTTGGCGACGCGGCGCTCGTCGACCAGGAACGGAAGCGCCCATGCCGCCTCCGCCGCGACGAGCCGAGTCGGGACGAGGCGGGCCGCCACGGTGTAGCGCAGAAGGATCCCCTCGGCCGCCTTGGGACCGCGGTTCTTCAGCACGGCCTTGCCGCGCAGGAGGCGCGCGGACTTCGCGTCCATCGCCGACTCGGACGCGTCGGTCCAGAGCGCCGGGCGCGCGGGCTTCTCGACGCGGCCGCTTTGCCAGCCGGCCGCGTCGAGCGTCAGCTCCGCGGAAGCGTTCGCGGCGAGCAGCGCCGCGAGCAACGCCCCCCTCACTTCTTGCCGCCCCCGTCGATCGGGAGCTCCGGGTTCACCGGCGGCTCGACGGCGATCGGGGCGACGCGCGCGACCTTGTCTCCCTCGTCGAGACGGACCAGGCGCACGCCCTGCGTGTTGCGCGAGATCGTCTTGATCTCCTTGCAGCGCAGGCGGATGGCCTTGCCCTTCTCCGTCATCACCATCAAGTCGTCGTCGTCGGTGACGAGCTTCACGCCGATCACGGCGCCGTTGCGGCCGTCGGTGCCCTTGATCGTGATGATGCCGCCGCCGCCGCGGTGCTGGCCGCGGTACTCATTGAGTTCCGTGCGCTTGCCGTGGCCGTGCTCGCAGACCGTCAGCAGGCTCTTCTTGGTGCCGGCCGGGAACGACTCCATGCCGACGACTTGGTCGTTGGGGGCGAGGCGGATGCCCTTCACGCCCGCGGCGCCGCGGCCCATCGAGCGGATGTCGCTCTCCGGGAAGCGGATGGCCATGCCGTCCTTGGTCGCGATCAGCATCTCGTCGGAACCCGACGTGTGCTGCACTTCGACCAGCACGTCGCCCTCGTCTAGGGTGATCGCGATGATGCCGGAGCGGCGGATGTTCTCGAAGTCCGCGAGCGGGGTCTTCTTGACCGTGCCGTTGCGGGTGCACATCGCGAGGAAGGACTCCTGGCCCTTCTTCTCCTCGAAGGAGCGGATCGCGATGGCCGAGGTCACCTTCTCCTCGCCGGTGAGGGCGAGCAGGTTCACGACGGCCTTGCCCCGCGACGTGCGGTTGCCCTCGGGGATCTCGTACGCGCGCAGCGCGAACACGCGGCCGCGGTTCGTGAAGAACAGCAGCGCGGCGTGGGTGTCGGTCACGAAGAAGTGCTCGATCCAGTCCTCTTCCTTGACCTCGGCGCCGGTGATGCCCTTGCCGCCGCGGCCCTGGGCCTGGTACGTCGCCACGGGGATGCGCTTCACGTAGCCGGTGTTGGAGAAGGAGATGACGACCTCCTCCTTCTTGATCACGTCCTCGAGCGTCATCTCGGCGGCCTCGGTGGTGATCTGGGTCTGGCGGGTCTTGCCGAACTTCTCCTTGACCTCGTCGAGCTCGGCGGCGATGATCGCGTAGACCTTCTTCACGTCGGCCAGGATCGCCTTGAGCTCGGCGATCTTCTTGACCAGGCCGTCGTACTCGTCCTGCAGGTCGCCGACCGAGAGCTTGGTCAGGTTGGCGAGGCGCATCTCGAGGATGGCGTTGGTCTGCGCCTTCGACAGCTCGAAGGCGGCCATCAGTTCCGTGCGCGCCGCGTCGGTGTCCGCGGCGGCGCGGATGATCTTGATGACGCGGTCGATGTTCTTGACCGCGATGATCAGGCCTTCCAGGATGTGGGCGCGGTCCAGGCACTTGCGCAGCTGGAACTTCGTGCGCCGCGTGACGACGGTCTTGCGGTGCTGCAGGAAGTGGCCCAGCATGTCGCGCACGCCGAGCACGCGCGGGCGGCCGTCGACGAGGGAGAGCAGGATGACGCCGAAGGTCGTCTCCATCTGCGTGTGCTTGAGCAGCTGGTTCAAGACGACGTTGGCGTTGCCGTCGCGCTTGACCTCGATGACCACGCGCATGCCCTTGCGGTCGGACTCGTCGCGGATGTCGGAGATGTCGGGAATCTTCTTGTCGCGCACGAGCTCGGCGATCGTCTCGAGGAGCGTGGCCTTGTTCACCTGGTAGGGCAGTTCGGTGATGATGATGGCCTGGCGGTTGCCCTTGATGTCCTCGATTTCAGTCTTCGACTGGACTCTTACGGACCCGCGCCCGGTCTCGAAGTAGTCCTTGATGCCGGCCTTGCCGCGAACGATGCCGCCGGTCGGGAAGTCGGGGCCCTTGATGATCTTCATCAGGTCCTTCGTCTCGATCTTGGGGTTCTTGATGAGCTCGACGGCGGCCTCGCAGATTTCGGTGAGATTGTGAGGGGGAATATTGGTGGCCATGCCGACGGCGATGCCGGCGGAGCCGTTGATGAGGAGGTTGGGAACCTTGGCCGGCATGACGGTCGGCTCGGTCGTGGTGCCGTCGAAGTTGGCGGTGAAGTCGACCGTATCTTGATCGATGTCGGCCATGACCTCTTCGGCGATCTTGGCGAGGCGGGCCTCGGTGTAGCGGTACGCGGCGGCGGGGTCGCCGTCGACGGAGCCGAAGTTGCCCTGGCCGTCGATGAGCGGGTGCAGCAGCGAGAAGTCCTGGACCATGCGGACCATCGCGTCGTACACGGCGGAGTCGCCGTGCGGGTGGTACTTCTTGAGCACCTCGCCGACGACGCCGGCGCACTTCGAGTACTTCTTGTTGGACGCGAGGCCCTCGTCGTGCATCGCGTACAGGATGCGGCGGTGGACGGGCTTGAGGCCGTCGCGCACGTCGGGGAGGGCGCGGCCGACGATGACCGACATCGAGTAGTCGATGTAGGAGCCGCGCATCTCCGCGCCGAGGTCGCGCGGGATGATGTTGCCGACGGGTTCGGGAGTGAGTTCGGGCTGCTCGGGCTTGGACATTATTTCGTCTCCGTAGAAGTGGTCTTCTTCT
>CAZURZ010000002.1:0-59390 GCA_964623465.1 uncultured Elusimicrobia bacterium
CCCCCTACACCCTCCTCGCCCCCCCACCCCCCGTTTTTTTTTTTTTGTTTTTTTCTGCCCCGCCCACCCCAAAAACCCCAAAACCTGACACCGACAGGACGTCAGCGTCTTCCGCGGAGGGCGTTGTCTAGGGTCGACTTCGCGGCGCGAGCGCGCAACGGCGTCGGGTTCGCGCGGCTCTCGTAGATGTACATCGCGGCGAGCAGGGCCGCGGGCACCGCGGCGAGAATGGTGTAAGTCATCGGGGTTCTCCGGATCGGGACGTTTGCCGTCGACGGAGGATAGCCCCGGATTTCAATTCCGTCAAGGGCCGTCTTTAACCGCGAGTTTCCTTGACGGGCCGGGGTTCTCCCCCTATCCTACGGTCACAGGACCGCCTATGCCGCCCGCACCATTGTTCTTGAGCGCCGCGAGGATCGAAGCCCTCGCGGCTTTTCGTTCGGCGGAGGCGGACGCGGTGACGCTGCACCTGACGGTCGATCCCGGCGGCCTGTATCCGTCGGCCCTGCACCAGCTCGCCGCCGACGCCCGCCGCGATCCGGCCATGAAGCTCCTCGGCCGAGACCTCGAGCGCATCGAGTCCTTCGTGACCAACTCCTTCGTCCCCGGCCCGCACCGCATGGCGGCGGTGTATTCCTGCGCCAAGCGGGGCCTCTTCGAGTGCTTCGGCCTGCCCCAGCCGTTCAAGAACGCCCTGACCGTCGGCCGGACGCTCGATCTGCGTCCGCTCAACGCGTTGCGCGGACAGTATCACCGCTTCGTGGCGCTCCTGCTCGGCGAGAACAAGGCCCGCTTCGTCGAGCTGCACATGGGCGAGGCCGTCGAGCTCGACGCGCTGAACGGAGACTTCGCCGCCCTCGACGGGCTCGGCGTGGTGGCCGCGCGCGCGGCCACGCTCGCCCGGGAGCGGCGCTACGACCGCCTCATCCTCGGCGCGCCGCGCGCGCTCGAGGCGGCCCTGATCCCGCTCCTCGACCCGGCTCTCCAGAAAGACCTGATCCTGGAGCCGGTGCTCGGGCCCGAGAGGCCGGCGGACGCGGTCCTCGAGCGCGTGCTCCACAACGAGCGGCAGGCTCGACGGGTCCGGGAAAGCGTCCTCGTGCACCGCCTTCTCGATGAGACGCGCCAAGGAGGCGCCGTGACCGGATTGGACGCCGTCGCGGCCGCGGTCCAGCAGGGCTGCGTCTCGCGCGTGCTCGTGCGCGACGGCTACGCGAAGATGGGGCGCTCGTGCGGCAAGTGCGGCCATCTCTCGGTCGAGCACCGCTCCTGCCCGTGGTGCTTCCGCCCGACCGACTCAGTGCTCGACCTGGTCAGCGAGCTGGTCGATCGCGCCCTGTTGATGGGCTGCGAGGTGTACCGCGTCATGCACGACGAACGCTTCGACGGCGTGTGCCGCATCGGGGCCGAGCTCAAGGTGCCGGTCGTGAAGCCGGCTCCGGCGCCGACATCGAGGGCGCTCAAAGGCCGCTTCTCGACCAAGGGCGGGCGGCCGTCTCCCCTGCGGCCCCGCTGATCAGCCGGGCTCGCGGCCGAAATACGGCAGCTCCGCGAAGTCCGCCGCCGCGGAGGCCGCGCGGGCGCCGTCCTGCACGTCGCCGGCCCAGTACAATTCCAGGTCGCCGCCGTCATGCCTGCGCAGGCAGACCACCCAGCTGCGCGCGTTCCCGCCCGACAACAGGCGACGGCGCTCCCGGCTGAGCAGGACCACGGCGCGGAACTCGTCGAGATCCCACGTCCGGTTGCCGCCGACCGACTGCCCTCCCACGCCCAGGTAGCGCGCGACCATGCGGTGTTCCAGATCGATGACCACGCGCGAGCGCCCGCGCAGGAACAGCCAGCCCGAGGCCACGAAAATCCCGCCGAGCACGAAGCGCACTCCGGCGATCACGGGGGCGAAGGGGCGGTCGAACGCCCAGGCCACCACCCCGCTCAGGAACATCGTGCTCATCTCGACGAGGCCGAAGGCCACCAACGCGAGGCCCGCGATCGACGCGGTCGCGTCCGGCTCCTGACGGATTTCCAGGCGGGAACGGCTGGTCCTGATCATCTCGGTGTGGGCCGGAATCCGCCCCGGCCGTCGACGCCAGTGTAGCCCCGCCCCCGTCGAGAGTCAAGGCCCACGGCCTCGACAGGCGGGCGTCGGCGTGCGGACCTAGAAGTAGCGGCGCACGCCGACCGCGCCGTCGAACGCCCCGCCTTCCGAAGGCGCGAAGCGCAGGACCGGAGCGATCTCGGCGAAGAACTCGTACGGGCGCTTGGAGTCGAACAGCGACACCCCGCCCACGAAGCGCAGGCCCGCGAAGGTCCGGCGCTCGGATTTGAGCTTCATGCCCAATCCCGCGTACAACGGAACGCGCAGATCGGGCTTGCGCCGGGGAAGGGCGTCCTCGAACACCCGCAGCCAATCCGCGCTGCACGTCAGGTCCCCGTCAGAGACGCCGAGGTGGGTCTGGGCGGCCCACCGGCGGTCGATCTCGACCTTGGCGGTGGCGCCGAACGGCACGCCCGCGACGACGCCGGCGCCGACGCGGGGTTCCGCGGAGACGGGAGCGGCCAGGACCAGGAGAAGGAGGGCGTGTCTCATGGACCAAGTTTAGCGGATTTTTAGATACTCTCCCTCGTGATGAAGAGGCTCCTCGCCGCCGTCCTGCTCCTGGCCGCCTGCCAAAGCGTTCCCTACACCAACCGCCGCGCTTTGCTGCTGGTCTCCCCCGCCGAGGAGACCCAACTCGGCGAGCGCTCCTACCGCGAGGCTCTGTCCAAGGCCAAGCTGTCCGCCGACACGGCCGAGAACGCCCGACTTCAGCGCGTCGGCGCGCGCCTGGCCAGGGCGGCCAACAAGCCGGACTATGAGTGGGAGTTCACCCTCATCGACGACCCCAAGACGATCAACGCCTGGTGCCTCCCCGGCGGAAAGGTCGCCGTCTACACCGGCATCCTGCCGGTGACCAAGGACGATGCGGGCTTGGCGGTCGTGCTCGGCCACGAGATCGCCCACGCGCTGGCGCGCCACGGCTCCGAGCGCATGAGCCAGGGCCTGCTCGCCCAGCTCGGCGGAGCGGCGCTGACCACCGCGATGGCCCAAAAGCCCGCGGTCACGCAGAAGCTGGCCCTGCAGGCGTACGGCCTGGGCGCCAACGTCGGCCTCCTGCTCCCCTTCTCGCGCGGGCACGAGAGCGAGGCCGACCGCATCGGCCTGCTCATCATGGCCGAGGCCGGCTACGATCCCGGCGAGGCCGTCGGCTTCTGGCAGCGCATGGCCAAGGCGGGCGGCGGCGGTCCGGCGAGCCCCCTCGACAAGTACCTGCGCACCCACCCGACCGACGAGCAGCGCGTCGAGGACATCCGAGGCTGGCTGCCCGAGGCTCGCGCCCGGGCCCCTCGCTGAAAGACCGTTTTTCTGGTACACTCTCGCCGATGAGCTCCGCCGCGGCCCCCGGCCCCGACGTCTCCTCCCGCTCCCTGGCCTCGCTCAACGCGATCCTGGCCAAGTACAAGGATCCGCACCTGCCGAGCGCCCTCTGGCAGCTCGCCAACACGGCGATCCCGTTCTTCATCGTGATGGGCCTGTCCTACTGGACCGCCTACCGGGGCTGGTGGCCGCTGACCATCCTGCTCGCGATCCCGGCCTCCGGCCTGCTGATGCGCATGTTCATCATCCAGCACGACTGCGGCCACGGCTCCTTCTTCGCCTCCCAGCGCGCCAACGACATGGTCGGCGCGGTGATCGGCGTCCTCAGCCTCACCCCCTACACCTACTGGAAGAAGACCCACGCCATCCACCACTCGACGTCCGGGAACCTCGACCGCCGAGGCTACGGCGACATCGAGACGCTGACCGTCAGCGAGTATAAAGCGCTCTCGAAGTGGGGCCGCTGGAAGTACCGCATGTACCGCTCAGTCCCCGTCCTCTTCTTCATCGGCCCGGCGTTCCATTTCGTCCTGTACCACCGCTGGCCCGGCATCGTTCCCAAGGAGTGGAAGGCCGAGCGCCGCTCCATCCTGCTCAACGACCTCGCCCTGGCGGCCCTGCTCTATTACGCGTACTGCACGGTCGGCATGAAGCCCTTCTTCCTCGTCCAGCTCTCGGTCGGGGTGTTCACCGCGATCGCCGGAGTGTGGCTGTTCTACGTCCAGCACCAGTTCGAGGACACCTACTGGAGCAAGGACGAGAAGTGGGACCTCGTCGAGGCCAGCCTGAAGGGCAGCTCGTACTTCCACCTGCCGAAGTTCTTCCAGTGGATCAGCGGCAACATCGGCTTCCACCATATCCACCACCTCAACAGCCGCATTCCCAACTACAAGCTCGAGCGCTGCATGACCGAGAATCCCGTCTTCCAGAACGTTCCCCGCATGACGTTCTGGAGCGCGTTCAAGTGCGTGTCGCTGACCTTGTGGGACGAGGACCGCAAGAAGCTCGTGGGCTTCCACGCCGTCTCGAACTGATCGCGCGTCAACGCGGCGTGAAGCGGTAGTGGCCGGTCATCCTCCACTCGAACAGCACGTCCTCGAGCTTCGGACCTCGCCCGATGTTGTGGACGATCAGGGGCTTCGGGCCTCCGAGCGGATCGGCGACGACGACCCCGATGTGGGTGAGCCCGGAGCCCAGATCCCAGGTCACCAGGTCCCCGGGCGCGTAATCCGCCCCGTTCCGGCTCATGGGAAGGGACGCGCCCGCGCGCTCGAAAAACGTCCGCAGGTTCGGCACGCGCCGGTGGTCGATGTTGGGGTCGGGCGTCCGTCTCCCCCACTTCTTCGGATAGGCGGCGAAGTCCTTCTTCATGTCCTCGTGGACGAGCACCTGCAGGTCGGTCCCGGCCTTGCGGTAGGCGCGGATCACGACGTCGGTGCACACGCCCGTGCCGGCCGGGACGTCTCCTCCGGGATAAGGAATGCGCACGTAACGGCCGTCATAGACGACGTTGTCCCGGGTCTGCGCCAGCGCGGCCGCCGCCACGGAGTCGAGACCGGCCGGAGCGGGCGACGCGGCCAGGGCGCAGAGCGTCAGCAGGGCGGCGAGCGGCTTCACTTCTTGGCTTCGACCGCCGGAAGCAAGGTGGAGATGTCGGGCATGCCCGCGGGCGGCGCCGCCCCGGCCTTCCCCGCGGGAGCGGCGACGGCCGCTCCGCCTCCCATGTTGGAACCGGACATCCCGATGCCCGTGCCGCCCAGGCGCGAGTAGGCGCCCTGATTCAGGCGCGGCTGATTGAAGGTCTTGGGCTGGGGCTTAGCCGGCGCAGCCGCGGGAGCGGGGGCGGGAGCCGCCGCGACCGGCGCGGGTTCCGTCTTCGCCTCGGCCGGCGGCGTCTCTTTCGGCGCCGGCGCGGGCGGGCGCATATCGTCGTCGATCTTGAGCATCATGCCCGACTGGGGCACGGCCGAGAGCGGGGCGTTCTGAGGGATCTCAGGCTCGGGTTGCTCCTGCCCGCGCGCCGGAAACAGCTTGCGATAGTCTTTCGAGGCCTCGGCCACGGCGGTGACGGCCCTGTTCTCTTGATAGAGCCGGTAGGCCCCGAAGGCCACGCCGGCCAGGAACAGGATCAGAAGGCCGACCCGGATCGGACTGATAGGGGGAACATCGTCGTCTTCCATATCGCAGCTAGTGTAGCCGCGCGCGGAAAATTATCAAGCCCTCTTGAAAGCGAAGGGACCGAAGGCCTGCATCACGGGCATGACCTGGATGCGGTTGACGTTCACGCGCCGAGGCAGAACCGCGGCCCAATACACGCACTCGGCCACGTCGTCGGCGTTCAAAGGTTCGATGCCCTCATAGGGCTTCTTGGCCTTCGCGGCGTCGCCCTTGAAGCGCACGAGGGAGAATTCGGTCTCGGCGAGGCCGGGCTCGACCGTGGTGGCGCGGACGTTGGAGCCGAGCAGGTCGGCGCGGAGGTTGAGCATGAACTGCCCGACGAAGGCCTTCGTCGCGCCGTACACGTTGCCGCCGGGGTACGGGAAGTCCGCCGCCACCGAGCCGAGCGCGATCACGTGCCCGCGGTCGCGCGCGAGCATGCCGGGCAGGACGGCCTTCACGGTGTAGAGGAGTCCGTTGCAATTGGCCGCGATCATCGTCTCCCAGTCCTCGACGTCGGCCTTGGCGGCGCCCTCGAGCCCCAGCGCGAGCCCGGCGTTGGCCACGAGGACGTCGATCGCGGCGAACTCCTCGGGCAAGGACGCGACGGCCTTATCCGTCGCCTTGCGATCGCGCACGTCGAACTCGAGAACATGGACGCGGGCGCCCAGCTCTTTCTTCAGCGCTTTCAGCCGCTCGCCGCGCCGTCCCGTAGCGATCACACGGGCGCCTTCTTTTATGAAACGGCGGGCGACGGCGGCGCCGAACCCGGACGTGGCGCCGGTGACGAGAACGGTAAGGGATTTGGGATCGACAGTCATGGCTTGGATTCTACTAGAATCCGGCATGGACAGAATTTCTACTTGTCTCTGGTTCGACACCCAAGCCCTCGAGGCCGCGAAGTTCTACGTCTCCGTCTTCAAGAAGGGCTCCAAGATCGACCGGATCGCCCGCTACACGCCCGGCAGCCGCCGCCCGGCCGGCGAAGTGCTCCTCGTCGAGTTCACGCTCGCCGGGCGCCGCTTCCAGGCGCTCAACGGAGGCCCCGAGTTCCCCTTCACTGAGGCGGTTTCGCTGTCGGTCCGCTGCAGGACGCAGAAGGAGATCGACTATTACTGGAAGGCGCTCACCGCCGGCGGCGGCAAGTCCGTGCAGTGCGGCTGGCTCAAGGACAAGTACGGCCTGTCCTGGCAGATCTACCCTGAGTTCGTCTCCAAGGTGCTGTCCGGCAAGGACAAGGCCAAGGCGACGCGCGTGATGGGCGAGGTGATGCGGATGGTCAAGCCCGATCTGAAGGCCATCGAAAAGGCCGCGAAAGGTTGAAGGAAGTCACCAAGGCGGAGTTCAAGGCGTTCTACTTATCGGCGGCGACAAACAAAAGGCGCCCCGGTCTCTCGACCGGAGCGCCTTTCCGTTTATGAAGAAGCTTACTTGAGCTTCGCGAGCTCGGCCTCGAGCTCCTTGTAGTCGCGCTCCTTCGTGATGTCGGCCTCGACCTTCACGAACGCGACCTTGCCGTCGGTGCCGATCAGCACCGTCGCGCGCTCGGAGATGTTCGCCGCCGGCTTGAACAGGCCGTAGGCCTTGATCGCCGAGCGGTGCATGTCGGCGAGGAGCGTGTGCTTGATGCCGCTCTGCGCCTTGAAGGCCTTGTGGGACCAGACGGAGTCCACGGAGATGCCGAAGACCTGCGCGAACTTCTCGTAGCGCGAGAGGTCGTTGGAGAAGCAGACGTTCTCCTTCGAGCACGTCGGGGAGAAGTCGAGCGGGTAGAAGAAGAGCGCGACGGGCTTCTTGCCCTTGAACTCGGAGAGCGTCCACTCCTTCTTCTCGGAGTCGGGCAGCTTGAAGTCGGGAGCGACGGCGCCGACCTTGATCGGCGTGGTATCCGGCGTGGCGGTAGCGGTAGTCATTGCGTTCTATCTCCTTTGAGAATCCTCAAAATCCTCGTGTCTGACCCGAACTTAGGCTTTGACGAGCTTGATCTCGAGCGGCTTGGCCGAAGCGTTGCGGATCGAGACCTGGGCGACGACCTTCCGGGCGACCTCGCGCAGGGCCTTGGCCGGCGCGGAGTCGGGGTGCGACAGGACGATCGGCTTGCCCTCTTCGGATCCGAGGCCGACCTTCGGATCCAACGGAATGCCGCCGAGCAGGTCGATGCCGTGGTTCTTCTTGAGGGCCGCGGCGCTGCCCTGCGCGAAGATCTGGCTTTCCTTGGAGCAGTGCGGGCAGACGAAGCCGGCCATGTTCTCGATCGCGCCGAGGATCGGCACGTTGAGCTTCTTGAACATCGCGACGGCCTTGCGGACGTCCGACAAAGCGATCGACTGCGGCGTGGTCACGATGACCGAGCCGGCCATCGGGACGGTCTGGCACAGCGTGAGCTGGACGTCGCCGGTGCCCGGCGGCAGATCGAGGATGAGATAGTCGAGCTCCCCCCACTTCACATCCTTGAGAAACTGGGTAATCGCGCCGTGAAGCATGGGACCGCGCCAGATGACCGGCGCGTCGGGGTCCATGAGGAACCCCATGGACATGACTTTAACGCCGTGATTCTGCGCGGGCTCGATCTTGTTGTCGGCTCCGGCGACGGGCTTGTACCCGGAGACGCCCATCATCTGCGGCTGGTTGGGGCCGTAGATGTCGGCGTCCATCAGGCCGACGCGCGCGCCGTCGAGCGCGAGAGAGACGGCGATGTTGGAGGCGACCGTGGACTTGCCGACCCCGCCCTTGCCGGCGGCGACGGCGATGAGATTCTTGATCCCGGGAGGCAGGACGTTCTCGAGGCGGGCGTCCTTCTTCACCGAGGCCGTCATGTTGATCTTGACCGCGGTCACGCCGGGGACCTTCTTCACGGCGTTCTCGGCCTCGAGCTGCATCATGCCCTTGAGGGGACAGGCCGGCGTGGTGAGCACGTAATCGAAGCTCACCACGCCGGCGTCCACGACGAGATTCTGCACCATGCCGAGCGTCACGATGTCCTTGTGAAGCTCCGGCTCGATGCACGTCGACAACGCCTTTAAAATCTCGTCTTTCGTCGGCATGAAACTTATCCCCTCTCTGATTACATCAAGAACAGCATCTCGCGATACTTCGGCACAGGCCACGTCGCCGCGGGCATCAGGAGCTCGAGCGCGTCCACCTCGGCGCGGATCGTCTCGAAGTACGGCTTGACCTTGTCGCAGTACGCGACGGCCTTCTTCTCCACGTCGGAGAGGGCGTCGGCCTTGGCGAGCTCGGCCTTGAGGCCCTCGACGCCGGTGAGGGTCTTCTCGACCTTCTCGGCGACGGAGCGCAGCAGCGAGGCCTGCGCCGGGGCGCTCACCCCGTTCGCGGAGAGCGCCGTGAGAGTCTTGGAGAGCTCGTTCTGATACTCGACCGCGGCCGGAACGAAGAGCGTGGCCGCCATCTCGAGCATCAGCTTCGCCTCGATGTCGACGTCCTTGACGTACTTCTCGAGCAGGATGTGATAGCGCGAGTGCGACTCCTCCTCGGTGAGCACCCCGAGCTTGGCGAGCAGGGACACCGAGCGCTTGAGGGCGAAGCCCTTGAGCGCCGTCGGAGTCGTCTTCTCGTTCGGGAGGCCGCGCTTCTTGGCCTCGACGACCCACTCCTCGGAGTAGCCGTTGCCCTCGAAGCAGACGGCCTTCGACTCGGCGTAGTACTGGCGCAGGACGGTCGTGACGGCCTCCTTCAGGGTCTTGCCCTTCTTGAGGAGCGCGTCGATGTCCTTCTTCGTCGCGACGAGCTGGGCCGCGACGATCGAGTTGAGCACCGACATCGGGATCGCGTTGTTGGCGGACGCGCCGACCGCGCGGAACTCGAACTTGTTGCCCGTGAACGCGAACGGGGAAGTCCGGTTGCGGTCGGTGTTGTCCTTGAGGACGGCCGGGATGTGGTTGATCCCGAGCTCGATCCACTGCGGGTCGGTGCCCTTGGTGACCGCGCCCTTCTCGAGGTCGTTGAGGACCTTCGTCAGCTGGGCGCCGAGGAAGATCGACATGATCGCCGGAGGCGCCTCGTTGGCGCCGAGGCGGTGGTCGTTGCCCGACGAGGCGATCGACGCGCGCAGCAGCAGGGCGTGCGTGTGGACCGCCTTGATGATGGAGACGAGGATCGTCAGGAACTGCAGGTTCTCGTGCGGCGTCTCGCCGGGCGAGAGCAGGTTCTTGCCCGTGTCGGTGCCGAGCGACCAGTTGTTGTGCTTGCCGGACCCGTTGACGCCCGCGAAGGGCTTCTCATAGGTCAGCGCGGCCAGGCCGTGACGCTCGGCCACGCGCTTCATGATGTCCATGACGAGCTGGTTGTGGTCGACGGCGACGTTGGCCTCTTCGTAGACCGGGGCGCACTCGAACTGATGCGGCGCGACCTCGTTATGCCGGGTCTTCAGCGGTATGCCGAGCTTGTACAGCTCGCCCTCGAAGTCCGTCATGAAGGTCAGGACGCGATCCTTGATCGCGCCGAAGTAGTGGTCCTCGAGCTGCTGGCCCTTGGGGCTGGCCGCGCCGAAGAGCGTGCGGCCGGAGAGGACGAGGTCGGGGCGCGCGTCGTAGTACTCCTTGTCGATCAGGAAGTACTCCTGCTCGGCGCCCAACGTCGCGACGACCTTCTTCGCGTCGCTCTGGAACAGCGACAGGATGCCGAGCGCGGCCTTGTCGAGGGCCGCGATGGAGCGGAGCAGCGGCGTCTTCGTGTCGAGCGCGTGGCCCGTGTAGGAGACGAAGCAGGTCGGGATGCACAGCGTCGAGCCGCCCTCGCTCTCGAGGATGAACGCGGGCGACGTCGGATCCCAGGCCGTGTAGCCGCGGGCCTCGAAGGTCACGCGCAGGCCGCCGGACGGGAAGGAGGACGCGTCGGGCTCCGCCTGCGTCAGCATCGCGCCGGTGAACTTCTCGAGGACCTTGCCGTTGCCGGTCGGGTCGATGAAGGCGTCGTGCTTCTCGGCGGTCGCGCCGGTCAGCGGCTGGAACCAGTGGCAATAGTGGGTGGCGCCCTTCTGCATCGCCCACGTCTTCATGGCCGAAGCCACGGCGTTGGCGGAATCCAAGTCGAGACGCTCGCCCTTGGCGGCGGCGTCCTGGACCTTGCGGAAGGTCTCCTTGGGAAGGAGCAGCTTCATCGTCTCCAATCCGAACACGTTGCAGCCGTAGTAGTCGGACACCTTCGGGGTCTTCGAGGCGGCGGGGCGGGCGGCCTTGGTCTTGGCGGTCATGTCGACAGCTCCATGGCGTCTGGGGGTCATTCTTCCCTCCATTCGATTTGTGCGGCGGTTGGCGGATTATCCCGGGGCGGCTTGTATCGCCGCCTTCGGGCCTCCTCCGTCGAGGAAATTGTAGGAATCTTGCTCCTCTAAAGTCCAGGGTGCCAGGGTCCTAGGACGGGTCCCAGGAAAATCCGGGCCATAAATCGCGGACCGTCTTGGGACCTGGGACCCGTACGGATTCCAAAGCTTCGCGCGTAGAATCTCTGCACCATGAACCTCAATCGCTCCCTGTTCGGCCGCTTCGTCGCCTCCCTGCTCTCCTTCATCCTGATCCAGACCGCGCCCGGCCTCGGGGTCTACGAGGTTCTCGCCCAGGTCCGCGCCAACGCAGGAGCCGCGACGGGCGCGAATCCGGTGATCACTCCCCTCTCCCTGCGCATCGATCTGCCCGCTCCGGCCGGCGCCGTGAATCCCCTCAACGCCCCCGGCCTGGCCCCCTCCTTGTCAGCTCCCGGCCTGGCTCCCGTTCCCGTCGTCCCCGTCGCCGCTCCGAAGCACGGAGCCGTCGTGACGATCCCCGTCTCCGCCGTCCCGCTGTCGTTCCGCTCGCCGCTGCTTCCCGCGGCCGCCAAGGCCGTTTCGCAGGACGCTCCCGCAGCGAGGGGATCCGCCGCCTCCGCCCTCACCCGGGACGTCCAGGCCGTCGTCGACGCGCCCGCCGCCAAGACTCCGTCTTCCGCCCCGGCCGCCCTGCTCGGCGCCCTCGGCCGCGTCTTCGACGGATCCTCTATTAAGGGAAATCTGGACGTCGTCCTGCCCGCCGCGTCCGCCGGCGACGCGTCACGCCCCTCCGCGCTCGAGCCCGCGCGCGCGCCCGCCGCCTCCGCCTCCGACGAGGTCCCCACGCCCCCCTCCGCCCCCGGCGCGCCGCAGGCCCCGAAGAAGTCCAAGGTCTCCGTCGGCCTCGCGCTCGCCGCCCTCGGCGGAGCCGCGGCGTGGTACACCACGGCCTGGGCCGCCGCGACGATCGGCGGCCTGCTCGCTCCCTGGGTCGCGATCCCCGCGCTCGCCTTCACCTTCGGCTGGCCCGCGCTCGGCGTCCTCGCCGGCTTCGCGGCGTTCTCCGTCGAGACGTGGACGGGCTTCCCCGCCGCGCTCAAGGACTCGGCGGTCTCCGCCGGCCGCATGACCTTCCGCTTCTGGGGCCGCTTCGGCCTGATCTTCGACTCGGTGATCCGCGGCAAGTCCGCCGATGAGGCGATGAAGACGGAGCTCTCCGCCAACATCCTGACGTATCCCGTCATCGCCTGGCTGTTCGTGCTCGCCGGCTACGTCATGGCGCCCGTCGCCTTCGTCCTGGGCGCCGGCTACCGGCTCGTCGGCACGCCGTTCCTGGCCGCCTTCCGCGGCGCGCGCGAGGTCATCGTCGGCTTCCTGCCGTGGATGGGGCGCGTGTTCCGCTTCCTCGGCAAGCTCGTCGTCCGCATCTTCCCCTTCATGGGCGGCCTGATCTGGGGCGCGCTCAAGGGCGTGTTCGTCTCCGCCGCGGCCGGCGCCGTGATCCTCGCCGGCCCGATCGCGCGCGACGCCTTCGAGCACAGCTCGTACAAGCCCGCGACCGTGCCCGGCTGGCTCGGCTACCGCCTGACCCAGCTCGCCGCCTTCGCCGCGACGCTCGTGACGGGCGCCGCCGGCGCCGCGATCGGCCTCGCCTCCGGCCTGCTCCACGCCGTCATGTACGCGTTCCACATGGCCTTCCAGTGGGCCCGCTTCTCCGAGGGCGCCGAGACCTTCTTCAAGCGCTGGGTGCGCTCCATCGAGAAGGACGGCGCCTTCGAGGCGCTCACCGAACGCCGCTTCCCCGCGGCCCCCGCCGGCCTCACGCTCGCCGGCCGCGTCGCCCGCGTCCTCAACGGGACCCTGATCGCGGCCTACACCGCCTTCTTCATCCCCTTCGTCTCGTTGGCCGCCTTCGTCCGCGCGTCCTACGCCGCTTATAAAGGGATCGAGGCCGAGAACGCCGACACGAACCCGAACCGCAAGGAGGACGAGGGCGCGGAGACGAAGGTCGAGCCGCGCGCCGGCGCCGTCCTCCCCGCCGCGCTCGCCCTCCTCGGCGCCGCGGCCCTCGCGGGCGCGGCCGGCTACCTGCTGATCCTCCCGCTCACCTTGGCCAACATCGGCCTGCTCGCCGCGGCCGCCGCCGTCGGCGCGACCGCGGGCCTGGCGCTCTCCCAGCCGCAGGCGTGGTCGGGCTTCTTCGGCGCGATCGCGTCCGACGCCCGGCTGACGGGCGCGCAGTCCTTCGGCGGCTGGCTCGACGCGGGCGCGCGCACCGGCGCCGCGCTGAGCGGCGACGCCGTCCCCGCCGCGGGCGCGAGCAAGCTGTGGCTCGCGCTCCCCGCGCTGTTCGGCGGGATCGCCGCGGCCGTGTCCGCGGTCCTCGGCGGCCTCCAGGGCGCCGCGGGCAAGTACGTCGCCGCCTCGTGGGCGGGCTTCATGGCCGTGATCACGCAGTTCCTGCCGGCGCTCAAGCGCTTCTTCGAGCGCGCCCTCGAGATCCTCAAGAACGTCGTCCCCTGGTCCGCCGGCTTCGTCATCGGCTTCATCGGCGGCGTCCTGCGCTCGGGCTGGTGGTTCGCGCCGAACCTGTTCCTGCCGCTCGCGTCCGCGCTCGAGCGCGAGGACGGGCGTCGCCGCGATCCGCGCGAACGCCGCGTCGAGATCGCGCTGGCCATGACCGTGATCGCCCCGCTGGCGATCTTCGCCGTGGGCGTCGGCGTCGCCGCGGCGGTTTTCGCCGGCGGCTTCGTCTTCGGCGCCATCGTCGGGCTGCCCGTCGCGGTCACGCGCGGCCTCGCCAAGGGCTCGCGCTGGGCCGGGACTTCCCGCGAGGACTACTACCGGACGTGGGAGAGCCGTTCCCTGCCCCGGGCGCTGAAAGAGGCTCTCGCCGTCGCGAAGCCGGCGCTCTCGGGCGAGGGCCGCGAGTCGGCCGGCTGGCGCGTGATCGTGCGGACTTTCAACTGGGCGTTCGCGGTCGTCCCCACCGCCCTCGCGCTGGCGATCGCCGGCGGCAAGGCGTACCGCGCCTCGCTCGAGGACGCGAAGCTCGAGTCGAGCGCGAAGCCCGCCGGCACGCCGTCCGAAGCGGCGGCGCAGGCGCCGGCCGAAGCCGCCGATGAAGCGCCGATCCCGGACGGGAACGCCGCCCTCGCCGCGGCCCTCGGCGCGATCGGCCTCGGCGCCGGGGTCACGGCGGCGATCTTCCTCGCGCCGGGCTGGCTGGCCGGCCTCGCCGGCTGGAAGCTGTGGGCGCTGGGCGCCGCGGCCTACGCGGGCGTGCCCGCCGCCGCGACGGGCCTCGGCCTGGCCGCCTCCCAGCCCGCGCTGTGGAAGCGCCTGATCCCGGGCGTCGTCTCCTCGGTCCGTTCCGGCTGGACGCTCTCCTACGACTACTGGCTCGCCTCGGGCGAGGCCGCGGGCGCCCGTCCGCTGTACGCCCTCCCCGGAGTCCTCTTCGGGCTCGTCTTCGGCGCCGCCGGCGCCGCTTACGGGGCGCTCGAGTCGATTCTGGACGCCGCCTACCGCGGCGCCGGCCAGGTCGTGAGAGAGATCCTCCCCTTCCTGCGCTGGGTCTGGGAGACCGCGGAGCGGATCGCGCGCCGCATCTTCCCGTTCCTGTTCGGCCTCGCCGCCGGCCTCGTCTCCGGCGTGGTCGGCGCGGCCGCGTTCGGCGCGCTGCTCCTCGGCCGCCCGTACTTCAAGCACGTCGTCGCCGATGACTTCAAGCACGAAGGGGCCCTGGGCTTCCTCGGCAACGTCTTCCTGAAGTTCGTCGCGCTGGTCCTGGGCGTCGTCTTCGGCCTCGTCGGCGTGCTCGCCGGCGTGATCGCGGCCGCGCCCTACGCCCTGACCGCGATGGTCTCCTTCGCCTTCCGCTTCGCCGAGATCGGCGGACCGGCCGGGAAGTTCTTCGACCACTGGACGTACGGCTCCTTGCGCGCCGAGCTCCAGCGCCTCAACCAGCTCACCGACAAGCTGGAGATCCCCGAGGGGACGCCGGCCATCGCCGACGGCTGGATCCGCATCGCCAACATCCTCCCTCTGACGCTCGCGGCGACCATCGCCGGCACGTTCGCGGGCTGGATCGGGTACTTCCGCAGCGTCGGCGTCGCCTACAAGACCGCCAAGAGCGGCGCGCCCATCCCCGAGCCGGTCGTCGACCGCGAGGCGGGCCGCCGCTGGGACTCCACGTGGCGCGCGGCGAAGAGCGCCGCGGGCTCGTTCCTCGTCTGGGGCCTCTTGGGCGGCGCCGTCGGCCTCGGCCTGTGGGCGCTGACGTCGTGGACGCCGCTCGGCCTCGCGGGCTGGCTGCTCGTCGGCGCGGCCGCGGGCGCGGGCGCGGTCCTCGCTCTCGGCGTCGGAGCCGTCATCGCGGCGATCGCGCTGGTCCTCTGGCTCGACGCGCAGCTGCGCTGACGGCGTGTTCGCCCTCGGACACGCCGGTCTGACCGCGGCGGCCGCGCGGCGGGTCGATCCGGACGTCGACTGGCGCTGGGCGGCCGCGCTCGCGCTGGGCCCGGACCTCGTGGACAAGCCGCTGGCCCTGCTGGCGCCGTCCCTCGCGCACGGGAATACCCGCGGACTCGGCCACACGCTGGCGTTCTCCGCCGCGGTCCTCGCCGTCCTCTTCGCCTGGAAGCGCTCGCCGAAGGCCGCCCTGGTGCTGTGGGCGTGCTGGTCCGGGCACCTGCTCTTCGACCTGATGTGGCTCGCCCCGAGCCGCGCGATCCTGTTCTGGCCGCTGCTCGGCGGCTTCCCGACGCCGGTCCGCGGTCCGTTCTGGAGCCCCCTGACCGTCTACAACCTCGCCGGGGAAGCCGCCGGTCTGTGGTGCCTCGCGCGCCTGAGCCGCGCCCCCCGCTGACGGGCCTTACTTCAGATAGGACTCGAGGTTGCGCAGGCGGAACGCCGCGTCGCCCTGATCCTTCGGCCGCGAGAGGACGATGCGCATGCCGCCGTTCTTCTCCTGCCAGATCGAGGCCCCGCCGAGGCCGCGCTCGTCGCCGTCGTACTCGAGCCTGAGCGTCAACGGGGCGGTCTTGCCCGAGGCGCGGCGCGCCTCCCCCATGCGGCGCGCCATGTCGAAGAACGCGCCGTCGCCGTACGCCCCCAACAACGGCGCCCACTGCTCGTCGGCGACCGCGATCGTGAAGCCCTTCGGCCAGGCGGGGTCGAGCGTGAGCTCGGCCAGGCGGGCCCGGCCGAGCGCGGTCAGGCGGGCCGCCAGAACCCGGTCTCCCGCGGCGAAGTCCTCGATCGCCGCGCGCTTGACCGCGGCGACGCCGCTCGACATGCGGTCGCGGCGGCGCGCGTCGAGCTTGCGGAAGGACGAAGCGATCATCTCCACGCCGAAATCCCCCGCCTTGCGGCCGCGGTCGACCGTGAGGCGGTCGAGCTCCTCGGCGGCGAGCATCATCTGGATGGTCGCCATGTTCATCTCGCGGCGCAGGAGCTCGCCGGCCCAGGAGGCCATCTCGGAGACCGCGCGGGCGGCGGCCTCGCCGAACGCCGCGCCGAGCGCGGCGGAGAGCTCGCCGCCGAGGCGCTCGCTCAGGAACCGGCGCATCTGCTCGGCGCTCGCCCCTTCGGGAGGGAGCAGGTTCTCGAGATCGGCGCCGTACCGGGCGCGCAGCGCGTCCGCGGCCGAGGCGGGCAGGGCGTCGAACACCGTCGAGACGACGCGCGGCCGGTCGTAGACGCCGGACGCGACGAGGCGGTCGATGGCCGGGGCGAGGCGGCGGTCGAGCTCGTCCTGCAGGCGCTCCTGCCCCAGCGCGACGAGGCGCGCCGTGATCATCTCCGGCGTCACCGGACCGTCCGGCATGTCGAGCCGGTCGGCGGCCATGCGCAGCAGCCAGGGCTCGGCCTCGCCCGCGCGCACCGGCGCCAGCGGCGAGAGGCGGCTGTTGAACGCGCCGAAGGCCGCGAGGAGGACCGGAGCGTGGGTCTTGAAGGAGATCGTCTTGTCGAGCACCGGGATGTCGACCGTCTGGGTCTCGTCGAGCGCCGTGAGCAGGGCGCGGCGCCCCGCCGAGATCGCCACCGCGTTCCAGGTCTCCTGGTCGCCGATGAGCCTCAACACCTCCACGGCGCGGCCGGCGTCGGCGTGCAGGTCGGCCAGAAGCTCCTGGCGCGTCGCGCCGTCGCGCGCGCGCTCGAGGAACCGGTCCATCGCCGGGCCGAGCGACTCCGAGATCATTCGGCGCAGGCGGCGGTCCGCCTCCGACGCGGCGGGCGCGACGCGCAGCATGACGTCGGCCAGCACGGCGCGCTGCTCGCCGGTCAGCGGGAGGGCGCTCATGCGGTCGATCAGGGCGCCGGCGGCCTCCGGCCCCAGGCGCCCGAGGGCCAGCGACAGCGCGTTCATGCCGGCGTCGATCTGCGCGGCGGCCGCGCCCGTGTCGATGAGCCGCACGAGGTCGGTCGCGCGCTCGGCGGCCTGGACGCCGTCGGAAATCGCGTCGGTGACGACGCGCGTCGCCCCGGGCAGATAAGGCCGCATGACCTGCCCCTTGGTCTCGTACTCCCCGCCGAAGAGATGGTCCACCGTCAGGTTCGCGCCGCGCTTGCCGTCGAGGTCGACCGTCAATCCCGCGATGATCGCGTCGGAGTTCAGGTCGGCGTTGCCGTACTGGATCTTGTCGCGCTCGTAGGCGAGATAGGCGCGCGTCCGGTCGGACAGCTGGGCGTCGACCTGCAGGCGCGCCTTGTCGCGCTCATATTCGATTCCGGGTCCGCTCTCGCGGCTGACGGAGGCGCGCACAGCGATCGGCACCCGGCGCACGCTCGTCATCAAAGCGGCCTCGCCCTGCGTGACCGTCGTGTCCGCGTTGTAGCGCTGGCCGACCGAGACGCTGAAGCGCGCGTCGTCCACGCCCGGAACGCGCCCCCACAGAGCGGTCGTCCAATGCGGGGCGTTCTCCAGATTCACGCCGGCCTTCACCCCGCCCTCGCCCATCAGCTCCTGGTAGACGCGGTTGCCGACCGGCGAGATGTTCTGCATGACGCCGCCGAACACGCCGAGGAACAGCTCGTCGCCCGGAAGGCGGATGCGCAGGCCGATCGACTCGTCGAAGGCCTGGTTGGGCGCGAGGTGCATCATCTTGGTCAAGCTCGTCACGCTCCAGCCGACGTCCACCGGCCCGCCGAGGTGGTAGGCGCGCCCCATCTGCGCGAGCAGGCTCGCCACGACGATGCCCTGAGCGCGGTAGGCGTCGTCGTAGGACAGGCTCTGCCGGATCCTGGCGACGTCGTCCGCGGGCGCCCCGAGCGAGACGGCGAGGTCGGCCAGGCGGCCGACGCGCGGGTCGGGTCCGTCGTGGAAGAAGCGCGCCTTGAGGTCGACGTAGGCGATCTGCGCCTTGACGCGGTAGTCGACCCACGACTTCGGGTCGCTGTCGACCGCCTTCGTCACGTTGACGTAAGGGCTCGGCATGAGCAGGCTCGAGCGCCCGTCGATCCCGAGCTGGCCCACCTCCAGGCTCAGCCCCGTCTTCGGATTGGTCACCGTGACCGAGCGCACCGTCTCGTTGCGCACGCGCGCGTCGAAGACGAGCTCGTCGCCGGCCCGGGCCCGCTCTCCGAGCGCGGCGGTCCCGTCGAAGACGCCGTCGAGCACCGCGCGGGCCCGGGTGAAGTCCTCGGCGCCCATGGGCTTTCCGTCGGCCCGCTGGATGTCCACGCCGACCGGCACCGCGAGCCCGCGGGCGCGCAGCGCCGCCTCGCGCTCCTCGACCAGGCGCTGCCCGTCCGGGGTCAGGAAGCCCTTGGCGTCGACGTACGCCTCCCAGCCCTGCGGCTTGATGAGACGGATCAGCTCGAGGCGGCGCAGGCGGGAGCGCTCGCCGGCCTCGAGGTCGTCGCGCAGGCGGGCCTTTTCCGCCGCCTCCATCGCCCGGTAGCGCTCCACGGGCACGCTCCAACGCTCGAGCAGCTCCGGCGTGATCTTGAACGCGGACGGCGCGGGAACGGCGGCGGGGACCGCGGCGACGGCCAGCGTGGCGGCGCAGACGAGAACGGCTGCGAGCATGTTCCCGTTATTATAACAACGCCGCCGGTTGCCACTCTGGGCCTCCCGGTCCGGCCGCCCTGGGCCCCTTACTCGGCTTTGTCGGTGACGAGCGTCTCCAGGCTTTGCAGATCGCCGTTGATCGCGAAGTTCTTCGCGTAGTCGATCGTCACCGTGCTGGGCGCGGGATCGGCGGGCGCCTCCCCGAAGGGAACGACGACGGTCTTGCCCGGGGTGACGAGGACGGTCTTGCCTTGGGCGGTCACCGCGACGGTGTGCCCGAAGCCCGCGTATGTCGTGGCCTTGGTCTCCTTGTCGGCCTTGCCCCAGAACAAGGTGCCGCGCACGGCCGCCACCGCCGACTGGGTGCGCACGCGGAAGCTCTGGCGTTTCTCGAGCTTCTTCGACAGGCCGATCAAGAACTCGCCGAACTTGAACGAAAGCGTCGTCGCGCGGGGAGACCCGGTCAGCGTCATCACGCTCTCCTCGCGCAGCAGCACCGCGCCGCGGTCCTTGAGGACGAGGTGCGCGACCCCGCCCTTGCCGACCTTGATGGTGTCGCCATAGATCAGGCCCTCTCCGCCTTGGGCGGCCACGGCCTTGGCCGCTCCCTGGGCGAGGATGGACACCGGACCGGACATCTTGGCGAGGGTCGCGTCCTGGGCGGAGGCGGCCGTCGCGGCGAGCGTCAAAACGAGAGCGAGCTTCATGGTTGTCTCCTGGGCGTCCTGGATGAGTGCCGGAGCGCGCCGGCTATTACATCGTCTTGACGGAGGCCGTCTTCCGTCGTATACTGTATATACGACTAATTTAGTCGGGTTTCCAGACCCGCGGAGAACGCCATGCTGACCATCACCCCGAAGGCCGCCGAGAAGATCACCGATTTCATGAAGTCCGAGGAGAGCGCCGCGGGTAAGTCGCTGCGCCTGCGCGTCGCCGAGTCCGGCTGCGCCGGCTACGAGTACCGCATCGGCTTCGACGACAAGGCCGCGACGGACAAGGTCCTCCCCCAGGCCGGCTTCGACGTCATCATCGACGAGAAGAGCCTGCAGTTCGTCGAGAACGCGACGATCGACTACTCCGAGGACGAGACCAGCGCCGGCTTCCGCATCAAGAACCCGCTCGAGAAGGGTTCCTGCGGCTGCGGCAAGTCCAAGCAGTTCTGAGCCGATGATCACGCTCACCGAGCGCGCCGCCAAGAAGATCGCCGCGCTGGCCGCCAAGAAGGGCGCGCCGGCGGCCCTGCGCGTGAAGGTGGGCTCGGGCGGCTGCTCGGGGATGAGCTACGAGTTCTCGGTCGGCGACGAGCCCGGCAAGGACGACCAGGTCCACGAGGCCTTCGGCGCCAAGACCATCGTCGATCCCAAGGCGGACTTCTTCATCGGCGGCTCGCAGGTCGACTACGAGGAGACGATGATGAAGTCCGGCTTCGTGGTCAAGAACCCGCAGGCGACGTCGACCTGCTCCTGCGGCAAGTCGTTCTCGACCTGATTCAGCGCGTCTCGCGCTTGGGGCCGTCGTACGCGTCGAACAGGGCGCGGTGCCCCTTCAGGGACATCGTTCCCTCGCGCGAGTAGTACTCCGACACCCACTTCAGCAGGAACTCGAGCTTCGAGTCCTGCTCGGCCTTGGAGGCGTACTTCGCCGGCTCCCAAGGCCGCGCCCGGCAGCGCTCCAGGCAGACCGCCTCGCCGGGGTTCACGAAGACGAGCTCCGGCCTCCAGCGCAGGGACGCCTCGATCAGGTCCGCGTAGCAGCCCTCGACGATCCAGCCCGGGCCCGCGCAGAACTTCTCGAGGTCGGCGCGCGCGGCGGCCGGGTCGCGCGGAACGGCGATCTTGCCGGGCTCCCAGGCGATCCGGTCGAGGTCGAGCGAAGGCGCCCCGTGCTTGGCGGAGAGCGCCGCGGCGAGCGTCGACTTGCCCGAACCCGAGTTGCCGATGATCGCGATGCGGATCAAAGGCGGTAGAGCATCCAGTAGACGGTCACGCCCGTGACCGAGACGTACAGCCAGATCGGGAACGCCCAGCGCGCGGCGCGCCGGTGCTCCTCGAAGCGGTCCTTCGCCGCGAGGTAGAGCGTCCGCAGGATCACCGGGAGGACCAGGACGGCCAGGATCGTGTGCGAGAGCAGGATCGAGAAGTAGACGGGACGGATCCAGCCCTGCCTCTGGAAGCGCACCGAGCCGACGTGGAAGTGGTAGTAGAGGTAGCAGGCGAGGAACAGCGCCGAGCACAGGAAGGCCGCGACCATCGTCCAGCGGTGGGCCTCGCGCTTCCCGGAGCGGATCAGAAACCAGCCCGTGACGAGCAGGGCGGCGGTCGTCGCGTTGAGCGAGGCGTTGAGGGCCGGGAAGCTCGTCAACTCCACCCTATTCGACCTCTTCGATCTCGACGGCGGCGTGCTTGCCCGAGGTAGGGGCGGGACCGGTGTTGAACCGCGGGTTGTGCTTTTTCACGAAGGCGCCCGCGATGTCCTTGAGCTCCTCGACGTCCTGGATGTCGGCGGAGGCCACGAAGTCGAAGTAGATGTCGGGCGAGACGGCGAAGAGCTCCGAGCGGCCGGGCTTGATCTCGTCGCCCATGTGCTTGGCGAGCTCCTCCTGCACCGACGTGCCGGGCATCGCGACGCCGACGTAGAGCACCTGGGGATTGCGCTGGGCGTCGAAGGTCACGAACTCGTACACGCCGGGCTTGCGCGGGGCGTGGTCCGGCAGCGCGGCGGGCTTGAAGCGGTAGCAGCGCTCCGACATGGCGACGCGGAATTTTCTCACGGACATGGCGGGTCTCCTGACGTCAGGCCTTCTGCGGGGTGCGCCACACGGCGCGGCCGACGAAGAACGGCCCCAGGTTCTCGATGTACTGCGAGGTCTGGACCGTGGGGCGCATCGCCTCGACGAGCTGGGAGAGCGGCGCGAGCTCCTTGCCGATCAGGCCGATGACGAAGTCGTTGTCGTTCTTGTCGAGGCCGTGGCAGGCCAGGCGGACGTCGGAGGCGTGTCCGGCGTCGCCGAACTGGCGGCCGATGATGCCGTGCTCCTTGAGGATCTGGCCCTGCTCGGCGCGCGGCAGGCGCGCGAAGGCGCCGCTGCGGCGCAGCGGGTACCAGACCGCCCAGGGCGTCGCGGGATCCATCGTCACGCGGCGCGACCGGTGGAGCAGCCAGTCCTCGAGCTTCGGCTCGTAGCCGAGCGCGTACGTCCGTCCGAGCATGGAGAACTCGGGCTTGATCGTCAGGTCCTTGAAGGGGCCGGCGGAGAGGTCGCGGCGCAGCTTGGTCACGAACAGGGCGGGATCCTCCGTCATCGCGAGCACGGCGACTCCCGTCGGGTCGTTGACCTCCTCATAGAGGACGCAGTCCACGCCGCAGCCGATCAGGCCGTTGATCAGGGACTGGGCGTCGCGGCAGCCGGAGAACGCCGTCAGCTGCATGAACAGGCGCCGGTCGGAGTACTGGGTGACGCCGTCCTTGGGGCCGCCCTTCTCGCGAAGGTCGAGGGGCGCGGCTTCGGACGCGGCTTGCGGCGCGGCGGGCTGGTGGGGGTGGCTCACGAGGGGATTTTACTTCTTCCCGTCGCGGCGTGTCGAGGCTTCGTCCTTGGCGAGCTTGGCCAGCGCGGCTTTGGCGTCGTTCTCGACGGAGGAGCCCTTCGGAGCCAACGCGAGGGCGCGCTTCCACTCGGTCCGAGCCCTCTCCAAGTCGCCCCTCTGGAAGTGGATCATGCCGGTGAAGTACGCCTGCGTGGCAAGATGCTCGTCCTTGGGCTCCTCGGCCGTCTTGAGCGCCTTGGGCGCGCCGTCTCCCGTCATCGGAGCCTCGCCGTAGAGCACGGCGATCCGCTCCAGCCCGGCCGCGGCGTCCTTCGCCGCGTCGGAACCGGCCGGCGCGAGCGCTTTGGCCTCGGCCCAGCGCGCGCGCGCCTTCTCGTAGTCGCCCTTCTGGAAGTAGATCACGCCCTCCAGGTACTTCTGCTGGGCGTCGCGCTCGGCCGAGGGCGGCGCCTGGGTGACCGGCGGCGCGGGCTCGTCGGCCTTGTCCTCCGGCGGGACCGGGCGCGCCGGCCCGGCGTCGAGAGCCGAGAGGCCGAACTCGCAGAAGTCGTTCTTCGCGTCGAGCTCCAGGCAGGCCGTCCACTCCCGGCGGGCGTCCTCGCCGCGGCCGGCGCGGAAATGATCGTAGCCGGCCATGAAGTGGGCGTCGGCGGCGCGGTTCGGGGAGATCTGGGCGGAAGCGGCCGGAGCCAGGGCGAGGAGGACGGACAGGATCATGGCGACAGGGTAGCCCCCGGCCGTTACGGAATCAAGGCTCAGTTCGGAAAGAGCTTGTCGATCGCCGAGACGAGCTCGGCCATCTCGAAGGGCTTCTGGAGGAAGCGGTCGCAGTTCTTCTTCAGGAAATCCTGCTGGGACGCGCTGAGCTTCTTGCCGAAGATGGCGATGATCTTCATCTCCTTGGTCGCCGGGTTCGACTTGAGGATCTGGCAGACCTGGAAGCCGTCCATCACGGGCATAAGCAGGTCCAGCACCAGGAGATGCGGCAGCTTCTTGCCGATCATGACCAAGGCGTCCACGGGATTATTGGCCACGGCCACCGCGTAGCGGTCCTTGTGCTTCTGGAAGCCCTTCTCGAGCAGCTTGGTCATCATCGGCTCGTCATCGAGGATGAGGATGTGCTTGTGCATGTCCTCGATGTCGGCGGGCACCGGCATCTCGTACCTCTTCATGAAGGCGATCAGCTCGGAGATCGGGATGCGGCGGTGGCCGCCGGGCGTGACGCGCGCCTTCAGCTTCCCCTTGTTGACCCAATTGATGACGGTCGTGTGGAACACGCCGCACAGGCGCGCGACTTCGAAGGTGGTGAAGGTCTTCTCGCCGAACTCGCCGGTGGTGGACATTCGCGGATGGTAATAATTTTCCCCCGCCTCGACAATAGAGCGAAGGGCCCTTGTAACTAAGGTATTTGAGCCGGAGGGACCGCAGGACGGCGCCTCAGCCGAGCTTGCGCTCCCAGTCGTAGATGCGGTTGCGGACCTTCTCCGCGTCGGGAGCCCCGGGCGACAGCAGCAGGTACTTCTTCATCTCCGCGATCGCCATGCGGTAGTCCTCGATCTCGGCGAGCACCAGCGCGAAGTTGTAGCGGCCGGCGGCCCACGCGGGCGCGGCCTTCAAGGCGAGGTCGTAGTACTCAGCGGCCTCCTCGAAATCCTTCTCGCGCAGGGCGCCTTCGGCCTGGGCCTTCAGCCTCCGGAACGCCTCCTCCGAGTCGGACGGCGTCTTGGCCGCCTTGTAGGCGGCCACCTCCTTCTCCAGGTCGGCGTCGGACTTGGACAGCGCCGCGTTGCGCTCGGCCGCGTCGCGGGACAAAACCAGGAATGCGTCGGCGAAGCCGTGCGCCGTCGCCTCCGGGATGCCGCCTCGAACGGTGATATAGGCGGTTCTTTTTCCTTCTTTCGGATGGTAGACGCGCAAGTACAGATCCCAATATGAGCCGTGGACATTCGGCTGGAACCGGGAATACGGCCGGAGGTCGTGCAACGGCACTTCGACCACGTTGCCCCGGCGATGAGTCACCTTGACTTTCGAGAAGCTGATCGCGATTTTAGCCGCATCATGGTCCGAACGATAGCCGTTCGCGACCACCTCGGGAATGAAAGTCTTCCTGAGGACTTTACGGGCCTCCGCGGGCGTCATCGTGAGGCCCTCGGGTTTCGGCCTATAGGTCGTGATGCATGAGCTCAACTGCAGAGCGATCACGGCGGCGACACCTGCGGCGGCGGCGGCTCTCATCGGTCGTCCTCTCATTTGCTGATGTAACCGCGGCCGAACTCTTGGACCCATTCGGTGCGGCAGGGGCCCTTCGCCCGCGGATCGGCGCTTCCTTCGCCGAGGTTGAGCTTGTCGAGCTTCGCCTTCCGGCCGGCCAGGAACGCGTCGCGCATCTTGAGCGTCCGCTTCTTCTCGCCGGACGCGAATCCCATCTTGTAGTCCCTGAAGCAGTCGCCCTGCTCGTCGACGGGGTACTCGTGGCAGTAAGGTCCGCCTTTCGACGTAAAACACCCGTAGGCGTCGTCCTCACCGCGCGTAAACGCGTGGCTCGGAGCCCGCTTGAGCTCGGACCTGCTTTTCTTGTCGTTCGGAAGCTTGAAGCTGCCCTCTGCCTCGTCGAGCTTGAAGTCGAGCTCCGAGGAATCGAGGCCGGAATCCTTGAGATCTCCCTTCAGCTCGTCAAGCCGCTCCCCCCGCCGCTCGAGCTCCTCTTTTTCCCGCTCCTTGCGGCGGGCGGCGTCCTCGGCGTCCCGCTGCCGCCGGGCGCGGCTCTCCTGGTCCAGTTGGCCCGCCAAACCCTGCATCGCGCCGAAAATCTGCCCGGTCTGCGCGTTCGCGTCGCTGGACGGGGACTTGCCGGGAGCCGCCGCTCCGGAGGACTTGCCGGGCTTGGGCGCCTCTTTAAAGCGGCACCAGCTGCCCGTCCGGGAATACTCGAACGTACCGCCCTTGCAGCGGCACCAGGACTTGTAGGTCTCCATCCCCGCCGAGTTGGTGACGCTCGGCTCGGGACCGCAGGCGCCCGCCGGAACGCGCAGCGCGGCGAAGACGGCCAGCGCGCCGGAGAGCCTCGCGGCTCGGAAAGCTTTCATATCGACTGATACTATATAAATGATATCCCCGTCTGTGAATGCACGCGTGCGCGGCTGTGAGGATGTGCTTGTGCATGTCCTCGATGTCGGAGGGCGCCGGTATCTCGTACTTCTTCATGAACGCGACGAGCTCGGAGATCGGGATGCGGCGGTGGCCGCCGGGGGTCACGCGCGCCCTCAGCTTGCCTTGTTGACCCAGTTGAGGATGGCAATAATTTTTTGAACGGCAACAATAGAGCGAAGGGGCCGCACAATTAAACCGCCTAAGCCGCCGGCGCCCGGTCAGCGCGTCCAGCCCAACCAGGTCCCGAGGGCCGTCTTGGCGAACGGAGTCAGGCGCGTGCGGTTGTAGGCGTCGCCGAGCTTGCGCACGGCCTCGGCCTGCGTCGGATAGGGGTGGATGGTCGCTCCGATGCCGGCGAGCCCGATGCCGTTGTTGATCGCCACCGAGACCTCGCTGATCATGTCTCCCGCGTGGGAGGCGACGATGGTCGCGCCGAGGATCCGGTCCGTGCCGTCCTCTGCCAGGATCTTCACGAATCCTTCGGTCTCCCCGTCCAGGATGGCGCGATCCACGTCCTGGAGGCTTTGCACGAAGGTCTTCGTCTTGAGGCCTTTCGCCAGCGCCTCCTTCTCATACAGCCCTACATGCGCGATTTCGGGATCCGTGTAGGTGCACCACGGGATCGTCAACGCGCTGAATCGCTTCCGCCCCATGAACAGGGCGTTTTGAATGACGATGCGCGCGGCGAAATCGGCGGTGTGCGTGAACTTGGGCTCGAGGCAGATGTCGCCGGCGGCGAAGATCCTGGGATTGGCGGTGCGAAGATGGTCGTCGACCTTGACGCCCGACTTGTCGTAGGCCACGCCGACCGCGTCGAGCCCGAGACCCTCGGTGTTGGGCGTCCGGCCGACCGCGACCAGGACCGCGTCGAACTCCTTCGAGCCCGAGGGCCCGTGCTTGCTCTTGAACCGGGCCGTCTTCACGGCGCCGGAACACTCGAGACGCTCGATCTCGACGCAGCAGAGGAAATCGACCTCGTCGCGCTCAAGCGACTTGCGCACGATCTCGGCCGCGTCCTGATCCTCCCTCGACAGCATCCCGTGCATGGACTCGAACAAGGTCACCTGCGATCCGAAGCGCGCGAAGGCCTGGGCCATCTCCACTCCGATCGGCCCCGCTCCGATGACGAGCAGGCGCTTGGGCAGTTCGGTCAGAGAGAAGACGGTCTCGTTGGTGAGGGCCGCGGCGTCCTCGAGGCCCGGAATGGGCGGATTCGCCGCTCGCGCGCCCGTGGCGATGACCGCGCGGGTGAAGCGCAGGGTCTTTCCCCCGACCTCGACCCGGTCGGAGGCGGCGAAACGGCCCTGGCCGACGAACACGTCCACGCCGAGTTTCTTGAAACGAGCCGCCGAGTCGTTCGCGCTGATGTCCGCTCGCAGGCGGCGCAGACGCTCCATGACGGCCGGGAAATCGACGGAGACTCCGTCGGGGACCTTGACGCCGAATTCTCCCGCGCGCCTCACCTGCGCGACCGCGCGCGAGGCCCTCAGCAGGGCTTTCGATGGCACGCAACCCGAGTTGAGGCAGTCTCCTCCCATCAGATGCCGCTCGATCAAGGCGACTTTCGCGCCCAGGCCCGCCGCGCCGGCTGCGGCGACGAGACCTGCGGTTCCGCCGCCGATGACCACGAGGTTGTAGCGCGGCGCCGGTTCGGGATTGACCCACTGCGGCGGGTGCACGTTGGAGAGCAGCTTCCGGTTGTGCTCATCCATGGGGGAGACCGGTTCGTCAGGCATTCAATCCTTCCTTCGGCGCCGTCGCGACCTTGGCGGCCAGCGCGCGCTTGGCGGTCCGGCCCACCAGCCACGCCGCGACGGCGGTGGCGATGAGGCCGCCGGCGTACAGCGCCCACTCGGCCGGAGTGCGCGCGCGCGCGCCGCCCTTAACCGCCTCCCCCGCCGCGGCGCCGAGGTAGACGTAAAGGAAAGTGCCGGGCATCATCCCGACCCAGGAGGCCAACGCGTACTCGCCCAAACCCACCGTCGTCAGGCCGTAGCCGTAGTTGAGGAGGTTGAACGGAAGTACGGGCGATAAACGCGTCAAAAACACGACCTTTCCGCCTTCGACGCCGATGGCCGCCGCGACGGCTGCGAAGGCGGGAAATCGTTCCAGACGGCGGGACACCCAGTCGCGCAAGAGATAGCGGCCCGTCAGAAACGCGGCGCACGCGCCGATAGTCGAGCCCGCCGAGACGAGCAGGAGACCCTTCCAAAGACCGAACGCAGCGCCGGCGCCCAACGTGAGCACGGAACCAGGAAGGAAGGCGACGCAGGCCAGGACATAGAGCCCCACGAAGACCGCCTGGCCGAAGGGACCGGCCGCGGCGGTCCAGGCCAACGTCGACGCGAGAAATTCCCTCATACCTCTCCGTTGCGACCGCGCCGCGATCCGTCCGACGGCTTCCTCGTCGGACGCAATGCTAACATAATCCCATCTTGACGTTGCTTATGGGCTGACGCGCTCAGGAGCCGTTAATCCTGCTTGAGGTAGCCCCCTGCGGCCTGCAAGGGCGCCGGATCGTCGCCGCGCGACACCCACGCGGCGACGCCCAGACGGCCCGCCCGAGCGGCCAAGTTCTTCTTGAACAGGAAAGCGGCCCGCCCGTTCTTGAGGGGCTGCCGTTCATGCGCCAACACGACGAAGTCGTGACGCAGGACTCTTCCGCCGTTCTCGCCGCGCGAGACCGAAGAGGCGACGTCGAACCCGATCAGGACCGCGTGCGCGGTCAAACCGCCCGCGTCGGACCCGTTGGCCTTGAAGCGGACGACGCCGGAGGCGCCGTCCGAGCGCAGTTCGAGCGCGCCCGCGTCCGACTTCGGCTTGGCCAGAACCGCCGCGCTGCGGCCCGAAAGCGGGCGCCCGTTGAGGAGAAGCTCAGGGGTCAATAGGCGGCCGTAGGACTGCTGCCGGGCGGTGAATTCCGGGGAGGCGAGCTCATCGCGCCAACCCAGGTAGTCCCAGTAGTCCACATGAAAAGCCACCGGAACGAAATCCGTCCACAGCCCGGGCTCGCGGCGCAGCGCGCTCAACCAGGCGTCGGCGGGCGGACAGGAGCTGCAGCCCTCCGAACTGTACAACTCCAAGAGCGACGTCCCGCCGGGCGCGCTGCGGAAGACGCCTTCCGCGGCCCCCGCAGGAAGGCTCCACATAGACAGGGCGACCAGAGCCGCGGCACGTTTGATCATGATAGTTCTCATGCCTACTATACGCATGCGGGCGCGGGCCGGGTTATTTTGCCGCGAACTTCCCGCCCTTCGCGTCGCAGTCCGCCTTCGTCAGCGCGAGCCAGCCCTTTCCCTTGCAGGCGTTCTTGCCCGCGCACGAGTGGCCGACCCCGCCGCACTCTCCCTGGCCCTTGCACGAATTGACGCCCGAGCACTCGCCCTTGACCTCGGCGACCGCTCCGCCCTTCTTCGCTCCCGCGCAGGCCGCCGACGCGGCCAAGGCGGCCAGGGCGACGCACGCCACCGCTCGATTCTTCGTCATAACTCCTCCTTATGAATCACAGTCGTCCCGAAATCGATACCGCGAAGAATGGGGCTCCGTCGGCCTTGAGCTCGACTCCGGCCCCTTCATAGCGAAGCCGCCTCTGGAGCTGCCAGCCGCCGGACAACTCCGCGCGCGTACCGCGCCAATCCAGAGAGACGCCCCCTTCCGCGGAGACTTCCCGTCGGGTCAGCCGGCGGCCGTCGAGCTCCGGCCGGCCTCGGCGCGTCCCGAAATCCCGGGAAACGCGATGGCTTCCGCCGCTGAAGGCCAGGCCTGAGAACAGCTCGACGCGCTTGTCGCCGTCGTCCAACGCCCGGTACTCGACCCGCAGGCGCGGCGGGAGAAGGTTCAAGTTCCAGCGCCGGTTCAACCGCCAAACCGCGCCCGCGAACGGCGTCACGAGGCTTCCCGCGAATGGGTCCACGGCGAGGCCCGCCGCCAACCGCAAGCCCGGCGACTGGAGGTAGTTCAAGGTCACGTCCGAAGGCGCGTTGAAAGTCCGCCCGTCGAGGATGCGGTCGCCGTACGCTCCGGGGTTGGCGTTGATGAACACCCACCAGCGCGGGTCGAGAAGCCACTCGGCGCCCAGCCGCAACGACGCCGCCTGCAGCAGCGACGGCAAGGGCGCCCCGGCCGCGGCCAGCTCCGTCCTGCGGTAGCCGGCGCCCCCCATCAAGCTCAGGGCCTCCGAGACGGGCACGCGCGCGACGTAAGAGAACTCGGTCTCATCGATCCTCAGCCGTCCCCGGCCGGAGGCGCCTTCCGATGCGGCCGACGATCCGCCAAGCTTCTCTTGGAAAGAGTACTGATGCAGGAAAACCTCTTCCGCCCGCGCCGCGCCGACGGCCGACCACGCCGACAGCGCCACGACGATCAAGCGTTTCATCCGCATCTCCGCATCCCCTGGCGCCCGCATGCGCGTCGCGCTGCCAACAGTACGCGCGGCCGCGCCGTTTGGATTCATCGCGCCGCCGCGCGCCGCCTGCGGGAAGTATAATACGATGTCCGCCGTCGCCCCAACCAAGCCGACTGAGTCTGGAGGACGCATGAATATGAAGACGATAGTGATGGTGACGGCGATCGCCGCGCTCGCGGGCGCCGCGACGGGATGCTACTGGTGGAACAAGCCCGCCGCGAATTCGTCGACGGAGTCCTGCGCGGGGCTCGAAGGCACGCTCAAGTCGGACTGCGAGGCGCGCAAGACGGCTCCGCGCTGAAGCCGGCGTGATGCTCGATCCCATCGGCGCCGCGACCCGGCGCGCGCTCGCCCGGGCTTGGGAGCGCGTGCCCGAGGCCCTGCGGCGACCCGGGCAGTTCCTCGGCCGCCACTACGCGGGCTGCGGCGCCACGATCGGACTGATGCCGCGCTGCGATCTTTCCTGCCGGGGCTGCTACCTGGGCTCGGAAGCCGACGCGGCGCGACCCAAGCCGCTCGAGGAGATCAAGGCTCAGGTCCGGATTCTGCGCGAATGGCTCGGCCCGGGCGGGAACCTCCAGATCACCGACGGCGAAGCGACCTTGCGGCCGGAGGCCGAGCTCGTCGAACTCATCTCTTACGCGCGCGCCCAGGGTCTCGTGCCCATGCTCATGACGCACGGGGAGACCCTCCGCCGCCGTCCGGGCATGCTCGAGCGGCTCATGGAGCGCGGCGGGCTCACCGAGATCTCGTTTCACGTGGACACCACGATGCGCGGGCGCCGGGGCGCTTACGGGACGGCGACCCGGGAGGAGGAGCTGCACGGGCTCCGGGCGGAATTCGCGGAGATGATCCGAGGCGCGCGGCGCAAGACGGGGCGAAAGCTCGAGGCCGCCTCGACGATGACCGTGCACCGGGGCAACCTCGACGAAGTGCCGGGCGTGGCGCGCTGGTATCTCGCCAATGCCGACGCTTTCAAGATGGCGAGCTTCCTTCCCGTGGCGCCGGTCGGACGCACGGAACAGGACCTGGATGGCGTCGGCGCCGAAGAGCTTTGGAAGCGCGTGGCCCGGGGCGCCGGACGGCCCGAACTGCTCGACGGTTCCGGCTTCCTCGGTCACCCGGCCTGCAGCCGCTTCGTCCAAGGCCTCGTTTTCGAAGGCCTGGGCGAAGCGCCCGTCTTCGAACCTCTTTATCAAGTGAATCGAAATGAGGACGCCCGGAGCCTGGAGGCTTTGCTGGCGCGGCTCGGCGGGGCGAGTTTCCGGCTCGACGGACGCGCGGCGGCGGCTCGCCGCGTCCTCGGGATGCTCGTGCGTCATCCCGGCTTTCTGGCGTCGAGCGCGCTGCCGCACGCGTGGAGGCTGCTCGGCCGCGCGAGCGACGGCCGGCCTTGGCCGCTGCTGGCCGGCCTGATCGGCGGCCGAGTCCGGGCGCGCTATTTCAACTTCGTGACCCACCACTTCATGAGCCGGGAGGAGACGGCGACTCCGCTCGGGCAGGAACGCCTATCTCTCTGCGCCTTCCAGGCGCCGGTGGACGGCCGGCTGACGCCGATGTGCGAGATCAACGCCTCCGGCCTGCGGCAGGACTACTACGAGGGGCGTCAGTCCCGCGAGTTGAGTTCCCAATCATAAGGCAGGAACTCGACTTTGAAGTCTTCCGGGATCTTCGACTCCCGGAAGCGATTGGCGTAGGAGATCAGCGAGGGCGCCGCGGCCAGGAAGTCTTCTTTGTACCAGTCCAGGATGGCGGAGAACCGGACGACGCGCGCCGCCTCGTCGACCTGCACATGCCTTCTTTCACCGAAGAACTCCACGGCCGCCCGGTTGAGCTGCGCCTGCAGAATTTCCGGCGAGAACGGCTCCCGGGGCAGTCGCGGGCAGCCGCGCACCATGCAGTTCAAGGCGAAGTGGACGCGGGGATCTCCCAAGGGGCGGATCACCTTGTTTTCGAGCGCGTGAAGAGACAGCCGCCGCCCGCCCACGTCGTGACGAGAAAGGAAGAAGAACCGGACCTTGGACTTGGGCATCAGGCCCGAGTGCGCCGCGTGGCTCATCGCCAAGGCGTTGTAGGCGTTGAGGAGGTAGGCCAGACGCGGCGCCCCCTCGGGCACCGCCTCGGGAGCCGTCGCCGCGACGAAGTCCGTCTGCGCGCGCAGATCCGCGGGATCGGCTTTGACGGCGGCGAAGCCCACGCGCCCGCGCTCGTCGACGAAGCGCTCGAGCACGCGCGGCCACGACGGATCATAGACGACGGGCGCGGGCGCGGCATGCCCGACCGAGACGACGAGCAAAGACAAAGCCGGGATGATCATAGGAGGCAAGGTTAGCAAATGCTGCCTTTCATCGGCCCGTTCTGGACCTACGGCCTTTGCAGCGCGGCGGCCTTCGCGGGCTCGTTGTTGTGGCTCAAGTCCCGGCGAGAAGAACTCGGCCTCTCGGAAAACGCGTTCTGGGCGGCCGCCTGGAGCCTGGTTCTCGGCGCCATCGCCGGAGCCAAAGGCCTGTTCGTCGTCCTGGCCTGGGAGCACTACTCGTCGGGCCGGCTCCGTTTTTTCGCCGATTTCGGCGCGGGCTTCGTCTTCTTCGGAGGCCTCGCGGGCGCGACGCTCGCCGGCCTGCTCTTCGCTCGGATCATGAAGGCGTCCTTCCTGCGCGGCGCCGACTATTTCGCCGTCGTCTTGCCTCTGGGTCATGCGGTCGGACGTTTGGGATGCCTCGCGGCCGGCTGCTGCCCGGGCGCGCCCTCGAGCGCGCCCTGGGCCGTGCGATTCACGCACCCCGCCTGCCTCATTCCGGAGCCCCTTCGCGGAGTCCCCCTCCACCCCGTGCAGCTCTATGAGGCCGCCGGGCTGATCTTCGTCGGCCTGGCCGCGGCGCGGACCTTGAGCGCGACGCGCTCCGGCCGCTTGGCCGAGGGATCGGCCTTCCGCGTCTATCTCGCGCTCTACGGCGCGCTGCGGCTGCTGATGGACGCCCTACGAGGCGACGGGCGGCCCGAGCGATATTGGGGGCTGTCGCACCAACAGGGACTCGCCCTCCTTTGCATCGCGGCGGCGGCGCTGATGGGCGCGCGCGCCAAGAAATAGGGAAGCGGGCTACCGCGACAGTCCGATCGCGGCGCGCAACTCGCCGATCTCCGCGTCGGAATGTCCCTGGAGCCCGTAGGCGCCGTCCGGCGTGAACGACGGTTCCTGAAGCGCCCCATGACCCTCGGAGGAGATTTCCGGCTCGGGGAAATCGCCGGAAAGTCCGATGCGGCCGTGACAGATGCAGACGTAGGCGCGGCCCTCACGGACCTTCACGATGAAATCGGTTCCCAACGCCGTGACGCGGCTGTGCGGGGTCTTCACGCTGTAGCGGGCTCCGTTGCGGACCGCGTTGAGCAGCCAGCCCGAATCGACGACCACCTCGACGCCCCCGTCGCGCGCATGGACGCGCGCCCGCCCGCCCCGGCTGAGCCGGAAGCCGCCGGCGCCGCCGATGCGCACGACCGCCTCGCCGTCCGCGGCGACGGAGATCTCCTGGCCGCCGGAGACGCCGGCCCCCGCGGACGCGGGACGGCCTCCCACCGAGACGGCACCGGCCGTGGAAACGACCGTGATCGATTCCGAGCCGCGCGGGATCATGTAGACGGCAAGCAGGACGACCGCCGTCGCGGCCGCGAACGCCGGCAGCGCCCAACGACGGGAGACGAGCGGCGGGCGGACGTCGCCGCGCAGCGACGCCATGATCCTTCCCTTAAGAGCCGCGGGAGGCCTGCGCTCCGGCGCCGCGTGCGCCAGAAGCGCCGCGATCTCCGGATCCATGGGGTCGTGATCTTCCTGGTTCATGTCAAACGTGCGCCTTGAGCAGCTCCGCCAACTTTCTCATGCCCAGCCGCACGCGCGTCTTGACGGTTCCCAACGGCTCCCCCGTCTCGGCCGCGATCTGCGACTGGCTGAGTCCGTCGAAAAATGAAGCCTCGAGGGCGCGCCGTTGCTCGTCGGGGAGCGCGCTCAAAGCCCGCCTCACGACGGCCTGCGTTTCAGCGCGCAGCATGTCCTCGACGGCCATCGGCGCGTCGTCGGCCGGCTCGGGCGAGTCGGCCGCCGGCTGCGATTCGTGCCTCCTCAACACGGCGCGGCTGCGCAGCCTGTCCAGGCAACGGCTGCGCGTCATCGTCACGGACCAAGCGCGAACCGAGCCCCGCGCCGGATCATAACGGCCGGCTTCACGCCACATCTTGAGCATGACCTCCTGAACGACTTCCTGCGCGTCTTCTTCGCTGCCGAGCATCCGGCAAGCCAGCGAGAACAGCAACGGCGACTGCAGGTCGTACAGCCGCGAGAAGGCGCTCTCGTCCCGCGCGCGGGCGACGCGGGACAGGCAGTCGGCCTCTTCGCCCAGCATGGCCCTCTGCTCAGATATACGCGCCGCGGCTTCGTCCGGATTCATGGATTGAGAGCCACGATACCACTTTAAACGATGAATCCGAATCCCCGGGCGGCGCGTAATGATTTGGAGAGGGCCGCAAGCGAGGGTTCCACTCGACTCAAAGAATTGCGATGATCGCTGATCCCAGGAGGAATTGCCCATGCCCGTCGATATCGAAGCCGGCGTCCGCGACTATTACGGCAAAACCCTCAAGAGCGGCGCCGACCTGAAGACCGACGCCTGCTGCTCCCCCTCGGATCTGCCTCGGGCCGTGCGCGACGCCCTTTCGAAGGTGAGCGACGAGGTCGTCTCCCGCTACTACGGCTGCGGCCTGACCATCCCGAACGAGTTGACGGGACTCAGCGTCCTCGACCTGGGCTCCGGTTCGGGGCGAGACTGCTACATCCTCTCCCAGCTCGTCGGCCGCGAGGGGCGCGTGACCGGCGTCGACATGACCGACGAGCAGCTGGCGGTCGCGGAGCGCAACCGGGCGCACCACGCTCAGGTCTTCGGCTACGGCAACGTCGAATTCCTCAAGGGCGACATCTCACGTCTCGATGCGCTCGGCCTCGAAGACGCGTCCTTCGATCTGATCGTTTCCAACTGCGTCATCAATCTGGCGCGCGACAAGAAGGCCGTGCTGCGCGAAGCCAAGCGGGTTCTGAAGGAAGGCGGTGAGCTGTATTTCTCGGACGTCTACGCCGACCGGCGCGTGCCCGCGGAGCTCAGGGAAGATCCCGTGCTGTACGGCGAGTGCCTCGGCGGCGCGCTTTACTGGAACGATTTCCTTCAGTTGGCCAAGAGCGCCGGATTCGCCGACCCCAGGCTCGTGGAATCGCGGCCCCTGTCGGTCGACGCCGGCCCGATACGGGATCGCGTCGGAGACATCCGGTTCTATTCGGCGACCTACCGGCTCTTCAAGCTCGCCGGGCTCGAGCCCGCGTGCGAGGACTTCGGCCAGGCCGTGCGCTACAAAGGGACGCTTCCGGACGCCCCGTCGGCGTTCCTGCTCGACGGCCATCACCGCTTCGAATCCGGACGCATCATGACCGTGTGCGGCAACACCGCCCTGATGCTCGAAAAGACCCGTTTCCGCCGCCACTTCGAATTCTTCGGCGACACGACGAAGCACTTCGGCATCTTTCCGGGCTGCGGGACGAGCATCCCTTTCTCCGCGGAGCAGAAGAACGATGGCGCCTGCTGCTAAGTGGGCGGTCGCCGAGACCACGGCGAAAGGCCGGCCTCGCGCCGCGGTCGCGCCCGTCGCGCTGAAGACCCTGTGGTTCAACACCGGCACCCGCTGCAACATCGAGTGCGAGAACTGCTACATCGAGTCGTCTCCGCGCAACGACCGCCTCGAATACCTGCGCCTGACCGAGATCGCGCCTTTTCTCGACGAGGCGGAGCGGATGGGCGCGAGCGAGATCGGCTTCACCGGGGGCGAGCCGTTCATGAACCCGGATCTGCTCGCCATGGCCGAGGAATGCCTGAAGCGAGGCTTCTCCGCGCTCATCCTGACCAACGCGATGGCGCCGATGACGAATCGAAAGCGGGAGCTGCTGGACCTGCGCGAGCGCCGTCCCGCGGGCCTGCGTCTGCGCGTCTCGCTCGATCATCACACCCCCGCCGCCCACGACGCTGAACGCGGCGCGGGCGCCTTCGACAAGACGATGGCCGGACTGCGCTGGCTGCTCGAATCCGGATTCGAAGCCTCCGTCGCGGGACGGACCTTCGTCGATGAAGACGAAGCCGCCGCGCGCGCGGGATACCGGCTCGCGATCGGGCGAGACGTCCCCCTGACGATTTTTCCCGAGATGGGCGCCGGCGACGAGCTCCCCGAGATCACCACCGAGTGCTGGGGCATCCTCGGCAAGTCGCCGGATGCGATGATGTGCGCCTCCTCACGCATGGTGGTCAAGCGCCGCGGCGAAACGCGCCCCGCCGTGCTGGCGTGCACGCTCATACCGTACGACGCGCGATTCGAGCTCGGAGAAACGCTGGAGGCGTCCTGGCGCCCGGTCGCGCTTCAACACCCGAACTGCGCCTCGTTCTGCGTGCTCGGCGGCGGGTCCTGCGCCGCGTGAAGCTGTCGGTCGTCATTCCGGTGCACCGCAACGGAATGGAGTGGCTTCCTCGCATTCTAGCCAGCCTCGCCGCGGTCGAAGGCGTCGAGGTCATATGCGCCGGGGATCCTCCCCCCGCGGGTGCTCCGGTCTCTCGCCATGTCGCCGTGGACGGGCCTTCGCGGGGCGCCCGCCTTCAGGCGGGCATCGAAGCCGCGTCGCATGAGATGATCCTCCTTCATCACCCGCGCAGCCTGCTCCCGGCGGCCGGCCTGCGCTGGCTGGCCGAGGGCGCCGGCGGCTGGGGTTGGGGAGGCTTCACGCACGCCTTCGACTGGGATCATCCGCTGCTGCGGTTCACGAGCTGGTACTCGAACCGGATCCGCCTCGGCATGAAGGGGATCGTCTACCTCGATCACTGCATTTTTTTCGAACGCCGGCTCCTGACGCGGCCGATTCCGCCGGTGGAGATATTCGAAGACACGGAGTTGTCCCTGATCCTCCGCGAGAGCGGTCCGCCCGCGCTCGCCCCCTTCGTCTCGATCACCTCCGCCGTCCGCTTCCGCGCCAACGGCCCCTGGCGCCAATCCCTTCTCAACCAGCGCATGAAGCTCGCCTATCTCCTGGGCGGCTCGCACCGCCGGATGAACGCGCGCTATGAGCGCGGACTCGGGCTGAACGCCTGAGCTCAGCAAGCCAAATTCAGTATAATCTCTTCGACGGTGCGATGCCCAAGTGGTCCAAGGGGATGGTCTGCAAAACCATTATTCGCGGGTTCGAATCCCGCTCGCACCTCCAGTTTAGCCGCTTAAAATGAGGACGGCCCCGGCGCGAGCCGGGGCCGTCCCGTTTTCAGGATCGCGCGCCGTCTAGTAGACGATCCCCTTCTTCGCGGCCTGCGTCTTCAGCGCCTCCACCAGGCGCGTGTCGAACGAGTCGGCGCGGCGAGCGCCCGCCTCCTTCCGGAGCCAGTCGGCGCGCTTGGCGGCCAGGGCGTCGATCTCGGCTTTGGCCCTCTTGCGCTCGGCCGCGATCTCGTCGAGCTTGGCCTGACGCTTGTCGGCCGGGATGTCGCGCAGGGCGGAGGGAAGCTCGTCCTCCTTCACGTCCTTGAGCGCGATCTTGTTCTCCTCGACCGCCGCGACCAGGTCCGACGAGACGCCGAAGCCGGCGCGGGCCTTGAACTCGGCGCGCTCGGCCGCGGCCGGGGCCGCCGCCATGCCGCGGATGGACGCGGCGAGGCCGGCGTCGGCCTCCGCCTTGCGCCGCGCGCGGCCGAAGGCCAGGCCCGTGCCCTCGAAGCGGGCGGACAGGGACGCCAGCTTGTCGTCGAAGGGCGTCGCCGTCGCGACCATGCCGCCGTCCTGGGGCACCGGCAGGAAGCGCCCCTCGCCCATGCGGGCGATGCGGTTGAAAGCCAAGGTCGTCGACGAATCCGCCCCGCACTGCACCGAGTTGACGACCAGCCCGCGGCGCACCGCCTTCTCCATGACGGCGGCGAGCGTCGGAGAGTCGCCGTAGTCCTCGTGCGGGGCGGCGTCGCCGACGACGTAGACCACCTTGAACGTCTTGGGGTCCTTGCTCCACGAGATCTTCTCCACCGCGGCCTTGAGGCCGGCGATCACGTGCTCGGGGCCGTCCCCGCCGCCGCCCACGGAGAGCGAGAGAAGATCCTTGTAGGTGTTGTCGAGGTTGTCCGAAAGGTCGAACTCCTTGGTGACGTACTCGTCGCCCTTGTCGCGGAAGGCGACCAGCCCCATCTTCACGCGCGGGCCGGGCTTGCCCTTGGCGATCTCGTTGGCGATGGACCAGATGCGCTGCTTGGCGCCCTCGATGAGCCCGCCCATGCTCGACGTGGTGTCGAGCACGAAGACCACCTCGACGCTCGGGCGCGACGGGGCCTCCGCCGCCTTCGCGAAAACGCCGGACATCAGGACCGCCGCGACCAGACTGAATCGAATCTTCATATCCGCCTCCCCCGGCCCAGCGGCCGTTGAGGATGGGACTCCCCCGCCCCGGAAAAGTTCCCTAGGCCCATTTCCTTCCTAATAATAGGCCCTCGGTCCCTCGGGGAATCGAGGGGCTTCGCGCTAGAATCACCGCATGAAGACCATGAGCGCCTCCCTTTCGCTGATCCTGATCCTCCAGCCCCTCGCGAACGCCCAGACGCTCGCCGGCCGCGCCGCGAACGCCCCGCTGGCGCCCTCGCTCGGCCTTCCCGCGACGCCCGCCCTCTCCCCCTCCTCCCTCGCCGCCCCGGCCCTCGCGCCCGCCGTCCTCGCGCCGTCGCTCGCCGCCCCTTCCGCCTCCCCCGTCTTGAATGCCATGATCCCCGCGGCGCCGGCCGCGAGGCCCGCCGCCGCCAAGGCCATGGAACCGATCAAGCCCGAAGCCCAGCCCGCGCGCGCGCTGCCCGTGCTGCGCGCCGCCGCTTCCGCGCCCGACCGCCCCGCCGACGCGCAGTTCGACGGGAGCGCCGCGCGCCGCCCCGCGGACGCCGTCTCCGCCGCCGAAGGCGCGGCCGCCCCCGGCCTGTCCTTGCCCGTGAAGACCTTCACCTTGGCCAACGGCCTCAAGGTCGTGGTCCACACCGACAAGACCGCGCCCGTCGTCGCCGTCTCCATCACCTACAACGTCGGCTCGATGCACGAGACGCCCGGCCTCTCCGGCTTCGCGCACCTCTTCGAGCACCTGATGGCCCAGGGCACGAAGAGCCTCAAGCCGCGCGAGATCTCGCACCTCATCGAGTCCAACGGCGGCGTGCGCAACGCGTACACGATGCGCTCCAACACCACCTACCACTCCGTCGTCCCGAAGAGCGCCCTGAAGACCGTGCTCTGGGCCGAGGCCGAGCGCATGTCCAAGCTCAACGTGGACGAACTCGCGCTCGCCGACGAGCAGCAGGTCGTGCTCGAGGAGATGCGCCTGCGCTACGTCAACGCCGCCTACGCGAAGGCCCGCGACGCCGGCATGGCGGAGACCGCGTTCCGCAAGTGGGAGAACCGGCACACCACGATCGGCGAGGCCGCCGACGTGCGCGGCGCGCGCCTCGAGGACGTGCGCGAGTTCTACCGGAAGCACTACGCGCCCAACAACGCCGTGCTCTCCCTCGCGGGCGACGTGACCGAGGATGAGGCCCGCGCGCTCGCCGAGCGCTTCTTCGGCCCGCTCGAGTCCAAGCCCCTGCCGCAGGCTCCCGACCTCTCCGAGCCGCGCATGACCGGGGAGACGCGCCGCGTGATCGAAGACAAGTTCGCCAAGGTCCCCCTGCTCATGACGGGCTGGAACGCCCCGGAGCGCGGCACCAAGGACTACTGGGCGCTGACCTTGCTCGGCGAGATACTCGGCGCGGGCGAGGACAGCCCGCTGTACCGCGCGCTCGTCAAGGACGCCAAGATCGCTCTGTCGGCGAGCACGAACTTCCCCTGGTGGACCGGGCCGTTCAATCCCGGCGGCCCCGAGCTCTTCGGCGTCATGACGGCCCTCAAGGGCGCCACGGCCGACGAGGCCCTGCGCCTCACGGACGCCGTGCTCGCGCGTCTCGCCGAGGAGGGTCCGACCGAGGCCCAGCTCGCCGCGGCCAAGACGAGCGTCGAGCTCGCGTGGACGAAGGACCTCGAGCAGCTCATCGAGCGCGCCAAGACCGCCGGCTCCTACGCCGCGATGGTCGGCGATCCGGAGAACCTCTCCCGGGATTTCGCGGACCTGATGTCCGTGACGGTCGCCGACGTCAAGGCCGCGCTGAAGGAGTGGATCGTCGGCAAGGGACGCGCCGTCGTCGAGGCGCGCCCGGCCCCGAGCCTCGTCCTGTCGGTCGATCCCGCCACGCCGCCCAAGCCGACGCGCGCGCCGCGTCCCGAGGGCGACCCGCGCCCCGAGATCGATCCCCAGCCCGCCGCGAAGGTCCCGGCCATCGAGCGTTTCACGCTCTCCAACGGCCTCAAGGTCGCCTTCGTGCGCGACTCCCGCCTGCCCCTGCTCGAGGCGCGGCTCTCATTCGCGGCCGGACGCGTGGCGGAGCGCCCGGGCGAGGACGGCCTGTCGGCCGCCGCCGCCGAGCTGCTCCTCCAGGGCGCCGCCGGCCGGGACGCCCGCGGCCTCGCCGCCGCCTTCGCGGGCCTGGGCTGGAAGCTCGACGTCATTCGCGGAGTCGAGTGGCTGGACGTCTTCGCCTCCGGCCTGTCGCGCAACTCCGCGGCGTTCTTCCGGGAGCTCGCGAACGTGCTCTCCACCGCGACCTTCCCCGAGGACGAGGTCGCGCTCTGGAGGGAGAACAAGGTCGAGGAGCTCAAGATGCAGCGCGCGAAGCCGGACTTCATGGCCTCCGAGCGCATGAAGGCCGAGCTGTTCGGCGCCGAACACCCCTACGGAAGGCCCGCGCTGGAGGACGCGCAGATCGGCGCGATCTCTCGCGGCAAGATCGCCGACTTCTTCCGGCGCTCGTACGTGCCCGACGGCGCGACGCTCACGTTGACCGGCGACGCCGACCCGGCGGCCCTGCGCGCCCAGCTCGAGGCCGCGTTCGCCGGCTGGACCGGCGCGTCCGCCGCGCCGCGGATCCCGGACCTGCCCGCGCAGGGACCGGCGCGCACCGCCCTCGTCGACCGCGCCGGCTCGAAGCAGGCCAACCTCACCGTCTCCCAGGCCGTCGATCTCAAGCCGACGGATCCCGACTACCTCGCCTTCTCGGTGATGAACCAGATCCTCGGCGGCTCGGCGACCTCGCGCCTCTTCGTCAACCTGCGCGTGAAGAACTCCTACACCTACGGCGCGTACTCCCGCCCGCAGGCGCTCGAGAAGGGCCTGCTCTGGACGGCGACCGCCGAGGTCCGCAACGAGGTCGCGGCCGCCGCGCTCGCCGAGATGCGCAAGGAGATCGCGGGCATGCGGGACGGCCTCGTCGACGAGCGGCAGCTCGAGGCGGTCAAGCGCTACCTCGCCGGCCTCTTCCTCCTGCGGCTGTCGTCCATCGACTACGCGGCCGACTCGCTCGCGGGCTACGAACGCAACAAGCAGTCCGCGGAGCGCGAGCTGGCCACCTACGTGGAGCGTCTGAACGCGCTGACGCCGGCCGACATCCAGCGCGTCGCGCGCCGCTACCTCGACCCGGAGAAGATGGTGACGGTCGTGGTCGGCGACGAGAAGGCCCTGGCCCCGCAGCTGCGGCCCTAGCCGGCCCGAAGGTCCCAGAACGAACTAGGACTTTAGTCCTTTTTTCCCTTGACTCCCCTCCGGCCCTTTGCTGAAATGGGCCCGACGCATCCCTGGTGAGGAGGAATCAATGAAGAGACTCATGATCACGGCCGCCGTCCTGGCGGCCGCCCTGCGGCTGACGGCGTCGGCGCAGGTGGACGGGCAGGTCATCTACGGCGCGGACGACCGCATCGACCTGTATCAGACGGACAACGCGAAGCTGCGCTCCATGGCCGACTCGACCGTCGCCCTGGTCAACGCGTCCTCGGTGAAGGCCGAAGGCGCCGTGGCCAAGCTCGACGTCGATCCGTACGGTCCCGGCATGGGCCTGTGCAAGGACGAGCCCTTCTACGAGCAGGTCACCGCCGCCTTCTGCTCGGGCTCGCTCATCGCCCCCGACCTGATCATGACGGCCGGCCACTGCATCACCTCCGAGGCCTCCTGCCAGAACACCAAGTTCGTGTTCGGCTTCTCCGTCAAGGAGAAGGGCAAGATGCCGACGTCGGTGCCCGCGACCGAGGTCTACGGCTGCAAGAAGCTGCTCGGCCGCGACCAGGTCAACGACGGCGCCGACTGGGCGCTGATCAAGCTCGACCGGCCCGTCTCCGGCCACGCGCCGCTGAAGCTGTCCAAGGGCGCGATCGCCAACAAGACGCCCATCGTCGTCATCGGCCATCCGGCCGGCCTGCCGACGAAGATCGCGGGCGGCGCCGAGGTGCGCGACAACTCGAAGAACGGCTACTTCATCGCCAACCTCGACACCTACGGCGGCAATTCCGGCTCGGCGGTCTTCAACGCCCGCACCGGCCTGGTCGAGGGCATCCTCGTCCGCGGCGAGCAGGACTACGTCTACCGCGGCTCCTGCCGCGTGTCGAACGTGTGCACGAACGAGGGCTGCCGCGGCGAGGACGTCACCAAGATCGACGTCGTCAACGAGAAGCTGCCCGCCCTCCAGCATCAGGACCGCGTGGCCGGACTCGGCGCCACGTTCGCGTCCCTGCTGAGCTCGGTCTCGGCCGAGGCGCAGCCCTGACGATCCCCTCCGGAACCGGCGAGCCGCTTCCAGCCCTGCGTTCGAGGCTGGAAGCGGTGCCGGCCGAGGAGGACGGCAAGCCGGTCTTCGTTCTCCGCGACCTCGAGGAGCTGACCGACAAGCCGCTGGCGCTGTCCGGCGGCGGGATGTTCCTGATCTCGCTGCTCGACGGGAAGCGCACGGCCGCCGATCTGGCGGCCGCGTTCAAAGAAGGGACCGGCTCGGAGATCGCCGTGGACGTCGTGGCCGATCTCGCGCGCGCCCTGGACGAAGCCGGTTATCTGGAGACCCCCGCGGTCGCCGAGAAGCGGATCAAGGCGGCGGAGCTGTTCCGCGGCAACCCGAAGCGCCCCGCGGTCTTCGCCGGAACGGCCTACCCCGCGGAGTCGCTCCCCCTCGCCGGACGCCTCGGCGCGTTCTTCACCGCGGAGACGGGCCCCGGCAAGGACAAGGAAACCGAGCCCGCGAAGGCGCCCCCCCTCGGCCTCGCCGCGCCCCACATCGATTTCGCGCGCGGCGGCCCCGCGTACGCCTGGGCCTACCAGGCGCTCTCCGAGCGCCGGCCGCCGGACGTCGTGGTCGCGCTGGGCGTCGCGCACGTCTCCCCTGACTCGCCGTGGGTGTTCACCAACAAGAGCTACGAGACCCCCTTCGGCTCCATGGAAGTCGATGATGCCTTATACTCGCGCCTGTCCGAGCGCGTGTGGTACGAGCCGCGCGCCGACGAGTGGACCCACAAGAACGAGCACTCGCTCGAGTTCCAGGCGGTGTGGCTCAAGTACCTGTGGCGCGAGAAGGCGCCGAAGTGGGTGCCGATCCTCGTCTCCAGCTTCGAACGCTTCTCTCCGGACGAGGCGCCGTCGAAGATCCCCACCATCGAGAAGGCCATCAAGGACTTCGGCGCGGTGCTCGCCGCCGAGAAGGCGGCCGGCCGCTCCGTCGCCGTCTTATGCGGCATCGACCTCGCGCACGTCGGCCCGCGCTTCGGCGACGACGTGGAGATCACGCCCGAACTGGCGAAGAAGATCGAGGCCGAGGACCGCAAATCGCTCGTCGACGCGCTGGCGCTCGACGCCGACGGCTTCTACCGCTCGGTCGTCGCGGACGGCCACTGGCGGAAAGTGTGCGGGCTCTCGGCCCTCTACACCGGCGTGCGCCTCATGAAAGCCCTGGGCGCGACCGAGCCGGGGCGGCTGCTGACCTACGGCCAGGCTCCGGATCCGGCCGGCGGAATCGTCTCTTTCGCCTCCGCCGTCTGGGACGCGAAGGCCTAGCCCCAGGCCAGGTCGACGGCCAGCCACGCCGCCATCAGCAGGGCCAGTCCCACGCGGGCGGCCGTGCCGACGAGGAGCCCCAAGGCCGCTCCCGCGCCGGCCTTCAGCGCCTGGTCGAACGCGCGCCGGTCCAGGGCGAGTTCGCACAAGGCGGCGCCCGCGACGGCCCCGGCGACGATGCCGAGCGGACCGAAGAAGAGGCCGATCGCCGCGCCGGCGGCCGCGCCCAGCGCGGCCCAGCGCCCGCCGCCGAAGCGCTTCACCCCGGCGATCCCGCACAGCACGTCGACGACGACGCTGAGCGCGGCGAGGACGGCCAGGACGGCGAGGGTCCAAGCCGAAACGTAGCCGGGAAGCAGCCAGCGGTGGAGCACCGCGGCCGCGAGGATCAGCGGCGCCCCGGGCAGAGCGGGCACGACCGCGCCCGCCACGCCCAGCGCCGCGAGGAGCACCGTCGCGGCCCACACCGAGGCCGGGCTCACCGCAGGCCCTCGCGCAGGAGCCGGGCGCCGAACGCCAGGAACAGCGCGACCATCGCGCTCGCGCAGGCGTCGGCGACGCGCTCGCCCGCCGGAGCCGGCGCGTCCTGCGCGAGCAGTTCCCCGTCGAGGAAGCGCGGACCGCGCCGGCCCCGGCTCAGCCACGCCTTGTACGCGAGCGCGGCCCCGGCCAGGAGCAGGAACGCGCCCCCGGCCGCGGCGCTCCGCCCGCCCTCGCGCACGGGGAAGGGCTCCCGCCCCGCCGCGGCCGCCCACAGCAGACCGAGGCCGATCCCCGCGAAGAACAAGCCTCCGAAGCGGTAGGCCAGCACGAGGCCGCGCCGCCGGCCCGGATCCGTCTCGCGCGGCTCCGGCACGCCGGCCGCCTGGCGCCACTGGCGCTCCCATGACAGGGCGTCCTCCGCGCTGCGGCGCGCGGCGGCCGCCAGGGAGGTCCCCATCAAGGCGAAGAGGGCGCCGGCGAAGAGGGTCCACTCCCGGGCGAAATCCATGCCGGGATTATAGGCTTTTGGGCGCGGCGAGGTCGCCGTCGGCGGGAACGCGCGCCTGCTTCCAGACGAAGGAGAACTCCCCGCCGAAGGCGGCCGCGTCCGCGGGCGCGGTGGTGAACAGGTCGTTCTCGAAATTGAACAGCTCGGCGTTCTGGGAGAAGTTGTAGGAGCCGCTCATCAGCATGGCGCCGTCGAACAGCGCGTACTTGTGGTGCATCACGCCGAGGCCGTCGCGGCCGCCGCTCAGGCGCAGCTCCACGCCGCCGTCGGCCAGCGCGCGCACCGCCTGAGAGCGGCGCGACTGCCCGGCGTCGGCGACCACGCGCACCGCGACGCCGCGCTTCTTCGCGGCGACGAGGGCGGAGGCGACGCGCTGGGAGTACATGCTGAAGATCGCGACCTCGATGCGGCGGCGCGAGCGCCCGATCGCGTCCACGAGCAGGTCCTCGACGCCGCCTTCGGGCGAGAAGGCGTAGCGCGGATAGGCGCCGCCCGCGAACGACACCGGCCGCGACGGATCGGAGGGCGGCGCCCCGAAACCGGCGCCCGCGGGGCCGCCCGCGATCGAGAAGACCGCGTCCTCGTCCTCCTCCGCGCCGAAGGTCCCGGACGCGAGCTCGGCGGCCGCGGCCGACGGCTCCTTGGCCAGCGGCCACATCCACCTCCAGCAGCGGGCGAAGCCGTCGACGAGAGCCGGATCGTCCTTGAACACGGCGTTCTCGAAGTGCTTTTCGTCGGCCGCGCGGGTCCAGTTGAAGGAGCCCGTGAACAGCAGGGCCCCGTCGAACACGGCGAATTTGTGGTGCATGATGCCGAACGAACCGCCTCCCTTGAGCAGGCGGACCGGCACGCCCGCCGCGAGCAGGGCCTGATACTCCGCCGAGGGCCCCTTGCCCGTCGCCGGATCGGCGGGCCCCTTGGCGTGGCCCATGTCGTAGATCACGCGCACGTCCACCCCGCGCCGGTGGGCGCGGACGATCGCGTCCCCGAGCTCGGCCATCTTCAGGTCGTACAGCGCGAGCAGCAGGCTCTTCTCGGTCTTGTCGATCGCCGCGACCAACGACGCGGGAATGCGGTCGGTCCGGCTGAACTGGATCCCTTTGAGGACCAGCCCCCTGAAGGCGACGGTCGGGACGGCCGGCGCCGCGGCCGGAAGCGCGGGCGGCGGCGCCGGCAGGGGACGGGCCGGCAGAGGCAACGGCTGGGCGAGGAGCGACCAGGACGCGTCCGGAAGGGAGGCCCGGGCCGGAAGGACGGCGGCGAGCAGAAGGGCGAGGGGTGCGCCCGGGAGTCTCACGAGCTTGAGCATAGGCCTTTCCTCATGGGTCCGCCTGGGCCGTCGGGCCCATATGAATATAGTACCAAAGTCCTACGCCGCCTTCCCTGGACGACCGGCGCGAGGACTGCTAGGATTGACGCGCGTGAAGCTTCCCAAGGAGTGGTCGGTGTACCTGGTGCGCTGCGCGGACGCGAGCCTCTACACCGGCATCGCGAAGGACGTCGCCGCGCGCGTCGCCGCCCACAACGACGGACGCGGCGCGGCCTACACGCGCTCGCGCCTGCCGGTGCGCCTCGTCTATCAGAAGAAGGGCTTCACCCGCTCCACCGCTTCGATCGAGGAAGCCCGCATCAAATCGCTCGAACGCCCCGCCAAGCTGGCCCTCGTCGCCCGCTCCCTGCGGCGCGCCGCCGGCGCGCTGGCCCTCCTCTGGGCCGCGGCCTCCCCGGCCGCCGCCCTGCCCGTGTTCGTGCCCGAGAACGCGGTCGTGCTGTCCTCGGCGGCCCCGCAGGCCTTCACCGGGGAGTCGACGTACGCGCCCCTGCGCATGTACTACCTCCCCGCGATCTCCAGCGGGGTGCCGCACACGAGCTCGGGCCCGGCGATCCTGTCCGCGACCTCGGTCAACGGCTTCGCCTGGACCAAGGAGTCCGGCGTGCGCGTCGACACGAACACGGTCCCGTCCGTGTCCGCCAGCTCGATCACCGGCTGCTCCCTCCAGCCGCTCACCGCCGGCGGCTTCCGCATGCTCTACTCGATCGTGTCGACCACCGGCGCCTACCGCATCCACTCGGCGACCTCGGCCGACGGCCTGGCCTGGGCGAACGAAAGCGCGACGCACGTCGACGCGGGGACCATCGCCTTCGTCGCGCACCCCAAGGTGGTCGTGCTGAACTCGGGGGACTGGCGCATGTACTACATCGCCGGCTCGACGACCACCACGGCCGACCGCACGATCCGCACCGCCCGCTCCACCGACCAGGGCGCCTCGTGGGGCTCCTTCGCCGTCGCCTTGTCCACTCTCGCCTACGAGGTCGGCGCCTCCAAGCTCGCCGACAACAAGATCCGCCTCTACTACACGCAGGCCCTGGCCGCCGGCTCGAGCGCGACCGTGATCGCCAGCGCCCTGTCGAGCGACGCGCTGGGGACGTCCTTCACCCAGGAAACGGGCTTCCGCGTCTCGACCGGCGTGACGACGGGGGCCCTCGCCTTCCCCGTGCCCGCGCGCTCCACGGATTCCTTCCGCTGGCGCCTGTACTACGCCGCGTACGAATCGTTCAACTCGACCGGCGACGCGCGCTCGGCCCTGACCGGCTCGCCGGCGCCCGTCTCGATCTCGCCCAACACCGTGTACGCGAGCGCCGGCTCGATCCCGCTCACGATCAAGGGCGAGGTCTTCTCGACCGCTCCCGGCGTCTCGATCACGCGGGGCGCGACGACCATCGCCGGGACGAGCGTCAACCGCAGCGACGACCAGACGATCACGGCGAACTTCGCCACGCAGGGCCAGGCTGTCGGAACCTGGGACGTCACCGTCACGAACGCGGACGGCGTCGCGACGACCGCGTCCAACCTGCTGACGATCGATTTCGCCCCCGGCGTCGTCGTGCTGACCAACAACCTCCTGCGCCCGCGTCTGGGCGGGAGCACGACGGTCGACATCACGACCTTCAACCCCGGCCCGGTGACCGCGCGCGTGTACGACCTCGAGGGCCGGCCGGTCAACACGCTCTTCGAGGGCTACCAGCCCGCAGGTGCGTTCACCGTGACCTGGAACGGGCGCTCCGCCTCGGGCGCGGCCGCCCCGAGCGGCGTGTACTTCGTCCAGGTGACCGGCCCCAAGATCAACCAGAAGAGCAAGATCGTCCTGATCCGATGACGCGCGCCCTGCTCGCCGCCGCCGTCCTCTCCCTGCTCGCCGCGCCCGCGTCGGCCGCCGGGGCGGCGACTTTGCGCCGCGCGCTGTCGACTCGCGCGGCGGGCATGGCGAACGCCTACTCGGCGGTGCCGGGAGGGCTGTCCTCGCTGAGCACCAACCCCGCCGGCCTCGCCGCCGCACGCAAGCCGGAGCTCGACAGCGCGTTCGCCAGCGGGGTGCTCGACGACACCTTCGGCTTCATCGCCGGAGGACGGCCGCTTCCGCTGGGCGTGCTCGCGGCGGGCCTGTCGTACTACGACGCGGGCAAGGTCGATCTGCATTTCACCGGCGGAACCACCGAGACCCGGACCGCGCAGCGCGACTTCGTGGGCCACCTGGGCTGGGGCGTCGCCTTGCCCGGCGGCCTCTCCGCCGGCGCGACCGGCAAGTTTTACCGCTTCGAACTGGCGCAGGAAGCCAAGGCCTCGGGAGCCGCGGCCGACTTCGGCGCGCAGTGGCGCACGCCGGTCAAAGGCCTCGCCCTGGGCGCCGCCGTCCAGAATCTCGGCCCCGGCCTCCGCTACGAGAGCGAGCGCGAACCCCTGCCGACCGCCGCGCGCGGCGGCGCCTCCTGGTCTTGGGCCAGCCGCGAGCCCGCCAAGGACGCGGAGTCGACGATCGCCGGAACGCGCTTCCTCGCCGTCGCCGAGGCGCTCAAGGAGCGCGACGTGAAGACCGCGGGCGCGCTCGGGGCCGAGATCGCCATGGATTTCTCGGAACGAGCCGCGATCGCGCTGCGCATGGGCTGGACGCTGAACTCGGACGCTTCGCGCCTGAGCGTCGGCGTGGGCATCCGCGAAGGCCGCTGGACGCTCGATTACGCCCTCGGCGAGAAGCGCACGCTCGGCCAGACCCACCAGGTCGGCTTCGGCGTTCGATTCTAAATGTCTCGCCGCCGCCGTCGCGGCGAATTCCTCCTCTGGGCCGCGATCGCCGTCCTGATGGGGCTCGGCCTCGCGGGCGCCTGGCTCGTCCTTCAGGCCCAACGCAAGCTCTCCACGCTGGTCCTGGACGGCCTGGGCGAGAGCTTCACGACCCGGGTCTGGTCGGCCCCGTTCGTCGTGAGGGACGGCGCGCTCGGCGAGGCGCAGCGCCTCGTCGAGCGCCTCGACCGTCTCGGCTACCGCCGCGTGGACGGGGTTCCCGCGCGCGGCGAATACCGCTGGACGCCGCCCGAGCTCGGCGTCCATCTGCGCGGCCACCGCGTCCCGGGCTCGGCGCAGGCCGACGGCTTCTTCGTTCTGCGCCGCTCCGCCGTCGGGGCCTGGAGCCTGTTCGACGGGCTCGGAGGCTCCGTGCCGGAACTGAGGCTGGAGCCCGAGCTGGTCGTCGAGCTCTCCGCCGGCCGCTCCGAACGGCGCGAGCCCGCCGCGTGGGAGCAGCTCCCCTCCGCGCTCAAGGACGCCGTGATCGCGACCGAGGACAAGCGCTTCTGGAGCCACCATGGCCTGGATTTCCGCGCGATGGCCCGCGCGGCCCTGTCGAACCTGCGCGGCGGCGAGCTCCAGGGCGCGAGCACGATCACCCAGCAGCTCTCGAAGAACCTCTTCCTCTCGCCGCGGCGGACGTTCTCCCGCAAGCTCGCCGAGGCGGGCCTGGCGCTCTACCTCGAACTGCGCCTCGACAAGACGCGCATCCTGACGCTCTACTTGAACCACATCTACCTGGGCCAGGACGGGCCCGCGAGCGTGATGGGCGCGCGCTCGGCGGCGCGGCACTACTTCTCCAAGGACGTCGCCGACCTGACGCTGGCCGAGTCGGCACTGATCGCCGGAGTCATCCGCGGACCGGGCCTCTACAACCCCTTCCGGGATCCGTCCGCCGCCAAGGCGCGCCGCGACCACGTCCTGCGGCGCATGCGCGAGGAAGGCATGCTGACCTCGCCCGAGCTCGCCGCCGCGCTCGCCGCCCCCCTCGAGCTCAGCCGCGGTTCGGGGCCCGAGGACCGGCGCGAGTCGGCCTACTACGCCGCCGAAGTCGTGCGCCAGCTGCTCCCGCGCTACGGCGGCGACGCCCTGTACCGGCACGGGCTGTCGATCCACACCGCCATGGATCCTCTCCTGCAGGGCGCGGCGCGGCGCGCCCTGGCGGCGTCTCGCGCCCAAGCCGCCCTCGTCGCCCTCGATCCGCGCGACGGCTCGGTGCTCGCCCTGACGGGCGGGCGCGACTTCTCGGAGAGCCAGTTCAACCGCGCGACGCAGGCTCAGCGCCAGCCCGGCTCGACGTTCAAGCCGTTCGTCTACGCGGCCGCCCTGGAGATGCACCTGACCCCTGCCACGATCCTGCGCGACAAGCCCAAGACCTACCCCGGCTCAGGAGCGCAGGGCTGGTCGCCGGCCAACTACGAGGGCGTCTACCACGGCACCGCGACGATGCGCGCCGCGCTGGCGCGCTCGCTCAACGCCGCGACGCTGGACTTGGCCGAGCGCGTCGGCCTCAAGCGCATCCAGGACACGGCGCGCGCCTGCGGGATCTCGAGCCCGATGCGCTCCGACCTCGGCCTGGCCTTGGGGGCCTCGGAGGTCGGCCTGCTCGAGCTCGCCGCCGCGTACCAGCCGTTCGCCGCGCTCGGCCGGCGCGCGAGCCCCCGCCTGGTCACGGCGGTCGTCGATGCCGACGGCGCCGTCCTCGAGGCCGCGATGCCCGAGACGACGCCCGCCTTGGATCCCGCGGTCGCCTACCTGACGCACTCCCTGCTCGAAAGCGCGACCCGCGAAGGGACCGCGAGGGGGCTGCGCGCCCTCGGCGTGACGTTTCCGACGGCGGGCAAGACCGGCACGACCAACGACGGCCGCGACGCCTGGTTCGTCGGCTACACGTCGTCCCTGCTCGCCGGCGTCTGGGTCGGCGACGACCGCAATCGCGCCCTCAAGCTGACCGGCGCCAAGGACGCCCTGCCGCTGTGGGCGGCGTTCATGAAGGAGGCCTCCGCCGACCGCCCCGGCGAGCCGCTCGTCCGCCCCGATTCGGTCGTCGAGACGGTCGTGTGCCCCGAGTCCGGCATGGTGGCGCGTTCCGGCTGCCCGCGAAAACTCGACGAGCTGTTCATCGCCGGCGACGAGCCGCGCAGCGACTGCGCCCTGCACCGGGGCGGCTTGGCCGGCTGGCTTCAGCGCATGCTGGGCGGAAACAAGGCGCCCTAGGGCGCCGCGTACGCCCGCGCCGTGACCTCGGTGCAGAGCTTGCGGTATATCCCCAGGATGCTGAACACGCGCTGATCGACGCGCACGTCGTAGATTCCCGCCGTCTCCGGCCTCTGCGCCTTGATGTGCGCGACCGCCTTCTGGAAGCTCCCGTCGCCGTGGGCGCCGGTGATCGACGTCCCGCGCACGTCGGCGGTGATCGGGATGGACAGGCCGCGCTGACAGGAGGTGCCGGTCACCGTGCCGAGCGGGCGCGCCCCCTGGGGGATGTCCTTTGGCGTCATCGTCACGAAGGACAGCGGACCCGTCGAATTGTAGTACAGCATCAGACCGCCCGCGGGGATGAGCCCGGGCGTCGCGACGTCCTCGTCGTTCTCGCCTCGCGCGCCCGCGGACGCCGCGAGCAGGACGACGAGCATCAGCGCCTTCACGGCTTGGCGAGCTTTCCGCTGACCATGGTGCAGACCTGCGTGTAGGCGCCGAGCACGTAGGCGTTGACCTTGACGTCCGCGCGCACGTCGTAGAGGATGCCGTCCTTGTCCTTGACCGCGTCGCGCACCGCCGCCGCGTAGGAACCGTCGCCCCACGCGAACAGGAAGATGGCCGAACGGTTGCATGCGCGGCCGGTGACGGTCGGGTCGTCCGGGGAGGACTTCACCTCCGCCGGCGTCGCGGTGCGGTAGCCGCGAGGGACCTTGATATCCGTATAAAGGAGTCCGCACGCGGATGGAACGAGAGCCAGGACGAGAAGGAAGAGGTAGCGCATACGGGGAGGATAGCAAAATGGTAGAATCTCCGTCGGAGATCCCCATGACCACCGCGGCCCCCGTCGCTCCCGCTCATCTCGCCCCGATCAAGATCGGCTCCCCGGAGCACAAGGACCTGCTCTGCTCCTTCTTCGTCGACAGCCACGATCCCTACAAGCCCTCCGAGCTGAAGTGGCCGCCGCTCGAGGACGTCGCCGCCGAGCGCCTGCGCGCCCTGCCGATCTGGGAGGAGGCCGTGCGCACCGAGGCCGAGACCGCGCTCGCGGTGCTCTCCATGGGCGCCGCCGAGAAGGACCCCGTCCTCTCGCACGCGATCACGCTGCAGGGCCAGGAGGAGCAGCGCCACGCCGACATCCTCAAGCTCCTGACCGAGAAGTACGGCATTCCGGTGCCCAAGTTCTCCCCGGACGCGCCCAAGGACCCGAACTGGGCGTTCATGCGCATCGGCTACGGCGAGTGCTTCGACTCGTTCTTCGCCTTCGGCCTGTTCGCCCTCGCGCGCGACTCGGGCTTCTTCCCCCCGAACCTCGTCGAGCTCTTCGAGCCGATCATGCAGGAGGAAGGGCGCCACATCATCTTCCACGTGAACTGGGTCGCCTACAACCAGGCCAAGCTCCCCTACGCCGGCCGCCCGCGCTACGTGTTCAAGCGCGGCCTGGCCATGTGGCTGCAGGCGCTCTCGCGCCTGAAGACCGCGCTCCGCATCAAGGGCACCGCCGAGCAGGACAACTTCACGATGAACGCGCACGCGCAGTTCGGAGACATCTCGCCGCGCCAGTTCGTCGAGCTGTGCCTGCGGGAGAACGAGCGCCGCCTGGCCCCGTACGATCCGCGGCTGCTGCGCCCTCAGCTGGTGCCGTCCATCGCCCGCGCGATCCTGCCGACGCTCCCGAAGTGAATCCCGTCCTCGCCCTGCTGCTGCGGATTCCGCTTCACGGGCTCGGACTGCTGGCCGCCCTGACGCCGCGCTCCCTTGAAATGAGCCTCGGGAAGTGGGGCGGCCGCCTGGCCATGGTCTTCGACCGCAAGCGCCGGCGCATCGCCGAAGACAACATCGCCCGCTGCCTGCCGGAGCTCTCCGCGCAAGAGCGCGCGCGGCTCCTGCGCGAGAACTTCGAGCACTACGGGCGCATGGTGCTCGAATTGTCCCACATGTTCGCGCCGATTCCCGGGCACTTCAAGCGCTACGTGCTCAAGAACGTGCGCGTCGAGGGGCTCGAGGAGTGGCGCGCGGTCCACGCCCGCGGCAAGGGCTCGCTGTACGTCTCCTCGCACATCGCGAACTGGGAGTTCGCCGCGGCGATCGGCTCGCTCCACGGCATGGTCGTCATGATCGTCACGCGCCACCTCAAGCCCAAGTGGCTCGACGAATGGATGGCCGCCGTGCGCGAGTCCGTCGGGGTTTCCGCGGCTTACCAGCCTCGCACGGTGCCCTCGGTGATGAAGCATCTGCGCGCGGGGCACGGCGTGGTCTTCGTGATGGACCAGTATATGCCCCCGCCCATGGGCGAGCCGATGCGCCTGTTCGGAGTCAACGCGCACACCCTGGCCGCGATCGCGCCGCTGGCCCGGCGCACCGAGGCGGGCGTCCTCCCCGTCCGCGCGCGCCGCGGAGAGGACGGGATCGTGACCGTCACCATCGAGCCCGAAATGAAGCTCTCCGACGACGACAAGGCCGACAACCAGCGCTTCGCCCACAAGATCGAGGATTGGATGCGGGAGAACCCCGCCCAGTCCCTGTGGGGGCACCGGCGCTTCAAGGACGTGGACTGGTCGGACCGCGTACCCCGTAGGGCCCAAGCCGCCTAGGCCCTCGGCCCACATCCTTTAATAGGGCCATTTCCCGCCCGTCCGGGCCCTCTCGGCCCCCCCGCTCCCGCTCCGGCACGGCTACACTCCTGGTCATGAAGACCATGAACCGCCGGCCCAAGACCACCCTCGCCCGCGTCCTGCTCGCCGCCTTCCTCGTCACGCTTCCGGGAAGCCGCGAGGCCTTCGCGCAGGTGGCCGGCAGAAGCGGTCCCGCGGTTTCCGCAACCGGTCCGGTCGGCATCACCGGCGTCATCGGCGGCGTCTCCGCCGCCCCGGGCCTGTCCGCGCCGCTCTCTCCCGCGGCCCTCTCGCTCTCTCCGCTCGGCGCGCCCAGCCTCGCGGCCCCGGTGCCGAACGCCGCGGCGGCGGCCGCGATTCCCGCCGCGATCCCGGCCGCGCTGAAGTCGTCCGCGCGCCCCGCCGCGATCCTGCCCGACGCTCGGGCCGGAGCGAAAGCCGCCCTGACCGGCGCGGCCGGCCGCGTCGCCCGCATCGGAGACCGCACGTCCGCCGACGACGCCCGGGGCCTGGCCGCCTCCGCCTTCGACGGCATCAGCCGCGCCGGCGCGGCCGGCGACGTTCCCTCGGCCCTCACCCCCGCCCGCGGCGCCGCCGCCGGCGGCGACGGCTCGAACGGCGGCGGTCCGCTCGTGCCGAGCCGGCCGGCGATCGCCCCGGTCATCGCGCTCACGAAGGTCTTCTTCCCCGGCGTCAACGACCGGCGCTTCGGCTTCACGGGAGAGAAGACGCTCGCGCTCGTGAAGCTCGCGCTGCGCAACGGCGGCTGGATGATCGCCACCACGGCCGGCTCGAACGAGAAGGGCCAGAGCGACGCGGCCGTTCTGACCAGGATCTCCCACCTCGACGAGTCCAATCCCGCGCAGATGTCGGTGATGATGTCGGTCGTCGACACGGTTCAGATCATCGGCTACGGGGCCAAGGACGAGGTGCCGGTCGCCAAGGTCGTCTACCCCAAGCAGGCCAGCGACGCCAAGCGGCTCGAGGATCTCGGCTCCCTCGCCCAGCACACGCTCGAGGAGCTCGCCCGTCTCGACCCCGCGCTCGACAAAGACGTCGTGAAGCACGCGCTGATGGAGAAGAGCTCCGAGCGCCTGGCCAACCTGCTCGCGCAGGAACTCCCGTTCCCCGACGCCGTCAAGCAGCGTCTGCTCGCCGAACCGTCGACCGAGGCCCTGATGCAGGCCGTGATCCTCGAGATGACGGCCCACTTCAAGGGCGCCTCCGACGCGGCCAAGCCCAAGGCCAAGGGCGACGGCGAGAAGGGCGGCGCCGGCAACGGCGCGCCCGTCGCCGAGGCGCTCAAGACCGTCGAGGCGCTCAAGACGAAGATGAAGATCATCGGCATGCCCGACGCCATCCAGGAGACCGTCCTCTCCGAGTACCGCAAGTACTCCGAGATGAATCCCAAGGACTCCGAGGCGCAGAAGCTGCGCCAGTACATGGAGTGGCTGCTCGAGATGCCGTGGAGCCGCCGCACCGAGGACAACCTCGACATCCCGGCGGCCCGCAAGATCCTCGACGCCGACCACTTCGGCCTGGAGCGCGTGAAGGAGCGCGTGCTCGAATTCCTCGCCCTGCGCAAGAAGACCGGCTCGAAGAAGGGCGCGATCATCGCCTTCACCGGGCCTCCCGGCGTCGGCAAGACCTCGATCGCCTCGGCGATCGCGCAGGCGCTGGGCCGCAAGTTCGTGCGCCTCTCGCTCGGCGGCGTGCACGACGAGTCCGTCCTGCGCGGCCACGGCCGCACCTACGTCGGCTCGATGCCCGGCGAAATCATGCGCCAGATGAAGAACGCCGGCACGGTCAACCCCGTCATGCTCATGGACGAGGCCGACAAGATCGGCCGCAACGGCAACCACGGCGACCCGACGGCCGCCCTGCTCGAGATCCTGGATCCGGCGCAGAACAACACCTACCGCGACCGCTACCTGGACGTTCCTTACGATCTGTCCGAGGTGCTGTTCGTCGTGACCTCCAACGAGCTCATGAACATCCCCGAGCCGCTGCGCGACCGCATGGAGATCATCGAGTTCGACGGCTACACGACGCTCGAGAAGATCGAGATCGCCAACCGCCACATCATCCCCCAGAAGCTCAAGGTCACCGGCCTGAAGCCCGAGGAGGCCTCGCTCACGAAGGCCGCGATCATGCGCGTCATCGAGGGCTACACGATGGAGGCGGGCGTGCGCAAGCTGCGCGAGCAGATCGAGTCGCTGCTGCGCAAGATCTCGGCCTGGACCGAGACCCGCGGCCTGCAGGCGCCCGGCAAGGTCGACGCGAAGGATGTGGAAAAGTACCTCGGCGTCGAGCGCTTCTCCCCCCGCGAGACGGCCCAGAACGGGATCGGCGTGGCCACGGGCCTCGCGGTCAACACCTACGGCGGCAGCACGCTGAACGTCGAGGTTTCCAAAGAGCCCGGCACCGGCCAGCTGAAGCTGCGCAAGCAGTTCGGCGACGACATCGAGGACTCGGCCAAGAACGCCTTGAAGTACGTGAAGCAGAACAAGGAGAAGTTCGGCCTGAAGGACTTCGACTTCACGAAGTACGACATCGACATCAACATCACCCCGGCGGGCAAGGTCGACGGCCCCTCCGCCGGCGGCCTGATGGTGACCGCCATCATCTCCGCGCTGACCGGCCGCTCGGTCACGCCCGGCCTGGCGATGACGGGCGAGATCACGATGCGCGGCGACGTGCTGCCCATCGGCGGCCTCAAGCAGAAGGTCATGGCCGCCCACCGCATGGGCTACAAGATGGTGATCTTCCCCCACGCGAACCTCAAGGACGTCGAGGACATCCCCCAGGAGGTCCGCGACGGCATCAAGCTCAAGGCCGTGAAGACGTACGACGAGATCTACCCCGACGCGGTCGTCCCCGCCGAGGACGCTCCGAAGAGCTGAGCGCAAACGCGTGATCAAGCTCGCGCGCAAGGCCCTGGCGGCCGCCGTCGCCCTCGCGGCGGCGGCCCCGGGGCCGCTTTTCGCCCAGGTCGCCCGGGTCTCCCTCACGGGCTCGGTGCGGCTTACGCCTCCGCCGGCCGCGATCGCGCCGTACGGCGCGGGAGCGCCCCTTCCGCTCCCCGTCGGGGCGGGGCCCCTGACGCCCTCGCTGTCCGTTCCGTCCGCGATTCCCGCCGCGCTCGCCCGCCCCGTCGCGGCCGCGGCGTCCAAGGGAGAGCCCGTCCGCGCCCTGCCCGTGCTCGAGGCCGCCGCGCTCTCGGCCGCCGAGCTCGCCGATCCCAAGTCCACGGCCGCGACCGCGAAGGCCGCGGGCGCGTCGTCCTTCGACGGCGCCTCGGACGGAGGCTCCGAATCGGACGGCGGCTCCGGCGGCCCGTCCAAGTCCGCCTTTCTCGCGCGCGTGCGGGCGGAGATCGAGCACGGCCACGTCCTGCCCTGGCCGAAGGTCGGCGAGATCGGCGGCAAGCTCGGCCTCGACGTCGACCAAGCCGGCGCGGTCGCCTCCTCGCTGATCGGCGACGGCCATCTGGCGGTACGCGACAACAAGGACGCGGTGTTCCACTCCTTCCGCTCGCGCATCGACGCGGGCAAGGGCGACAAGGCCGACGCCCTCGCGCTCGAGGCGATCCGCCTGATCAACGCCGGCTCGCCCGCCGCCGCCGCGCGCGCCGCGGCCAAGGCCGAGCTCGCCGTCGCCTCGCTGCCCCCGGGAGACTCGCGCCGGGCCGAGGCGGAAGCCCTGCGCGGCAACGCGATGCTCGAGCTGGTCAGCGGCATGCTGAACGCGCACAGGGAGTGGCTGCAGGAGAACGCCGATACCCCCAAGCTCGCCGCCCGGGAGCTGGAGGCCGAGAATCTGCTCGCCTGGCTCAAGACCGCGACCTGGACCGCCTCCGAGGCCCCTCTCATGCCCGAGCGCGTCCACAAGCGCCTCGTCGCGATGGTCGGCTCGCTGAACCCGCAGGCCGAGGACGGCCAGCCCAACCCCGGCGAGCTCGCCGACGGCTACATCGCCGCCCTGGACCTGCTCGAGAAGTACGACCGGCGGGATTTCCTGTTCCCCGGCGCCTCGAAGACGGCCTCAGGGACGCCGGCCGACGCGGCCCGCGTCTCCGCCTTCGTCTCCGCGATGAAGCGGCTCGACAACGGACCCGGCGACACGTGGTCCCCGGAGGACCTGACGCGGGCCGGCCGCTCGCTCGGCCTGGCCGCTCCCGAAATCCAAGGCGTGCTGGCCGCGCTCGCCGCGAGCGGGGACGCGATGATCATGTCGAACGGCGCCGTCGTCTGGTTCGACTACCGCGAGCAGGCCTTCGACGACCCCGACAGCCCCTGGGACGTCCACTCCGAGGTCATCGACGCGATCAAGCTCGCCAACGCGGAGGACGCGGTGAGCCGGCTGCGCGCCGTCGCCAAGCTCGACGCCGCTTACGCCGCGTATGCCAAGATGGGCAAGAAGCTGGGCAGGTCATCGGGCGCCCTGGCCCAAGCCTCTATCGCGCTGGCGAACGCCAAGCTCGAAGCGCTCCACGCCGCCCTGCGCCTGCGCGAGAAGGACCTGGCCGAGAAGCCGGGCGCGCGCCTCGACGCCGTGCGCGCCGGCCTCGCCGTCCTGGCCGGAGCCTGGTACGCGGGTGAACGCCTCCAGCGCTTCACCTCGGCGCAGTCCGTCGACTTGGCCCGGGCCACGATCGTCGCCCGGCTCGACGCGGCGGCCGGCGCCGACGCCGAAGCCGGGACCGGCGCCGAACTCACCTTCGACTTCATCGCCGCGATCAAGGCCGGCGGCGGCGCTCCGCGCGCCTCCCGTCCCAAGCCCGAACAGGGCGGCGAAGGCCCGCTGGACTCCAAGGCGAATCTGGAAGCCAAGCTCAAGGAACTCGGCGTCCCGGACGCCGTCCGGGAAACGGCTCTGTCGGAGCACGACAAGCTGTCCCGGCTCGACCCCCGCGACTCCGAGGCCCAGAAGCTCAAGACCTACCTCGAATGGCTGCTCTCGCTCCCCTGGAGCGCGCGCAGCGAGGACACCGCCGACCTCGCCGCCGCCCGCGCCATCCTCGACGCCGACCACGCCGGCCTCGAGCGCGTGAAGGAGCGCGTCCTCGAATTCCTCGCCGTGCGCAAGAAGACGGGCTCGAAGAAGGGAGCGATCATCGCCTTCACCGGCCCCCCCGGCACCGGCAAGACCTCGATCGCCGCGGCGATCGCGCAGGCGTTGGGCCGCAAGTTCGTGCGGCTCTCTCTCGGCGGCGTGCACGACGAGACCGTGCTGCGCGGGCACGGCCGCACCTACACCGGCTCGATGCCCGGCGAGGTGATGCGCCAGATGAAGGCCGCCGGCACGATCAACCCCGTCATGCTCCTCGACGAGGCCGACAAGCTCGGCCGCGCCTCCAATATGGGCGACCCCTCCGCCGCCCTGCTCGAGGTGTTGGACCCCGAGCAAAACAACGCCTTTACCGACCACTATCTCGGTGTCCCCTTCGACCTGACCGAAGTCATGTTCATCACGACCGCCAACCTGATCGATCCCATCCTTCCCGCCCTGCGCGACCGGATGGAA
>CAZURZ010000003.1:0-34699 GCA_964623465.1 uncultured Elusimicrobia bacterium
GTACGGCGCGCGCCGCGGCAACCACGAGGTCATGATGCGCGGCACCTTCGCCAACATCCGCATCAAGAACCTGATGCTCGAGGGCGTGACCGGCGGCTACACCATGCACATCCCCTCGAAGAAGCAGCTGTCGATCTTCGACGCGGCGATGGAATACCAGAAGGAGAAGACGCCGCTCATCGTCCTCGCGGGCAAGGAGTACGGCACCGGCTCCAGCCGCGACTGGGCGGCCAAGGGGCCGATGCTCCAGGGCGTGAAGGTCGCGATCGCCCAGAGCTTCGAGCGCATCCACCGCTCCAACCTCGTCGGCATGGGCGTGCTCCCGCTGCAGTTCAACGAGGGCGAGTCCGCCCAGTCCCTCGGCCTCACCGGCTACGAGACCTACGAGATCCTCGGCCTCGGCGCCCTGAAGCCCCGCGCCGCGATCACGGTCAAGGCGACGGGCGACAAGGGGACGAAGGAGTTCACCGCGGTCTGCCGCATCGACACCGCGCTCGAGCTCGAGTACTACCGCTACGGCGGCGTCCTGCGCTACGTGCTGAGCCAGATGCTGGCCGGCTCGGGCAAGACGCCCGTCGCGGCTTGATTTTCGGCCGTCCGGGAGCTACACTGAAGCCATGAGACGCCTGTCCGCCCTCGTCGCCGTCCTCGCCCTGGCCACGTGCTTCGGCCGCGTCTCGGCGTGGGCCGAGCCCGCCGGCGATCCGCACGCCTGCTGCCGCGGAGCGGCTCCCGCTCCCGCCGCCCCGGTCGTCGCGGAGTGCTGCGCGACGCCCGCGGCGGTCGCGGCGCCCCGGGCTCCGCTCCCGGATCTCTCCGTCGCCGCCGTCTCCGCGCTCGCCGTCCCGGCGCCCGTCTTCGCGCCGGAGACCGCCGAAGCCGCGGCCCCGCCGGGGCCGCAGACGCTCCTCGCCGCCGTTCCCGCCCGCGCCCCGCCTCCCGCGGCCTGACGTCTCAAGAGCAGGCCGTTCAATCCAACCACAGAGAGGCATTTATGAAGAACCTGATCCTGACGTCCGTCATCCTCGCCGGAGCCGCCGTCGCCGCGTACGCCGCGGACTGCTGCGGCCTGAACCTGGAGTGCTGCAAGGTGAAGGCGCCGTGCTGCGACTCGGCGAAGAAGTAGGCTCTTAAATTCCGACCGGGCGCCCGCCGGCTGGTCCGGCGGGCGCCCTCATTTCTTGAGCTGGGAAGGCCAGGTCTTCCTGACGGCCTTCAGAATCGAGTCCGCGAGCGAGCGGGCGCTCTCCTCGAACGAATAGACGCTCGTGACGTCGGAGCCGCTCCACAGCACCTCGCCGGTCGAGACGTAGACCAGCCGGGCGCTGACGCCCAGGCGCCCGTACTGCGTGACCGCGCGCGGCTCCCGGCGGGTCACGCGGCGGGTGCGGTAGCCCTGCAGTTCGGTCGTCTCCGTCTTCGTCGGCGTCCCGTCGGAGGAGACCGTCGTCTTCGTCTTGCGGACGTACACCGGGTCCTGGTAGCTGTCGACGACGTCCACCGCAGCGAGCGTCTCGCGCGGCTCGCGGAAGTCGGTGATTCGCCCGAAGAGCAGGGCGTCGACCCCCAGCAGCGCGCCGATCTGCTTGGCGGCCTTGGGATCCTGGGGCGACAGCTTTTTCTCGCGCAGGAGCGCCTCGAGCCGGGCTCGCTCGACGAGGGAGTAGCCGGCGGAGAGCAGCTCCTGCTCGAAGGCGCCGGAAAGGATCTCCCCGGACCCGGGCTGGCGCGCGTAGTCGGAAAAGCCGACGACGGCCACGCGCTTGACCTTGGCGAAATCGAAGCTGGACTTCACCGCGACGGAGGCGGTTCCGCAGGCGGCCAGGAGCAGGGCCGCCAGAAGCGCGAGACCTTTCATCCCGCGATCCTAGCTTATCTAGTTCAAAGCGCCCATTGCGCGACGTTCACGCCCGCGAGGGCGTCGCGGCCCGAGGCGCGGCGGTGCTCGTCGAGGCCGAGCCAGAAGGTCTCGATCGCCTCGAGCGCCTTACGGCCGCCCTTCAGGAAGCGCTTCGCGTCGAAACCCGGCAGCTCGAACGTCTCCTCGAGTTCGCGCCAGACGTTGACGCCGTGCCCGGCCTCGATCTCGGCGTGGAACTTGAAGAAGCCGAGCGGGATCGCGTCCAGCCCTTCCTCGGCGCGGCGCTCGTTGACGAGCTCCAGGCCGCGGATCAGCTGCCGCCAGAAGTTCCCCGCCTCGAGTTCCGGACCGCCGCCCAGGCCCGACGCCGCCCAGCACTCGATGGCGAAGGACGCGCCGGCGTTGATCATCGGGTCGTGCGAGCCGTAGGTCTTGTCGAGGCCGTTGAGGAAGGCCTTCGTCGCGTCCGAGGCCGAGGCCCAGCGGCCGAGCTTCATCGGCTCGATGCCGATGACGGCGCCGGCGTCGCGCAGCCAGTTCAAGTGCGCGTTCGCCGTGGCGAAGGTGCGGCCCTCGACCGAGCCGGTGCGCGGGTCGATGCCGACGCCGCACTCGTTCATCAGGATGTTGCGCGCGCAGCGCTCGCCCTCGAGCGTCCCGGCGTTGACCATGCGCTTCACCTGGAGGACGAGGAAATGGTTCGAGAACACCGAGAACTGCGTGATCAGCTCGGCGACCTGGTCCTCGTCGGCTTCGCCGCGGGCGAACCACGCGGTGAAGGGGTTGGCGGTGATGACGGGGTGGGTGAAGAGCTCGCGGCGCACGACGTTCTTGAAGGCATTGAGATCGTTGTTCATGCCCACAGGATATCAGGCGCCGATTGTTTCTGTGAAGTAGCTAATATTGACATCACTATTAACCAATGGTTTACTGTATCCGTGGACCTGTACCAGCTGCGCTATTTCCTCGAGGTCGCCCGGGAGCTGAACTTCACCCGGGCCGCGGAGAATCTCGGCGTCTCCACGCCGGCGGTCAGCAAGAGCGTGGCCCTGCTGGAGCGCTCCGTCGGCCAGCCCCTGCTCACGCGCACCCGCCGCCTGGTCCAGCTCACCCAGGCCGGCGAGCGCCTCAAGCTCCACGCGGAGCGCGTCTACGACGAGGTCGAGGCCGCCCGCCTGGACCTGCGCGGCGAGGCGGGTTCGCCCGCCATGCTCAAGATCGGCTCGCGCGAGATGATCACGAACTACCTGCTCGGCCCCTCCTTGCTGGAGCTGCGCCGCCTGCACCCCTCCACCCGCACGGGCATATACGAGCTCGGACCCAAGGAGATGGCCGCCGCGCTCAAGAAGAACCAGATCGACTTCGGCTTCTATTACAGCGCGGAGATCCCGGATCCGGCGCTCGAAATCCGCCGCCTCGGCCGCCTCGACTCCCATGTCTACGCCGCGCCCTCCCTCTGGAAGAACGCCAAGGCCCCGAGGAGCTTCGAGGAAGTCCGCAGGCTGCCTTTCATCGCCCCGCGCTACTTCGGCGCCGACCCCGCCGAGCCGAGCCTCGACGGCTTCCCCGACCAGGAAAGCCCGCGGACGATCCAGTACGAGGGAGAGTTCCTGGAAACCCACCGCCGCTTCGCCCTCGACGGCATCGCGGCCGCCGTGCTCCCGGACTTCACGGTCAAGCGCGAATGGAAGGAGGGCCTCCTGGCGCGCCTGCCCGGCCCGGAACTCGGGCGCGAGATCTACTTCTTGAAGCGCCGGGGCCGGACCCTGCCGAAGGCGGTGGACGCCTTCATCGACACCGTCGCGCGCTCCATCAAAAAAGTCGCTTATTAGGTGTCAGGTTTTGCGTTTGCGTTCCCGCTCCGGCCTCGGGAACGCAAAAACGCAAAACCTGACACCGGTCAGCGCTTCTTGAGTTTGAAGCGCGAGAGGCGGAAGCGGTGCAGGTTGAGCTCGGACTTGCCCGCGACGACCAGCTCGGCCAGGGACTTGCCGACGATCGGGGCGAACTTGAAGCCGTGCCCTGAGAAGCCGGCCGCGACGTAGCCGTTAGGCGCGTCGGGCAGGCGGTCGATGATGAAATCCTCGTCGGGAGTGTTGTCGTACCAGCAGACGTGCCCCTCGAAGTCGACGAAGTCCGCCAGCTCGGGAAGATATTTGCGCAGGAAGCCGCGGCAGAGCTTTTCGAACTTCGGCGAGAGCGTGCGCAGTTCCTCCGGATTCGCCGCTTTCACGACGGGGCCCTTCCGGTGGTGGCCGATCTTGATGAAGCCCTGGATGTGGACGGGGAAGCCGTAGAAGCCGCCGGTGAGGCTGGCGAAGACCGGGAAGTGCTCGGGGCGGTAGCGGCCGCGGCCTTCCTGGGGCCTGAGGAACAACTGCTCCTGTTTAGTGACCTTGATCGGGACGCCCCAGGACTTCAGCAGCTCGTTGGACCAGTAGCCGGTCGTGAAGACGAACTTCTCGGCCTCCCAGACCTTGCCGGCGGAATCCTTCACGGACTTGATGCCGTTCTTGTCCTTCTGGATCGAGACGATCTTCACCCCGTTGCGGATCTTCACGCCCTTGCGCTGGGCGATCGAGGCGGTCGCGGCCACCGAGCGGCTGGCCCAGATCATGCCGCCGTCGGGGTGGAACAGCGCCCACTTGAAGGCGCCGGACTTGTACATCGGATAGCGCTTCTTCACGTCGGGCGGCATGAGCTTCTCGAAGCGCACTTTGCGCTCCTTGAGGACGTCCATGCTCTGCGACTCGTAGCCGACGGCCTTCGGCGCGAGCTCGAGCAGGCCGTTCTGGAGGAGCAAGGTCTCCTCGGCCTGCGCGTTGAGGTCGAGCCACAACGGCATGGCCTTGAGCGCCATCTCGGTGTAGAAGGCGTCCTTGCCGTAGGTCAGGCGGAAGACGCGCAGATGATCGCCGGAGGCGGCCCACTGGTTGGGGACGTCGCGCTGATCGAGGACGGTGACCGTGTGGCCGAGCAGGGCCAGGTGATAGGCCGTCTGCACGCCCATGATGCCGCCGCCGACCACCACGACCGAGTTTTTCACGCTCACAGGAAACGCCCTCCGATCCGTCCGGCCGTCCTCTCCGGCGACGAGCCGTGCTCGACCTTCATCCACTTCCCGCCCTCGGCCTCGGCCATGCGGCCGAGCTCCGCGTCGGCGGTCACGACCGTGACCGACGTCCCGCCGTTCCACTTGCGGGAACGCACCCGGTCGAGGATCAGGTCGTCGGCGGCGGACTCGCGCGTGAAGGTCACGCGGAAGTTCGCGGGCCGGGGACCGCCCAGCGTCCGGAACGCCCCGTCGAAGAACAGCTCGACTTCCAACTTCGAACCGCGGTCTTCGCACAGCCGCGCGAAGATCACGGTCAGCCGGTCGGTGTCGGAGTCCTCCTGCGCCGCGTGGTCCGGACCGCCGTAACCGTAGGCGGTGCGGACCAGATTCGTGCCGTCGACGCAGAACAACCGGGCCATCCTAGCTATTTTAGCAAACGCAGCGGAAGGACCCTTGACGGCGCCCCCCAAGGACTTTACACTGGCCGCAGGCGCTTCCCTAAATATGACCGTCAGAATCTGGCTCGCCGCCCTGCTCCTGGCCGCCCCGGCGGCGGCGCGCGCGGGCGACGAAGCGGACGCTCCCGCCGGCGCGCCGGCCCCGCTGACGTGGCGCACGATTCCGGCGGCGAGCGGTTCGGGCGCGACGCTCAACGGCCTGGCCCGCACGCCCTCGCGGGGACTGCTGCGCGACTTCGTCTTCAGCCTCAAAGGCCTGCCCGAAAGCCGCGCGAAAGCGGACATTGAGGCCGCGCTCGCCGAACTGGAGCAGGGCGCGGACGCGGCCGAGGCGGGAGAGCAGCAGGCCTGGATCGACTCTCATCTGGGAGCGCTCAACACGACGCTCAAGACCCTGCCCGCCGACGCGACCTCGGACCTGCGCGTCGCCGCGGCGACGCGCGCGGCCGAGCTCAACAACCGCGCCGAACGCTGGCAGGACGCCCGGGACCTGGCCGAGCTCGCGCTCGCCGGCGACCCCGCCAACCCGGGCGCGCTGATCGAGCGCTCGCGGGCCAGCTCGGCCCTGCGCGACTTCTCGCGGGCCTACTCCGACGCCGACGCCGTCCTGCGCCGCGCCCCGGACGCGGCGGCCGCCTGGACCGCGCGCGCCGCCGCCAGCTACGGTCTGGGCAACTACCTGCAGGCCGTCGAGGACGCCCGTCGCGCCCTGGCGCTCGACCCCAACGACAAGACGGCCTTCGCCCTGATGAAGCTCTCCGAGGGCCGCGTCGCGCCCGCCCCCCGCTTCGACAACCCCAGCCTGGCCCAGGCCGTCGAGCGCGAGTATCACGGGATGGTCCAGCAGCTCAATCAAGTGGAACGGATCCGTTCGCTGCCTCCGGAGCGGCCCGCCGCCGCCGCCATCAAGCGCTTCACCGAGAGCGCGGGCGCCAAGCTGGCGGTGAAGGATTACCTGGGCGCGATCGGCGAAGCCGACAAGGCCCTCGAGCTCGAGGACGACAACGCCGACGCCCTCTTCTACCGCGCCGCGGCGCACAATCTGCTCGGCCGCTACGGCGACGCCGAGCGGGACGTCGCGAAGGCCCTGAGCATCGCCCCTTCGGCGGCGCACCTGCGCGACGCCCGGGCCTACGCCTACATCCGCATGGGCCGCTTCGGCGAGGCCGTCGCCGACGCCAACCACTCCCTGGAGATCGATCCGAAGAATCCCTACGCCTACGCCAACCGCGGCCACGCCCACGAGGGACGCGGCGACTACGAGGCCATGGCCGCCGACCTGAAGAAGGCCGCCGAGCTCAATCCGCTCTTCGAGCCGGACTACCGGGACTCGGCCCGGCGCCACGGCCTCGTCCCCGATGAGCTGGGACGGGAGCTCGCCTCGCGCCCCTTCGTCGAGCGGCTCGCCCCCCGCGCCCGCTCGTTCGGCGTGATCCTCGCCTTCACCCTCTCGGGCGGCCTGCTCATCGGCCTCGGCCTGATGCATGTGGGGGGAAGCCTGCGCGAGGCGCGCGAGAAGAAGTCGGCGCTTCCCCCCGTCATCGAGAAGGGCTACGAGCTCGGCAAGGCGATCGGCCAGGGCGGCATGGGCGTCGTGTACGAGGCGAAGGACCGGCGCCTCAAGCGGCCCGTCGCGATCAAGATGCTGCGCCAGGAATTCCTCAAGGACGAGCAGGCCAAGAAAGCCCTCGTCGACGAGGCGACGACCGTCGCCGAGCTGTCCCACCCGTCCATCGTGGACATCCACGCGGTCGAGCAGGACGAGGCGGGCGTGTATCTCGTCTTCGAGCGTCTCGACGGCCGCACCCTCGACGAATTGATCGCCGAGAAGAAGGTCCTCGATCTGCGCGAGATCAAGGCGGTGCTGCGGCCGGTGTGCGAAGCGCTGACTTACGCGCACGGCCGCGACGTGATTCATCGCGATCTCAAGCCCGGCAACGTGATGCTGACGTCCGACGGCCGCGTGAAGGTCCTGGACTTCGGCATCTCGCGCCACGCGGCCTTGCGCGGCGGCAAGAAGAACGTGACGACGCAGACGGTCGTCGGCACTCCGCACTACATGGCGCCCGAGCAGGAGTACGGGGTGATCCGCCGCGAGAACGACGTGTTCTCGCTGGGCGCGATGTTCTACGAAATGCTGACCGGGACGCGTCCTTTCGACGGCGCCACGCCGGCCAAGCTCGCCAAGAGCTATCTACGGCCCTCGACGCGCGTCCCGGGCCTCACTCCGGAGCTGGACGCCCTCGTCGATCGCGCGCTGGAGCCCGATCCGGACAAGCGCATCGCGACCCCGGCGGAGTTCTGGTCGCGCCTCGACGCGATCGTCTAGAGGCCGGCGGCCTTCGCGATGGCCGCCCACTGCGCGTCGGTCACCGGCTGCACCGACAGGCGCGAGCGGTTGATCAGCGGCATGGCGGCGAGCGCGGGCATGCCGCGCAGTTCGTCGAGCGGCACGAAGCGCGGGGCCTTCCTGACGAAGCGCACGTCGACCTGGAACCAGACCGGCGCGGCCGGCGTCGCGCGCGGCTCGAAGTAGTCCGACTTGCGGTCGAACTGGGTCGGATCAGGATAGGCTGTCTTGGCGACCTTGGCGAGCCCCGCGACCCCCGGAGGCTCGGCGTTGGAGTGGTAGAAGAGGATCTCGTCTCCGACCTTCATCGCCTTCATGAAGTTGCGCGCCTGGTAGTTGCGCACGCCGTTCCAGCCTTCGACTCTCACGCGTTCGAGATCGTCGATGCCGAAGACGTCGGGCTCCGACTTCATCAGCCAGCGCGCGGTCATTTCTTGAACGCGTCCTTCAGATCGGCGAGCCGGAAGTAGGACCAGACCCAGGCCTTCCAGAAGGCGCCGAACGCCCGGCCGCGCAGGCGCGACCAGCCGGTGGCCTGCTCCGGAGCGAACGAGTCTTTCGACAGCGCGGCGATCGCCGCGGGATCCGGAGAGATCACGAGGTAGCCCTCGGGGAAGCTCTCCTTGACCACCTCGGGGGAGGGCGGCAGCGTGGACGCGAAGCCCTCGATGTCCTTGAGGCGGTTCTCCGTCCAGTTCTTCGCCAAGGCGTCGGCGAACGGCTTGATCGCCGCCGTGCCGCCGTCCTCGGTGACGAGCTGATAATCGATGTCGCTCGTCGGGCCCGATTGGGCGATCGAATAGGAACCGAGAAGAACGAGCGCGATCACGCGCTTGCCGCGAGGCAGGCCGGCGTTCACGTCGCGGATCGAAGCGAGGACGCCGGCGCGGAAGGAGTCGAGGACGATCTGCTGGCGGGTCGCGCGGTGCTCGGCGATCTTGGAGAGATGCTCCGAAGTCAGCATCGCGTCGATGCGGGGCTTGAGCTCGGAGGGGTGGACGGTGGGCAGCTCGTAGAAGACCCCGAAGGCCTTCTTGCGGTAGTAGCTCGGGCGCTCGAGCGGGACGACCTTGTCGACGCGGTCGAGATAGGCGAGGAAGGAGGCGCGCGCCTCCGGATCCTTCGGAAAGTACCTGTCCCAAAGCTTCACCGCCTCGCGGCGGATGGTGGCGCGGTCGGCGACCTGGAAGCCGGCGGTCTTGACGGTGCCTGCGTAAGCCTTCGTCCGCCAGTCGAGCCACATCCCCTCGAGGTCGCGCACCGCGCGCTCCTTGCCGGAGCTCTCCTTCTGCTGCTGGCGCACCATCGAGCGCAGCAGCTCGGAACGCGAGCCGAAGAAGAACTTCGTCGTCTCCCAGTGCGAACGCGACAGCAGGGCGCGGGCCTTGTCGGCGGGGACCGCGCCGTTCCACAGCGCCTCGGCGTCGGGCGCGGCGGCCAGATCCTGGACCTGGCTCTTGGCCGAGGGGGCTTCGCCGCGGGCGGGATCGACGGGGGCGGCCGCCGCGGCGGCGACGGGCGCCAGCGCCGCGGGAACGGGCGCGGCCGGGAGCGGCGCGAGCGCGGACGGAGCGAGAAGCGGCGTCAGGGAGAGAGCCGCGGGGGAAAGAGAGGGCGCGACGACGGCGGGCATGAGGACGACCGGAATCGACGGCGTCGGCGCCGGCGCCGAGAGGGAGGCGCGCGTCTGGGCCGAGGCCGGGATGGAGGCGGCGAGCAGGAAGAGCAGGGGGCGCATTCCTATATTATGGCCGTCCCGGAAGACGCCGTCAGCGGTCCTTGGACCCGCCCCGCCGGTCCGATGGACCCAAGCCCTAGAAGGGCAGGAGGCGGCGCACCCGTCCCTCGATGAGGAACAGGGCGGTGTCCTCGCCCTTGGCGTGGGTCGCGGCGAGGTTGGCCTCGTCGACGGCGCGATGCAGGGCGGTCATGTACTGGCGCATCACGCTGGATGAAGCGCGCACCAGCTCGAGGCGCTCGCCGAACGGGCCGCCTTTCCTGCGGGCCATGGCGTCCCAATAGCCCCGGACGCGCTCGAGCAGGGGCTCCATCCCCTTGCTGCGTCCGGGGAAGGTCCAGAACTTGCCGGGCTGGCGCGTGCGCCAGCGCCCGGGCGACGTCGCGCGCAGGAGTTTGACCTCGGCCAAGCTCTCCAGCGCCGCCGCCGCGGCGGAAGGCGGGCAATCGAGGCGCTTGGAAACGGCCTCCGCGTCCCAGGACTCCCGGTCGTTGAGCAGGAGCTCGGAGGTCCAATACGAGACCTCGTCCTTGGCCACGGCCGTGAACTGCTCGGGACTCATGTGCATCAGGTGCTCGCGCTTGAGGCGCTCGAAGCCGCCTTCGGCGAGCGTCGGCGAGATCGTCGGCGCGTCCTCGCGCACCCCGCCGACGATCAGCTCGTAGTTCTCGCGGCCGCCGAGCGTGTCCATCAAGTAGGAGCGGAACAGCAGGCGCGCGCCCTCCTGGGCGGGAGCCAGGCGCAGCGCCTTGAGGATCGCGCCGAACGCCTCCGCGCGCGGGGCCTTGGCGCCCTTCTCCAGACGCAGATAGTGGACGTAGGTGAAGCCGAAGTGGCGGCGGCCGCCGTTGCGATGGTAGAAACGGTAGGCGGACGGGAAGCCCGCCTCGCGGCGCAGCCTCAGCAGGGCGTCGGAAAATGCGCTCATGGGTTCCTGGTGACCGGATCGGTTGCTGAAACGCCTCCGGAAACTCCGCCCGGGTCTGGAGCGCATGCCGCGCGCCCCTCGGGTCCGTGGGCCCGGGCCGTTTTCCCTCGGCGAGGCTATCATACCATTATGAAAGTTATCGCCCTCCTCCTCGTTCTCGCCGCGCTCCCCCACGCCGTCCGCGCGGAGGAGTCCTTCGAGAACGCGGTCGAGGAGGCCGCGAAGACCGACTGGCGCAAGGAACTGCTCGAGCGGCTCGAACGGGAACGCGCCGCGAATCCCGACGTCGCCCCCCCGGCGCGCTCGACCGGCGCTTCCGAGGGGCAGATGACGATGCGCTTTCAGTTCGAGGATCCCGACAAGGGGTGGCGCGAGGGGATCACGATGACGATGACCCTCAAGACCTTCGAGCGCTACCAGCGGCTGGAGCAGCGCTACGAGGACGACGCGCGGATATTCGGACGCGACCGGGTGAACCCGGAGAACTACTTCTCATTCGGCGGCCGCGACGCCGCCGCGATCGGCGACGTCCTGTTCACCGGCCTCTCCGAGTCGCCCTTCGTGCAGGACCGTCCCTGGCTCGACGTTCCGGTCAACTGGCTCGTCGAGGGCATGCGCCTGTTCGAGCGCTTCGACCGCGGCTCGGTGTGGGACGTGTTCGGCTTCGAGGTCGACGACTGGATCGGCGACCGGTTCGGGGTCTTCCGTGGAGACCGGGGCCGGGCGGCTCCCGGCTACGACCGCGGCGCGCTCGGCGGCGGCGCTCCGGCGCTCGGCATGACCGGACCGGTACGCGGCTCTCCCGACGGCGACTTCCACGGGCGCCTGCGCGTCGGCGTCTCGGGGCTCGAGCGGGCGGCGACGAAGTTCGACGCCGACCCGATCCGCTTCAAGGTGAAGTACGAGATCAAATGCCCGCGGAGCTTCGTGCTCGACCGCGTCGAGGTCGGCGGCGAGTTCCGCCCGTTCTGCCGCGACGAACGCTCCAATACCCGCGTCTACATCGGCGGGGCGAAGTCCTTTTAGAGCGCGCGGGGAGTTCCGCCCTCGTCCCAGGCGACCGGGGTCAGCTCCAGGCCGCGCGCGAGGCCGGTCATCGTCTCGAGATAGGGGCCGAGCAGCTCCGCGATGAGCAGGACCGCGTCGGCGCCGCCGGCCCGCGCGCGCTCGAGCTGCCACGGATCCACCACGTAGTCCATCATGAGGACGAGCGCGTCGGGGCAGGCCGCGCGCACGGCGTCGAGGTGCTTGTAATCGCCGGCGTGGAAGTTCCGCTCGGTCCACACGGCCAGGCCCGACGCCCCCCGGCCGAGAGCGGACAGCGCGCGCTTGACCGCGTGCTCCGCCGAGACCTCGCCGCCGTTGACGAGCAGGCCGCGCCCCGGCTCGGCGAAACGCAGGTCCATGACCACGCCCGCCAGCGCCGGCGCGAAGGGACGCGGCGGGCGCGCGTAGCCCGCAAGCGCCCGCAGGCTCTCGACCGGCTCGGAGACCTTCAGGCGTTCGACGCGACGCTGCGCGTGGGCGGCCATGCCGCCGAGCGTTTCCACGGCGGCATGATATCATAGACGCCCCATGGTCACCTTTCTCTACGTCCTCGTCTGCCTGATCTGGGGTTCCACCTGGATCGCGATCAAGTTCGGTCTCGAGGGCGTGCCGCCGTTCCTCGGCGCGGGCCTGCGCTTCGCGCTCGCCGCGGCCGTGCTGTGGGCGCTCGTGCTCCTTCAGAAGGTCCCCTGGCGCCTCAGCTCCGACGGCCGTCGCGCGGCGCCCGTCGCGGGAGTGCTCGGCTTCGGGATCTGCTACGGGCTCGTATACTGGTCGGAGACCCGCGTGAGCTCCGGTCTCGTCGCCGTCCTCCACGCGCTCGTCCCCCTCGTCGTCGCGGTGATGACCGCCTTCGTGGTGAAGACCGAGACGCTCACGCGCCGCAAGGCGATCGGAATCTTGATCGGCACCTCGGGCGTGGTCCTGCTCTTTTGGCCCGAGAAGGGCGTCGTCGCGGCCGACGGGTGGGGACTGCTGGCGGCGCTGTTGGCGGGACTCGGCGCCGGGGTCAATCTGACCGTCCAGAGCGTCTACTCCAAGAAGGACGACGCCCGCGCGCTCAACGCCTGGGGCATGTCGATCGGCGCCGCCATCCTGCTCTCGATGAGCCTGCTGTTGGAGCGCGGGACTCCGGTGACCTGGAGCGCGGCGAACGCCGGGGCCCTGCTCTACCTCTCGCTGGCCGGCAGCGTGGTCGCGTTCCTATCCTACTACCGCCTCATCCGGCTCATGCCGGCGACCCAGGTCAGCCTGATCACGCTGATCTTCCCCGCCGTGGCCCTCGTCTTGGGCTGGTTGGTGCTCGGCGAGACGATCGGAAGGAACGGACTTCACGGCATCGTCTTGATCATGGGCGGCGTCGGGCTCGCGCTCGCGAAGAAGCGAGAAAATTCCGGAGCAGCCTCGGCCCCGCGGGCGTAGCCACCGATTCGGGGTGGAACTGGACGCCTTCCCAGGGCCTGTCGAGGAAGCGCAGTCCCATCAACGACCCGTCCGTCGCCCGGCTCGTCGCGACGACGGTCCTGGGCAGGGGCTCGGCGGCGACGAGGCTGTGATAGCGCGCGACCGTAAGCTTCCTGGGCAGCCCTTTATAGAGAGAACGCCCGTCATGGGTTATTTGACAGGTCTTTCCGTGCATCAGATGCTTGGCCCGAACCACTGTCCCACCCGCCACGAGCGCCATGGCTTGATGGCCGAGACAAATGCCCAACATGGGAATGGTCTTGGGAGCCTTTTGGATCACCTCGACGAGGACCCCGGCGTCCTCGGGGCGGCCGGGCCCGGGAGAGAGAATAATGGCCGAGGGCTTCATGGCCAGCAGTTCTTTGACGGACATCGCGTCGTTGCGCACGACCCGGCACTCGTAGCCGAGCGCGCGCACGGCCTGATAGACGTTGTACGTGAACGAGTCGTAATTATCGAGAAGCAGGATCACGGCTTCCTCTCCAGCGGCGCGAGGGCGAGCCTGAGGCCGGCCAGCTTGTGCAGCACTTCGTTCCATTCCGCGCCGGGGCTGGAATCGGCGACGATGCCCGCGCCCGCGCGCAGGCGAGCCAGGCCCTTCTCGAGCTTGATCGAGCGGATCGCGAGGCATGAATCGACGTTGCCGGCGAAATCGGCCTGCACGACGGCGCCGGCGTAAAAGCCGCGCGCCATGCGCTCCAAACCGGCGACGATCTCCATGGCGCGGACCTTCGGGGCGCCGCTGACCGTCCCGGCGGGAAACGACGCGACGAAAGCGTCCCACGCCGTCTTGTCGCGGTCGAGAGGTCCTTGGACCTCGCTGACCAGGTGCATCACGTTCGAGAAGCGGCGCGTGACCATGAACTTCACGACCTTCACCTTGCCCGGGGCGCAGACGCGTCCGAGGTCGTTGCGCGCGAGGTCGACGAGCATCAGGTGCTCGGCGCGCTCCTTGGGGCTGGCGCGCAGCTCCTTCTCGAGACGGACGTCGTGGGCGCGCGTCTTGCCGCGCGGCCGGGTCCCGGCGATGGGACAATTCTTCGCGATCCCGTTCACGACGCGCACGAGGCGTTCCGGCGAGGCGCCCATGAAGGAACGCTCTCCGTCGACGATCAAAAAGCCGTAGGGCGCGGCGTTGGCCGCCCGCACGGCGCGATAGGCCGCGAAAGGAGACGGCTCGATCCGCGCCCAGAAGCCCTGGGAGACGACGGCCTGGAACACGTCGCCTGCCCGGATATGATCCTTGATCCTGGCCACGCTCTTCAGGAACCGGCTCCGGCCGCAGCCGCGGTCGGGGTCCATAGGCAGAAGCCGTCCGGTCGGAGGCTTCGCTTTCACCGCCGCCGCCGCGCGCAGCGCCTTCTTGAGCTCGTCCGCCAGCCGCACGGCCCGGCGACGGCCCGCCGCGCCGGCCGCGAGGGCGCGCAGCGACGCCCGTCCTTTTTCCAGGACGACGCACGCGTTGAACAGCATCAAGAAGCCTTCGTCGGCCTCGGCGTTGATGTCGACTTTCTCCAGATGCCGGATCATGTCGTAGTCGAGCACCCCGACCGCGCCGGCGTCGAAAGGCTTGCCGCCCTTCGCGGAGAGCTTCTCGAGCTGTTTGCCGAGCGCGGCGAACGGCTCTCCGGGAACCTTGCGGCGGCCGCGGCTCGTGTGCGAGTACAGGCGCCCCTTATGGACGCGCAGCGTCTCGTAGGGCCGCACGCCGATCCAGGCGCGCCGGCGCCCGTCCTCGTTCTTCTCGATCACGTAGCCCTGCCCGTCGGGCGGGCACAGGCGTTCCAGGCACGCGACCGGATCGAGGCCGGTCAGGCCGAGAGGAATCGAGACGACGGTCAGTTTCTTGGGCATCCGCCTGTTTTCTGGAAACAGTCAGCCGCGCTTCTTGATCAGGTAATCGACGCCGTCGATATAGGACTGCAGCCCCTTCCCGTAGAATTGCTTCACGCACGCCGGCGCGACGACCGAGATCCTTCTGAACGCCTCGCGCTTCTTGATGTTCGACAGATGCACCTCGACCGTCGGCACCCGGATCGAGGCCACCGCGTCGCGCAGCGCGTAGCTGTAATGCGAGTACGCGCCGGGGTTGAACACGATCCCGCCGGCCCATGAGCGGTGGGCGTGCAGGATGTCGATGAGCTCCCCCTCGTGATTGGACTGGCGCGCGCGGACGGAAGCCTTGCCCTTCTTCGCGTGGGCGGTGACCTTGGCGACAAGTTCGGACAAGGTCATCGCGCCGTACACCGACGGCTCGCGCTCGCCGAGGAGGTTCAGATTCGGCCCGTTCAGGATCAGGATGTTCACAGGATCTCCCGGACGGCGCGCAGGATGTCGGCGTCGGACACGGACATGACCGCCGGGCGTCCCGGCGCGTGGAGCAGGACGAACCGCGCCTTGCCGCCGCGCGCCTTCTTGTCGCGCCGCGCCGATTTCAAAAGGCGCTTGGGTTCGATTCTCCTCGGCAGCGGCACCGGTATCGTCGACAAGAAACGGTCGGCCTCCGCGGCGAAGGCGGCCTTGAGGCCCGCCCGCTTGTGCGAGAGGCGCAGGGCCGCGCGCATGCCCCAGATCACGGCCTCGCCGTGGCGCAGGACGCCCAAGCCCGCCGCCGACTCGAGGGCGTGGCCGAGCGTGTGGCCGAAGTTGAGCAGCTCGCGCGGCCCCTTGGTCTCGCGGTCGTCCAGGTCGACGATGTGGCGCTTCCAGGCGGCGGAGCGCTCGACGACCTTCGCGGTGAGCCGGGCGTCGCCCGCCATCAGCTCGTCCCAGTGCGCCGTGATCATCGCCCACAGCGCCGGCTCGAAGACGAGGCCGTACTTCAACGCCTCGCCGAGCCCCGACACGCGCTCGCGCGCCGGCAAGGTCGCCAGCACGAGCGGATCGCACACCACCGCGCGCGGCCGGTGGAACGTGCCCGCCAGGTTCTTGCCGCCCGCGAGATTGATCCCGGTCTTGCCGCCGAGGCCCGAATCGAGCTGGCCGAGCAAGGTCGTGGGCACCGACACCCATGGGACGCCGCGCAGATAGACGGACGCCGCGAAGCCCGCGGCGTCGGTGACGGAGCCGCCGCCGAGCGCGACCAGCGCCGAGTCCCGCCCGAGCCCCGCGTCGAGCATCGAACCGAGAAGCTCGGACACCGCGCCCCAGCTCTTGGCCGCTTCGCCGGAAGGGAGAAGGTGGCGGTGAACGGCGAAGCCGGCTTTCTTGAGAGCCTTCTCGACCGCGGGACCGAAGCGGCGCCATGCGCCGGCTTCTGACACGAGCGCGAGCTGTTTGGAGGGCGCGAGGTCGCGGGTCCACTCGCGGGGCTTGAGACGGATATCGTCGGAGACAAAAAGCCGTTCAATCATAATTTTCGATGAATCCGTTCCGCCGTTCGAATGACGCCGAGATTCGTCGTTGAAATCGTCAAGTCAGGCCGTCCATACGCCGAGCGGCGCGCGCGAAGCAGAGCGGCAAGCCGAGCCGGCAATCCTCCGCCCGCCAGCAAAGGCCGTGACCCGCGGTTCTTCCTGAGCCGTCGAGCGAGCTCCCTTCGTGAACACGTGAGTTTAACCAAAAGGCCGTTCTCATGGACAAACGCCGCGTTACGCCGGTCGATCAGGGCTCCTCCGCCCAGGGCTACGACGAGATTGCGCGTCGACGCCGTTCTCGCCAGCAGCCGCCGTTCCATGGCCCGGAAGGCCCGCTCTCCCTTGCGTTCAAAAATGCCGGCCACCGAGGCCCGTCCCTTTTTCTCGATGAGAGAATCGAGATCCACGAAACGCCGCTTGAGCCGCCGGGCCAGCTCCCTGCCCACGGCCGACTTGCCGGTTCCCATGAACCCGGTGAGATAAATGTTTCTTACTTCTTGTTCCAATCGGCGACTCTCGGCAGGATCTCCCGCATCGAATCTCCCCCGAACTTGGAGAGCACGGCATCGGCCAGCACGAGGCAGGCGAGCGCCTCGGCGATGACCGCCGCCGCCGGCACCGCGCACGCGTCCGACCGCTCGACGTGCGCCTTCGCCGGCTTCATCGTCCTCAAATCCACCGAGTCCAGCGGGTTCATCAGCGTCGCGATCGGCTTCATCGCCGCCCGCAGCACGAGCGTCTGCCCCGTGCTCATCCCGCCGTCGATCCCGCCCGAGCGGTTCGTCCGGTAGCCGACCTTCTTCCCCCGCGGCTCGTACGCGTCGTGCGCCTGCGAGCCGGGCAGGCCCGCGGCCCGGAAGCCGAACCCGACCTCGACGCCCTTGATCGCGTTGAGCGACATCAGCGCCGCCGTCAGCGGCCCTTCCAGGCGCCGGTCCCACTGCGCGTAGGAGCCGAGCCCGACGGGCAGCCCGTCGGCCAGGACCTCGAAGATCCCGCCCACCGTGTCGCCCGCGGCCTTGGCCTGGTCGATGCGCGCGACCATGCGCTTGGAGAAGTCCGGGTTGGCGCAGCGGACCGGGTCGGCGTCGGTCACGGCGTTGAGTTTCGCGACGGGGCACGGAACCGGCGAATCGTCGGTCTCCCCGCCGATCGCGACGACCCGGGAAGCCACGTGAACTCCCAGTTCGGCCAGGAATTTCCGGGCGGCGCCTCCCAACGCGACGCGCATCGCCGTTTCGCGCGCCGAGGCGCGCTCCAGGACGTCGCGCATGTCGTCGAATCCGTATTTTATTTTTCCGACGAGGTCGGCATGGCCGGGGCGAGGCACGTCGACGCGTTTAATGGAGGGCTTATCAGTCGGCTCATGGCCCATGATGCCCTCCCAGTTCGTGAAATCCTGATTGGGGATCAATAATCCCAGGGGTGAACCCAGCGTTTTTCCCGCGCGTATTCCCGACAGGATCTCGATGCGGTCTCCCTCGATCTTCTGCCGGTTCCCCCGCCCGTGGCCCTTCTTGCGTCTCAGCAGGTCGGCCTGGATGTCGGCCGCCGTCAGCGCGAGGCCGGCGGGCAGGCCCTCGAGGATGCCGAGAAGCGCCTTGCCGTGCGATTCGCCGGCGGTGAGGTAGCGAAGGGTCATGAGATCTCCTGGATGATGCGGCGCGCGAGCGCGGCGCGTCCGGCGAGCGGCTTGCTCCAAAACTCGTAGGCGCGCAGGGCCTGATGGACGAGCATCGCCGCGCCGTCGCACACGCGCGCGTCGAGCCGATCGGCGGCGCGCTGGAACGCAGTCGCGCGGCCGTAGACGAGATCGATCGCCGCCAACGGCGGGCGCAAGCCTTTCGGCGCGAGGGCCGAGGGAGTCGCGTTGATCCACACGTCGGCGTCCGCCGGGGCTCCCGCCGAGAAGGCCGTGCGCGGGAAAAGGCGTCCGAGTTCGCGCGCGCACCGCGCCGCCGTCGCGGGCGTGCGGTTCGCGAAGCGCACCGAGCGCGCGCCGTCCTTGCCGCAGGCCCAGCCCGCCGCGCGCGCCGCGCCGCCCGCGCCGAGGATCAGCACGCTCTTGCCCTTGAGGCGGAGGTTGTGGTGCTTGAAGGCGTCCCGCAGGCCCTCGGCGTCGGTGTTGTGCCCGACGAGACGCTCGCCGAACTTGAGGACGTTCACCGCGCCGACGGCCCTCGCCGCCGGGGTCAGCCGCTCGGCCAGGGCGTAGGCCTCCGATTTAAAGGGGATGGTCACGTTGGCTCCGGCCCAGCCGGCGCGGCGGGCCTTCGCGACCGCGGCCGGAAACGAGCCTTCGACGAGCACCTTTTCGTAGACGACGCTCTTGTCGAGCAGGGCGAAGATGCGCGCAGACAGGGAGCGCTTCACCGGATTGCCGAATAATCCGAGCTTCATGAGACGACCCTCGCGTGGAAGTCCTCGTAGAAGGACGGATACGAGATGGACGCCGACTCGAGTCCGCTCACCTCGCTCTCGCCGCCCGCCAGGAAAGCGGCGACGTAGGCCGTCATCGCCAGACGGTGATCGTCGAGAGCGTCGGCGCGCCCCGGGAGCAGGCGTTCGACGCCCTCGATCACGAGATCGTCGCCCTCGACGCGGGCCTTGCCGCCGAACGCGTTGAGCAGGTCCGCCACGCCGGTCAGGCGGTCGCTTTCCTTATGACGCAGTTCGGAGAGTCCGGAGAAACGCGAAACGCCGCGCGCGAGCGCCGCCGCCAGCGCGAGAATCGGGATTTCATCGACGAGCCCGGGAACCTCGGAGGCGTCGATGGCGGCGCCGTGAAGGCCGGAGTGGGAGACGATCAGGTCCTCGAGCGGCTCGCCGCCGACGCCGCGCATCGGCTCGCGGTGCACGTCGGCCCCCATGCGCGCCAGCACCGAGAGATAGCCGGTGCGCGTCGGATTGGACGCGACGCCGCGGATCGCGAGCTCCGACTCCTCGGCCAAGGTGGCGGCGACGACCCAGAACGCCGCGGAGGACGGGTCTCCGGGCACGACGACCTTGGTCGCGCGCGGACGCGCGCCGCCGCTCACTGCGACGCGCGCGCCCGACGCGCGCACGGGCACGCCGAAGGCCGCCAGCATGCGCTCGGTGTGGTCGCGCGTGGCGGCGGGCTCGATCACCGTCGTGTCGCCGGAGGCGTGCAGGCCCGCCAGCAGCACGCAGGACTTCACCTGGGCGCTGGCCACGGGCATCGCGTACTCGATGCCTTTCAGCGGCTTCCCGAAGACGGTCAGCGGCGGAGTGCCCTCGGGCGAAAGCTCGACCCCGGCGCCCATCAGGCCGAGAGGCTCGGCGACGCGGCGCATCGGCCGGCGGGACAGGGACGCGTCTCCGGTGAAGCGGGTCCGGAACTGATGCCCGGCGGCGACGCCGGCGAGCAGGCGCATCGTCGTCCCGGAATTCCCCGCGTCGAGATCGCCCTCCGGCAGCCGCAGCCCCCCGAGGCCTCGTCCCTTCACGCGCACCGACGGCGCGTCGCCCGTGATCTCGACGCCGAACGCCTCCAGGCAGCGGCGCGTGGAGGCCACGTCGCCCCCGGAGGAGAGGCCCTCGACGGACGTCTCGCCCTCGGCGAGCGCGCCGATGATCAGCGCGCGGTGCGACACGGACTTGTCGCCCGGGACGCGGATCTCGCCGGCGAGGCGCCCGCCGTGGCTCAACCGCGCCCCTTGAGCGAGGGCGAGGCCATCCCGCGCCCGAGCGCCCCCGCGATCGCCGCGAGGTCGCGCATGAGCGAGGCGAAGTCGTCGGGGTGCAGGGCCTGCGGTCCGTCGCACAGCGCCTGATCGGGCCGGTCGTGCACTTCGATCATCAGGCCGTGCGCGCCCGCGGCGACGGCCGCGCGCGCCATCGGCGCGACGCGCGCGCGCACGCCGACGGCGTGGCTCGGGTCGACGATGATGGGCAGGTGGCTCGCCTCCTTCACGGCGGGCACGACGTTCAGGTCGAGCGTGTTGCGCGCGTGGTCGGAGAAGGCGCGGATGCCGCGTTCGCAAAGGAAAACGTCCTTATTCCCCTCGCTGAGCAGGTATTCCGCCGACATCAGCCACTCGTCGAGCGTGGCGGAGAGGCCGCGCTTGAGCATGACGGGCTTCTTGATCCTGCCGATGTCCTTGAGCAAAGCGAAGTTCTGCATGTTGCGCGCGCCGACCTGGAGGACGTCGGAGTACTCGGCGACGTCGGCCAGCGAGCGCTGGTCGAGCACCTCGGTGACGACGGGCAGGCCGGTCTCCTTGCTCGCCGCCTTGAGCAGCTGGAGGCCCTTCTTGCCCAGGCCCTGGAACGCGTAGGGCGAGGTGCGCGGCTTGAACGCGCCGCCGCGCAGCATGTGCGCGCCGGCCTTCTTCACCGAGCGCGCGATGCGCAGGAGCTGCTCTTCGCTCTCGACCGCGCACGGTCCGGCGATCACCACGAGATCCGGCCCGCCCAGGCGGAACCTGCCCACGGGCACGACGGTGTCCTCGTGCCGGAAGTCGCGGCCGGCCAGCTTGTAGGGCTTGGAGACGCGCACGGCCTCGCGCACGCCGGGCATGGCGTCGAAGAGGTGCGGGTCGAGCGCGCCGGAGTTGCCGGTGATGCCGACGGCGACCGACAGCTTTCCGGGAATGACGTGCGGCTTGAGCTTGAGCGCGCGGACCTTGGCGAGGACGTCCTCGAGCTGCTTCTTCGTGTGGTCCGACTGCATTAGGATGAGCATTATCCGTTGATCTCCAAGGCGCCGATGATCTTCTTCGCGAGTCTCCGGACCGCGCCCGGCCCGCCTTCAACATTGGCCTTCACCAGCGCGCTGCCGACCACGACTCCGTCGGCATGTCGAGCCAAGGCGCGGGCTTGGGACGCGTCGGCGATTCCAAAGCCCACCATGAGGGGTTTTTTCACGATCTTCTTCACCTTCTTGATTCGTTCGGCTATGCCGCCGGCCAATCCGTTCCTGACGCCGGTCACCCCTTCTCGGCTGACATAGTAGATCGCCGTTCCGTTCGCCTTCGCGATGAGCCTCAAGCGTTCGTCCGTGGTGGTCGGCGAAGCCAGCAGGACGAGTTCCAAGCCGCTCTTCTTCAGCAGGGCGTTCATGTCGCCCGAGTCCTCGGCGGGAAGATCGACGATGAGCACTCCCGTCGTTCCGGCCTTCTTGGCCGCCTTCACGAAAGCCTCGGCCCCCATCCGCAGGACCGGATTAAGATACGTGAACAACACGACGGGGATAGTGACGCCGTCTGCGCGCAGCGCCTTCACGAAGCCGATCGCGCGGCGCAACGACATGCCCTTTTTCAACGCGCGCTGGCCCGCGGCCTGAATGACGGGCCCGTCGGCGACGGGATCGGAAAACGGCACGCCGACCTCGAGCACGTCGGCGCCCGCGGCGGCGAGCAGTTTCGCGGCCACCAGGCTCTGCGCCGGCGTCGGGTCCCCGGCGACGAGGAAGGGCACGAAGCCGGCGCGCCCGAAGGCGCGGCGCGCGCGCAACGCCTTGGCCAAGGTCAGGCGCACAAAGTCCCCAAATCCTTGTCTCCGCGTCCGGATAAATTGACCATGACTATGTCGCCCTTTTTGAATCGCCGTCCCGGTTCGGCCAGGTAGGCCAGGGCATGGGAGCTCTCCAACGCGGGCAGGATGCCTTCCAACCGGCACAGCTCGTTCGCGGCTCTCAGCGCCTGCGCGTCGGACGCGTGGACGTAATTCGCTCGCCCCATCCGTCTCAGCTCAGCGTGCTCCGGCCCGACGGCGGGATAGTCCAGACCGGCCGAGATCGAGTGCGTGGGCAGGACTTGCCCCTCCTTGTCCTGCAGGAGATAGGTATACGTGCCGTGCAAGGTGCCGGGCGAGCCGCCGGAGAAGCGAGCCGCGTGCTTGCCGGGGGCGGAGCCGACGCCGCCGGCCTCGACGCCGGTGAGGCGCACGGAGCGGTCCTTCAGGAAGGCGGTGAAGACGCCGATCGCATTCGAGCCGCCGCCCACGCAGGCCACGATCTCGCGGGGCAGCCGCCCCTCTTCCTTCAGTATCTGCTCGCGCGCTTCGTAGCCGATCACCGACTGGAAGTCGCGGACCATCGACGGATACGGGTGCGGACCGAGCGCGGAGCCGAGCACGTAGAAAGTCTCGCGGCTGTCCGCCGACCAGGCGCGCAGGGCCTCGCTGGTCGCGTCCTTGAGCGTCTTCGAGCCGGACTCCACGGCGCGCACCTCGGCGCCCATCATCTTCATGCGCGCGACGTTGGGCGCCTGGCGGGCCATGTCCTCGGTCCCCATGTACACGACGCAGGGCAGGCCGGCGCGCGCGGCGGCGGCGGCCGTGGCCACGCCGTGCTGGCCCGCGCCGGTCTCGGCGATGACCCGCTTCTTCTTCATGCGCTTGGCGAGCAGGATCTGGCCGACGGTGTTGTTGATCTTGTGAGCGCCGGTATGGGTCAAGTCTTCCCGCTTCAGCCACACGCGCGCGCCGACGGCCGCCGAGAGGCGCGCCGCGAAGGTCAGCGGGGTCGGGCGGCCGACGAAGGTGGCGAGCTCCGAGCGCAGGGCGGCCTTGAATTTCGGGTCGCGCCGGGCGGACGCGTAGGCCGCTTCGAGCTCCTTGAGCGGCTCGATCAAGGTCTCCGGGACGAAGCGGCCGCCGAAGGGCCCGAACCAGCCGGACCCCGTTCCTTTCCTCATATCCGGCGATTTTACTAGATTGACGGCCGTGACGCCCGAATACCGCCAGATTCTCGACATCGCCGTCTTTCTCGGCAGCGTCAACGGCGGCTTCTGGCTGCTGGCCCGCGCGGCGAGCGGCTTCCTGGACATCTTCTCCGAGCTGTTCTGGGAGGAGGTCTGGAGCTTGATCGCGACCGTATACAACGTCGCGCTGGCCGTGTTTTTCGCCGCGATCCTCTTCGCGGCCGCCGTGCGCTCGGCGCCGCCGGAGACTTTGTACTGGCGCCAGGCCGCCGGCTTCGTCCTGCTCTACCTGGCGCTCGGCGCCGCCTACATGGACCGCGGCGGGCGCCTCTGCGAAGAGGGCCGCCCCGGCTACGCGCTCGGGCTGGCGGCCTACATCCTCTACGCGGCGTTCCCTCAGCTCGTCTCCGACCCGCGCCTGCACGACCTCATCGGCGTGATGAAGCGCGTCTCCGACAGCTGGTTCGGCCAGGCCATGGCCGCCTTCGTGGTCGGCGGCATCCTCTGGAAGCTGGCCAAGGACGGCCTCTCCGGCCTGTTCCACGTCCTCGCGCCCGGGCTGTGGAAGGTCGGCGCGCTCAAGCACCCCCCGATCCGGGTGCGCCGCGACGACGACTAGGGGAAAGAAGAACCCCTCCGGCGCGAGCGCCGGAGGGGTTCAATTACCAGGCGGGTTCGATTACAGCTTGCGAACGTTGCTGGCGCGCGGGCCCTTGTCGGACGCCTGCACGTCGAACTCGACGGCCTGGTTCTCAGCCAAAGTCTTGAAACCATCGCCCAGGATGGACGTGTGGTGGACGAACAGGTCCTTGGACCCGTCGTCAGGCGTGATGAACCCGAAGCCCTTCTGATCGTTGAACCACTTCACTTTTCCGGTAGCCATTGTGTGTATTTCCTCTTGTCTATACGTCTACGTCGGGAAAGCGTCTTCCCTGCCTATATTCTACCACGCGGCGGGCGAGGCCGGCGGCGATATTATCGGCCGGAAGCCGAGAAAAATTCCCGCAGCTTGACGGCGCTTTTCACGCCCGGAACGGGCCCCTCGACGCCGGAGCTGACGTCGAGCGCCCACGGCTTGGCCGCCCGGGCGGCCTCGGCCGCGTTCCCGGGAGTCAGGCCGCCGGCCAGGATCACCCGCGCTCCGGTGACGCGCCAGGAGGACGCGGTCTTCCAGGCGGCGCGGCGGGCCCGGTCCGAGGGCCCGCGGCCGGCTCTGCGGTCCGCGTCGGAGCGGGCGGGCTCGATCAGGACCATCTTCCCCCGCAGCGGCCGCGCGTCGAGGCTGACGGCCTGGATCACGCGCACCCCGACCCCGCGCGGCACCGCGCCGTACACCTGGACCGCGTCGAGGTTCAGCTCGCGGGCCACGCGGCGCAGCTCGTCCGCGGCCACGTTCTTGAACACGCCCACGGCGAGAACGCCCTTCGGGATCGCCGCGCGGACCCTCCGGGCCTTCGGAGGCGTGAGATAGCGCGGGGTGTTCGGCACGAAGATCATGCCGACGGCCCAGGCGCCGAGCTTCGCGGCGAGGCGGGCGTCCCGGGGACGCGTCACGCCGCAGACCTTGATTCTCATGAGAGGAAGGTCTTCAGCGCGACGGCGGGGTAGGGCGACTTCATGAAAGAGGTCCCCACGAGAAAGCCTCGATAGCCGAGATGGGACAACTCGTCTATGTCGCGTCGCGATCTCAACCCGGATTCCGCCACGGCCGTGCGCCCCTTGAGCATGGGCGCGATGCGCTTGGACACGGCAAGATCCACGTGCAGCGTCTTGAGATCGCGGTTGTTGATCCCTACGACGGCGTCGCCGGCGGCCAACGCCGCCGCGGCTTCGTCCTCATCGTGAGCTTCGATCAGAACCGACAATCCCGCCGCTTTCGCGGCGTTCGTCATGGACGATAATTTGGAACCCAACAAAGCCGCGATGAGAAGAACCGCGTCGGCGCCGATCGATCTCGCGAGCTCGAATTGATACGGGTCGACCATGAAGTCCTTCATCAACAACGGCGTGTCCGGGAGTTCCTTTCTCGCCGCGACCAGGAACTCGGGATCACCCCTGAAGTGATCCTTTTCCGTGAGAATCGAAATAGCGGCCGCGCCTGCTCTTGCGTACGCGTGCGCGATCTCCGCGGCCGCCTTCGGCGAGGCGCCGGAACGGAGCTCCCCTTCCGACGGGGAATGGAACTTCACCTCGGCGATGATGCGCGGCCCGTCGCCGTGGAGGGCGGCGTCGAGGGAGAGCGGCTTGCGGGCGTACAACGGCGACTCGCGAAGCGCCGCGACCGGACGCGATTTTTTGAGCGCCTCGACGCGCTCCGCGGTGCCCGCCGCGATCTTGCCGAGGACCCCGAGCTCACCCACGGCGGCTCAGGTGCGCGAGGATGGCCAGGGACGCGGCGGCGCGGCCGCTGTCGAGAGACGCGTTCGCGAGCCGCAGGCCTTCCTTCCAATTTTTCGCGATTCCGGCGACCATGAGGGCCGCGGCGGCGTTGAGGACGACGACCTCGCGGGCCGGACCCTTCTTGTTGTAGAGGACGTCGCGGGCGATCGCCGCGTTGCGCTTCGCGTCGCCTCCGCGCAGGGCGGACAGCGGACGCTTCTTGAGGCCGAGGCGCGCCGGCTTCAGCTCCTCGAGGGACACGCGGCCCCCGGAGAGCCGCGCCACCACGGTCGGCGCCGAGAGGGACAGTTCGTCCAGGCCGTCGCGGGACGCGACCACCATCGCTTCTTCGCTGCCGAGCTCCCTGAGCGCCTCGGCGAGCGGCCTCACGAGGTCGACGGAGTAGACGCCGAGGAGCTGGCGCTTGGCGCCGGCCGGATTGGAGAGCGGCCCGAGCAGGTTGAAGACGGTGCGCGCGCCGAGCTCCTTGCGCACGCCGCGCAGGCGCGCGAAGGCCGGGTGCAGGGCCGGGGCGAACAGGAAGCCCACGCCGGCCGTGTCCACGCATTCGGCCATGAGCTTCGGCGTCACCTCGGTCTTCACGCCGAGAGCCTCGAGCACGTCGGCGGAACCGGACTTGGACGACACCGCGCGGTTGCCGTGCTTGGCCACCGCCGCGCCCGCGCCGGCCGCCACGAAGGCGACGGTCGTCGAGATGTTGAACGTGCCCGAGCCGTCGCCGCCGGTGCCGCACGTGTCGATGAGGCGCTTGGACGCGGGCTTGACCGCGATCGCGGCGGCGCGCGTGGCGCGCGCGAAGCCGACCAGTTCGTCGACGGTTTCCCCCCGGACCTTCAACGCGGCCAGGAACGCGCCGGCCTGCGCGTCGGTGGCGCCGCCGCCGATCAGGGCGGCCATCGCGGAGCGCGCCGCGGACGCGTCGAGGCGCTCGCCGGAGAGGACGCGCTTGAGCGGCGCGGCGAAGGCGCTCACGCCTTGGGCAGTCGGAGCGTGAAGGTCGAGCCCTTCGGCGAGGTCTCGTGCGACACGGAGCCGCCCACGCCCTCCAGGAACTTGCGGGCGAGCGAGAGTCCGAGGCCGAGGCCCTTGGGCTTGGTGGTCATGAAGGCCTCGTACATGATCGGCTCGATCTTGGGATCGACGCCCTTGCCGGAATCGGCCACGGTCACGGTCAGGTCCTTGGTCGCCACCTTCACCGTGCCCTTGTCCTCCTGGGCCGCGAAGGCGTTGTCGAGCAGGCGGCGCACCGCGTCGGCCAGGGCCTTGCCGTCGATCTTGGCCGTCACGCCCTTGGCGCCGGGCTTGAAGTCCACCTTCCCGCCCTCGGGAGCCTTGTAGGCCGCGACCGCGTCGGCGACGACGGAGTCGAGCGCCTGAGTCTCGGCGGCCGGCTCGTAGGGGCGCGAGAAGGTCAGCATGTCGCCGAGCAGGCCGTCGGCCCGGGCGATCTCGGCCTCGATGATCTTCAGGTGCTTCTCGACCTTGGGGTCGAGCTTGGTCTGCCCGAGCTTGGCGCGCACGAAGTAGGCCGAGTTGTTGATCACGGCCATCGGGTTGCGCAGGTCGTGGCCGATCACAGAGGCGGCGCGGCGGAGCAGCTCCTGCTGGGCCTTGTCGAGAGCCATCAGAGCCCCGGCTTCGTCATCTGCTCGGGCTTGATCCAGTCCGCGAACTGCTTCTCGGTGAGGAGCTTGAGCTTCAGGGCCGCTTCCTTGAGGGTCAGGCCCTCGGCGTGCGCGGTCTTGGCGATCTTGGCCGCCGCGTCGTAGCCGATGTGGGTGTTCAGGGCGGTCACGAGCATCAGCGAGCGGCGCATGAGCTCGTCGATGCGCTTCTCGTCGGGTTCGATGCCCTCGGCGCAGTGCTCGGCGAAGCCGCGCGCGCCGGCGGCGAGGAGCTTGGCCGAGGACAGGAAGTTGTGGATGATCAGCGGCTTGAAGACGTTGAGCTCGAAGTTGCCCGACGCGCCGCCGACGTTGATCGCGGCGTCGTTGCCGAGCACCTGGGCGCAGATCATCGTGACCGCCTCGCTCTGGGTCGGGTTGACCTTGCCGGGCATGATCGAGGAGCCGGGCTCGTTCTCGGGGATGCGGATCTCGCCGAGGCCGGCGCGGGGACCGGAGGCCAGCCAGCGCACGTCGTTGGCGATCTTGTTCATGGAACAAGCCAATGTTTTTAAAGCGCCGTGAGCAAACACTAGAGCGTCGTGCCCAGCCAAGGCCTCGAATTTATTCGGGGCGGGCTTAAAAGGCAGTTTGGTCAATTTGGCTATGTGAGCCGCCGCTTTCTTATCGAAGTCCGGGTGCGTGTTCAGTCCGGTGCCGACGGCGGTTCCCCCAATGGCTAATTCGTATAGACCGGGAAGCACGGCGTCGATTCTCGCCAAATCCGCGTCGAGCATCGCGGCCCAACCGCCTATCTCCTGGCCCAACGTCAACGGAACGGCGTCCATAAGATGGGTCCGGCCGATTTTGACGATCTTGTCGAACTGCTTCGCCTTCTTTTTGAGAACATCGCGCAGAACCTTGACGGCGGGGATCAGATCATGGACGAGGGTCTCGGTCGCGGCGATGTGCATCGCGGTCGGGAAGGTGTCGTTCGACGACTGAGACTTGTTCACGTCGTCGTTGGGGTGGATGGGCTTCTTGGAACCGAGCACCCCCCCGGCCATTTCGATGGCCCTGTTCGAAATCACCTCGTTGCCGTTCATGTTCGACTGCGTGCCCGAGCCGGTCTGCCAGACCACGAGCGGGAAGTGATCGTCCAATTTCCCGGTGATGACCTCATCGGCCGCGGCGCAGATCAGCTTTTCCTTGTCCTTCGGGAGCAGGCCGAGCTCCCCGTTGGCGAGGGCGGCGGCCTTCTTGAGCACGCCCATGGCGCGGATCATCTCGCGCGTCAGCGTGTCGCGGCCGGCGCCGGCCTGGAAATGGTGGAGGGAGCGCTCGGTCTGGGCGCCCCAGTAGCGGTCGGAGGCGACGGAAATCTCCCCCATGGTGTCCTTCTCGACGCGGGTCTTGGCGGTCATGGGCGCATGATACAAAATCGGGGTCCTCCGGCCCGGCCCCCCTCGTTGACAAAACCCGCACGCCGCCCCATACTGGAGGAGCCGCCATGAAAATCCTGCTCGCCGTCGCCGTCCTGCTGTCCGCCGCCCCCCTGGTCCTCGCCGAAGACGAAGAGCCCGCCGCCGAGGAAGGCGGACAGGCCGCTCCCGCCGAGCGCATCGAAAGCGGCGGCTCCGCCCTGAGCGGCGCCGGCGTGAGCACGGGCGCCAAGGACACGGCGGCCGGAGGCTCCACGGCCGCGAGCGGCGGAAGCGGCTCCGGCGCCCCGGGCTCCGCTTCGGGCGCGACGCCCGCGGGCTGCAAGGTCGTCGAGGTGAACTGGGCCCGGCAGATCAACTTCACGTCGAACTCCGCTGCCCGCGGCATACTGCCGATGCAGTCGGTCAAGTCCGAGGACGTCGTCGCCTACAAGGTGACCGCGAAATACATCGGCAAGATGGCGCTGATCAGCACCTTCGTCCCCCAGCACCCTCACGACCTCGCGTTCTCGACGAAAGCCTGCGACTTCAAGCCGGCGGGCAAGAACTGCTCGAAGCCCGCCAGCGTCTTCGGCGAGCTGCATCTCCCCGTCAGCTTCGACGGCCGCGGCTGCAATCCGCCCAAGGCGGACGTCTACTACGTCAACTTCCGGTGGGCGAAGGCGGAGCGGCAGGGGCAGACGATGGAAACGTGCCCGAAGGGAAAAACCTGCAACTTCGCCCTGCGCTTCGATTGAGCTAGTCGCCGAGCACCGATTCCGGGCGCAGGAAATGGCAGGTGTAGCCGTCCGGGAGCTTTTCCAGGTAGTCCTGGTGGTCCTCCTCGGCCTTCCACCACGCTCCGGCCTTCGTGATCTCGGTGACGACGGGCTTGCCCCACTTGCCGCGCTCGTCGAGGCGCTTCTTGAAGGCCTCGGCGGCCTTCTTCTGCGCGTCGTTGAGGTAGAAGATCGCCGAGCGGTAGGACGTGCCGCGGTCGTTGCCCTGGCGGTTCAAGGTCGTCGGGTCGTGCATGCGGAAGTACCAGCGCAGCAGCGTCTCGAAGGTGAGCTTGCTCGGGTCGAAGACGACCTTCACGGCCTCGGCGTGGCCCTCGTGATTGCGGTACGTCGCGTTCTCGACGGGGCCGCCGGTGTAGCCGACCTCGGTGGAGAGCACGCCCGGGATCTTCCTCAGGATGTGCTGCATCCCCCAGAAGCAGCCTCCGGCCAGATACACGGTGTCGGTCTTCACGGGGTTCTCCTTGGACGCGAGCTTCTCCGCCTTGCGGCGGGCGACGGCTTCTTTATTGAACAACGGAAGATACTGGCCGTACCCCTCCGCCTCCAGTTTCGCCACCGGGATGAATCTCAGCGACGCCGAGTTGATGCAGAAGCGCAGCCCGCCCTTGTCCCTGGGGCCGTCGTCGAAGACGTGGCCGAGGTGGCTGTCGCCGTGCTTGGAGCGCACCTCGGTCCGGATCATGCCGTAGGCGCGGTCCTGCTTCTCGACGACGTTGTCCGCCTCGATCGGCTTGGTGAAGGACGGCCAGCCCGTTCCCGAGTCGAACTTGTCGGTGGAAGAGAACAGCGGCTCGCCGCTGGCCACGTCGACGTAGATCCCCGCCTCGTGGTTGTTCCAGTAGGCGTTGTGGAAGGCGGGCTCGGTGTCGGCGTTGCACACGACGGCGAACTGCTCGGGGGTGAGCTTCTTCTTGAGCTCGTCTCTCGAGGGCTTGGAATAGGTCATCTTCTTCTTGGCCTCCTTCTTATGAGGAGCGGGGGCGGCGAGGGCGAGGGCCGGCGCCAGCAGCAGAATCGCGAGCCGCGTCATCATTCGGGGGATCATAGCACTCATGAGTGGCCGGGACGGCCCGGACATGACAGCCCCGAATTGATAGGATCGACGAAATGGAGAGCGGCTCGGTCGGCTACGGCGCGGCGTTCCTGGGAGGACTCTTGTCCTTCCTGTCCCCCTGCGTCCTGCCCCTGGTGCCCGGCTACGTCTCCTTCATGAGCGGCATGACGATCGACGAGCTGACCCGCGGCGCCGGCGGGAAAGCCGCCGCGCGCCACGCCGGCTGGGAATCCCTCTTCTTCGTGGCCGGCTTCACCGTCGTGTTCACGGCGCTGGGCGCCACCGCGACCGCCGCGGGCCGCCTGCTCGCCGAGCACGCCTGGCTGGTCTCCAAGTTCGCCGGAGCCGTCGTGATCGCCTTCGGCCTCCACCTGACCGGCCTCCTGCCCATCAAGTGGCTGTACTACCAGAAGCGCGCGGACGTCGGCGCCTTCAAGCCGGGCTGCGCCGGCTCCTTCCTGATGGGCCTGGCTTTCGCCTTCGGCTGGACGCCGTGCATCGGCCCGGTGCTCGGCACGATCCTCTCGCTCGCGGCCACGCGCGAGACCGTCGGCCAGGGCGTCGCGCTCCTGCTCACCTACTCGCTCGGGCTGGGCATCCCGTTCATCCTCACCGCGTTCGCCATCGGCCGGTTCCTGAATTTCTTCTCGAAGTACAAGAAGCACATCCACATCGGCGAAAAGATCGCCGGCGTTCTTTTGATAGCGGTCGGCCTGCTCATCTTCTTCGATCGACTGGCCATGCTCAATCGTTTCGTACCCAAGTATCTGGAGCGCTTTCTCTTATGAGATCGATCGTCTTCTTCGCGGTCCTCCTGTGCTCGTTCGCGTGCTCCCCTTCCGTTCCCCCCGGCACGGCGGAATCCGTCCCGGAACTGTCCGGAACGTCGTTGGACGGCAAGACGATCTCTCTCGCCGACTATAAGGGCAAGGTCGTGCTTGTCGACTTCTGGGCGACCTGGTGCGGCCCCTGCAAGGCCGAGATCCCCGAGCTCGTGAAGCTCCAAGAGGAGCTCGGCCCCAAGGGGCTGGTCGTGCTCGGCGTCTCCATGGACGACGAGCCGGAGTCCGTCCCCGCCTTCGCGAAGAAGATGAAGATCAACTACCCCGTCCTCGTGGGCGGCGGCGAGATCGCGCCCAAAGGCTGGATCGTGCCGGGCCTCCCGACGGCCTACTTGATCGGTCGCGACGGCAAGGCCGTCCTGCGCCTGTTCGGCGCCAAGTCGGTGGCCAAGCTCAGAGTCGAGGTCGAAGCCGCTCTTGCGCGCTAGCCTCCTCCTCGCGGCCCTGCTCGCCGCTCCGGCCGCCGCCGACCCGGGCCTGAAGGCCTTCCCGCGTCCCGACGAGCTCTTCCCCAAGCTCCTCGCCGCGCCCAAGCAGTTCCAGCTCGGCGTCTCGTACTACGGTCTCCACGGCCGCAGCCGCTCCGACGTCTCCCTCGGCCACGCCTGGGGCCTCCTGCGCGGCCGGGCCGGCGACCAGATGACGCAATGGCAGCTCGACGCGAAGGCGATGTCGTTCTCGCGCTGGAGCGAGGGGCGGCTCGAGGCGATCGACCTCCTGGGCGAACTGCCCGTCACCGTGCGCCGCGGCGACGTCTCCGCCTCCGCCGCGCTGTTCCACGAGAACTCGCACCTCGGCGACGACCACATCCGCCGCACCGGCCGGGCCTCCGTGCGCGCGACGCACACGGGCCTGCGCCTGCTCGCCGCGCTCGAGCCCTGGGACTGGGCGCGCGCCTACGCCGGGCCCTCCTACCTGCTCGACGTCGCGCCGACCGGCAAGCGCGGCGGCTTCCAGTGGGGCGCGGAGCTGATGAGCCGCGACCTGGGCCTCTTCGCCGATTTCCCGCTGCGCGTCTACGTCGCCGAGGACGTCCAGCACCACGAGCGCGTCGGCTGGAACCCGAACATGAAGCTCGCCGTCGGCGCCAAGATCGGCTACAAGGATTCCCCGAAGTCGGTCCGCATGCAGGCGGGCTACTTCTCGGGCCACTCGTACTACGGCCAGTTCCAGGGCGACCGCGAGCATTTCGCGGACCTGTCGGTGATCCTCGAGCTTTGATAGGATAGCGGCGATGAGCGCGATCACCGTCAGCGTCGTCGTGCCCGCTTACAACGAAGCCGAGGCCATCGGCCCGGTCGTGGCCGATCTGCACGCCGAGCTGAAGAAGCGCGGCGCGACCTTCGAGATCATCGTCGTGGACGACGGGTCGACGGATGGAACGGCGACGGCGGTGGGAGCGGATCATGGACGAGTGATCAGGCATCCCGCCAACGGAGGCTACGGCAAGGCCCTGCTGACGGGAATCGAAGCGGCGCGTCATGACTGGGTGCTCATGATCGACGCGGACGGCTCCTACCCGCCCTCCGAGATCCTGCGCCTGCTCGACTTCGCTCCCGACTTCGACCTCGTCATCGGCGCGCGCGAGGGCGCCCACTTCTGGGGAACGCCGACCAAGGCCTTCCTGCGCTGGATGTACCTGCGCCTGGCCTCCTTCGTCGTCGGCGCGCGCGTCCCCGACGCGAACTCCGGCCTGCGCCTGGTGCGCAAGTCGCTCGTCGACCGCCAGGGCCTGGTGCGCTGCCTGGGCTACTCGTTCACGACGACGATGACGCTCTCGTTCCTGATGCAGGGGCGTTTCGTGAAGTATCTGCCCATCGAGTTCCGCGCGCGGACCGGCGGCCACTCGAAGGTGAAGCCCTTCCGCGACATCCTGCGCACGCTCCAGCTCATGACGCAGGTGATGATCATCTACAACCCGCTCAAGCTCTTCGTGAGCCTGGCGATCCTGATGGTCCTCAAGGCCGCCGTCCTGGGCGCGTTCGCCTGGCAGCTGGGTTCGCCCGTCCTTCTGCTGTGCTCGTCGGTGACGTCGGCGTGCGCGTTCTTCTCGTTCACCGCCGGCTGCGTGCTGGACTCGATGCGCATGCACGGGCAGTGGCGGCCCTGAACCTCGTCGTCGGGTCCGGCCCCTCCGGCGTCGCCGCCGCCTCCGCCCTGCTCGACGCCGGCAAGCCGGTCCTCATGCTCGACATCGGCCGCGTCGCCGACCCCGCCGCGCGCCCGGAGGAACCGGAGGGCGACCCTCCGCGCAAGCTGGCGCGGGGTTCGAGCCACCCCTACATGCCGGACGCGCAGGCCGGGCTGATCCAGCGCGGGACCAAGTGCCTCGCGTCCGGCGGCCTGGGCGGCCTGTCCGCGGTGTGGGGCGCCTCGGTCCTGCCCTTCCCGGAGGACGAGCTCGGCGAGTGGCCGTTCCCGGCGGCCGACCTGCGCCCCCACTACGCGCGCATCGCGGGCATGATCGGGCTGTCGGGCGTCGTCGACGGCTTGGCCGCGCGCTTTCCCTTTCACACGGCGCCTTCGGCGCCGTTGAGGCCGTCGCTTCAAGCCCGAAGTCTTTTGGCCAAGCTGAAGGAGAATGAAGGCGCGCTGGCGAAAAACGGCTTTTCGTTCGGACGCGCCCGGCACGCGGTCGTCGCCGAGCGATGCGGCTACACAGGCGACTGCCTCGAGGGCTGCGCCGGGGCCTGGTGCGCGGCCGACGCGGTCGCGGAGCTGAAGCGGCGGCCGGGCTTCGAGTACCGCGGCGGCACGCGCGTGTTGTCGATCGAGGAACGCGGCGGCGGCGTGCGCCTGCACGTCGCGCCCGAGGGCGCCTCGCGCGGGATCGTCGACGGAGCGCGGGTCTTCGTCGGCGCGGGTCCCCTCGCCACGGCGCGCCTGCTGTGCGGCTCCTTCGGCGCGCCGGAGGGCGGCCTGCCGCTCCTGGCCCAGCCCTACTTCCTGCTTCCCCTGCTTCTCGACCGCGACGTCCCGGGCGCCCCCGAGGCGGAGCTGCACACCCTGGCCCAAGTCTTCCTCGAGCTCCAGGACCACGAGGTCTCCAGGCGCTCGGTCCATTTCCAGATTTACGGGCACAACCCGCTCATCGCCGCGAAACTCGAGAGCGTCCTGGGCTGGGCCGGGCCGCTCAAGCGCTTCCTCGAGCCGCGTCTGCTCGCCGCGCAGGGCTACCTGCACTCCGACGAAGGCATCCCGGTGCGCGTGTCCGCCGCCGGCCTCGGCGAGGACTGCCGCCTGACCTTGACCGCGGGCTCGCGCGCCGCGACCAAGAACGCGATCCGCCGCGCCGTCGGAGCGCTCTCGCGCCGTTCGAAGGAACTCGGCATGACCCCGGTGACCCCGATGCTCAAGTTCGGCCTGCCCGGCGAGGGCAACCACGTCGGCGGCCTGTTCCCGATGAGCGCCGCCCCCGGCCCATGGCAGACCGACCGCGTCGGGCGCCCGGCCGGCCATCCGAACATCCATCTCATCGACTCGTCGGTCCTCCCCACCCTCCCGGCGCCGACCTTCACATACACGATCATGGCCAACGCGAGCCGGATCGCCTCCGAAGCCTAGTTGGTGTCAGGTTTTGCGTTCTTGCGTTGCCGCGGGGATTTCGATAGGGACCGCAAGAACGCCAAACCAGACACCACCCCCCGCCCCGA
>CAZURZ010000003.1:34709-58792 GCA_964623465.1 uncultured Elusimicrobia bacterium
GTCTTTGTGGTGTGTGGGGTGCGCGGGGGTTGGTTCTCACCCCCCCCCCCCCCCCCACCCCCCCCCCCCCCCACCACCCGCCCCGACGGGGGGGCACGCTAAAATTGGTACAATAAGCATCATGTCTTCCGTCGACGCGATGCCGGATACGCCGGTGATGCGGCAGTACCAGGACATCAAGGCCCGGCACCCCCAAAGCATCGTCTTCTTCCGCCTCGGCGACTTCTACGAGATGTTCGGAAGCGACGCCCAGGACGCCTCCGCGATCCTCGGTCTCGTCCTGACCCAGCGACAGGGCATCCCGATGTGCGGCGTGCCCTACCACAACGCCCAGAACTACCTCGGACGCCTCCTGCGCGCCGGCCGCAAGGTCGCCATCGCCGAGCAGATCGAGGCCCCGAGCAAGGACAAGAAGCTCGTCGCCCGCGACGTGGTCCGCGTCGTCACCCCCGGCACCGTCGTCGAGGACGACCTCCTCGACCCGACCGCCACCAACTACCTCGTCGCCATCGAGCACGACCTCGTCGGCTGGGGCGCGGCCTGCCTCGACGTCTCGACCGGCGACTCATGGGCCACCCAGGCGCTCAACGACCGGGACAGCCGCAAGCTTCTCGATCTCCTGGCGCGCGTGCGCCCCGCCGAGGTCGTCTGCTCCGAAGCCGCGTCCGCCGCGCTGTGGCTGCGCGCGGCGCTTCCCGCCAAGACCTGCCTCACGATCCGCGAGACCGTGAAGGGCGGCCAGCCGCCCGCGTGGGCCGCCGGCACGGCGTGGCGCAACCGCCACCTGGCCCTGACCGCGGCGCTCTCCGCCCGCGCCTACGTCGACGAGGCCAAGTTCCGCCTGCGCGAGCTGCCCGAGCCCGCCTACCGCGAAGCCGGCTCCGTCATGCAGCTCGACGACGTCGCGATCCGCACGCTCGAGCTCGTCGAGGCCTCGTCTCAAGAAAAGCGCCACACGCTGTGGGGCCTGCTCGACCAGAGCCGCACTCCCATGGGGTCGCGCAAGCTCAAGAACTGGCTCCTGCACCCCTCCACCGACCTGCGCGAGATCGAGCAGCGGCAGAACTGCGTCGAGGACCTGCTCGACAAGCCCGACGCGCGCGGCTCGCTCGGCAAGATCCTGCAGGAGGTCGCCGACCTCCCGCGCGTGACGAGCCGCCTCTCCACGCGCCAGGCCGGTCCGCGAGACCTCGGCGCGCTGCGCCGCAGCCTCGCGCGCCTGCCGGCGCTCGAGCGCTGGCTGTCCGACACCGCCTTCTCCTCCGGGCTCGAGAACCTGGCCTCCGACCTCGCCGAGTCGGCCAAGACGCTCGAGCCGCTCGCGCTCAAGCTCGCCGCCGCCCTCGTCGACGATCCGCCCGCCAAGCTCTCCGACGGCGGCCTGTTCCGCCCCGGCTTCGACAAGGAGCTCGACGAGCTCCGCAAGCTCAAGACCGGCTCCGACCAGGTCCTGGCCGAGCTCGAGGAACGCGAACGCAAGGCCACCGGACTCTCGTCGCTCAAGGCCGGCTACAACAGCGTCTTCGGCTACTACCTCGAGATTTCCAAGGCGCAGAGCGCGAAGGCGCCCGCGCACTACACGCGCAAGCAGACGCTCACCAACGCCGAGCGCTACATCACGCCCGAGCTCAAGGAGCTCGAGACGAAGATCCTCTCCGCCGAGGACAAGATGCTGCGCCTCGAGGCCAAGCTCTTCAACGAGGTGCGCGAGGAGTCCTCGGCGCGCTGGCAGGACCTGCTCAAGCTCTCCGAGCTGCTGGCCGAGCTCGACGTGTTCCAGTCCCTGGCCACCGTCGCGGCCCAGCACGAGTTCGTGAAGCCGAAAGTCGACCTCACCCACGACCTCGAGATCGTCGAGGGCCGCCACCCCGTGCTGGCCGCGCTCCTGCCGTCCGGCACCTTCGTGCCCAACACCCTCGTTCTCAACGCGAAGGACCCGCAGATCCTGATCCTGACGGGCCCCAACATGAGCGGCAAGTCCACCTACCTGCGCCAGAACGCGCTCATCGCGCTCATGGCCCAGGTCGGCTCCTTCGTGCCGGCGAAGTCCTGCCGCGTCGGCGTGGTGGACAAGATCCTGACCCGCATCGGCGCCCAGGACGCGCTCGCGCAGGGCGATTCGACCTTCATGGTCGAGATGAAGGAGACGTCCCACATCCTGCGCCAGGCCACCGTCCGCTCCCTCGTCGTCCTCGACGAGGTCGGCCGCGGCACGTCGACGTTCGACGGCATCTCCATCGCCTGGGCCGTGCTCGAGCACCTCCACGCGGCCTACGACACCGGCAAAGGCCCGCGCGGCCCGCGCACGCTGTTCGCCACGCACTACTTCGAGCTCACCGAGCTCTCCAAGACGCTGGAAGGCGTGGTCAACGGCAACGTCGAAGTGAAGGAATGGACCGGCGCCGAGGGCCGCACCGAGGTCGTCTTCCTGCACAAGATCGGCACCGGCCCGGCGGACCGCTCGTACGGCATCCACGTCGCCGCGCTGGCCGGCCTGCCCGCGACGCTCATCTCCCGCGCGCAGAAGATCCTGGCCGGGCTCGAGAACGAGTCCGGCTCCGGGCGGTTGACCACGCGCGTCTCGCGCGAGGCCGAGGCCGCCCCGCCCGAGCTTCCCCTCTTCGAGGAGAACCCGGTCCTGCGCACGCTCAAGCTGCTCAATCCCGAGACCATGACGCCGATCGAGGCGCTTCAGGCGCTCAACGCCCTGAAGAAGCAGATCTAAGATGCCCGTCATCCAGAGGCTGCCGGAAGAAGTCTTTTCGAGAATCGCCGCCGGCGAAGTGGTGGAACGGCCCGCGTCGCTCCTCAAGGAGCTCATCGAGAACTCCCTGGACGCCGGGGCCAAGCGCGTCGACGTCGAGGTCGTGGGCGCGGGCAAGACGTCCCTGCGCGTGAGCGACGACGGGAAAGGCATGGATCCCGAGGACGTGCGCCTGTGCCTCGAGCGCCACGCCACCAGCAAGATCGCCGCCTTCGAGGACCTCGACCGCCTGCACACCTTCGGCTTCCGCGGCGAGGCGCTCTACGCCATCGCCGCCGTCTCCAACGTGACGATCACCTCCTGCCCGCCCGGCGCCAAGACCGGCTGGCGCGTGACCAGCGCGAAGGGCAAGCTCAGCGACGGCCCCGCGCCCGCCGTGCCCGGCACGACCGTGCTGGTGAAGGACCTGTTCTACAACACGCCCGCGCGCCTCGAGTTCCTCAAGTCCGACGGCTCCGAGCGCTCGCGCCTGCTCGCCGTGATCGAGGAGGCCGCGCTGGCGAATCCGGGAGTCCGCTTCACCTATAAAGCCGAAGGCCGCCAGGTCCTGCGCCTCGAGCCCGAGGAGTCCGGCGACTCCTTCCACGACATCGACATGCGCGCCGCGGCGGTGCTGGGCGACGACCTCGCCGGCGGCCTCCTGCCCGTGGACGTCGAGCGCCCCGGCGTGCGCGCGCGGATGCTGATCTCGTCCTTCGACAACATGCCGTCCTCGCGCGGCTTCCAGTACTTCTTCGTCAACAAGCGCCCGGTGACCTCGAAGCTGCTGCAGGGCGCGCTGTACAAGGGCTACGGCGAGCACAAGCCCGCGGGCAAGCAGCCCGTATGCGTGGTCATGCTCGAGCTCGCTCCCGACGCCTTCGACGCCAATGTTCATCCGGGCAAGCGCGAGGTCCGCTTTAAAAACGAAGGCGAGATCTTCGAGATCGTCTGCGGACTCGTCGGCTCGGCCGTCGCCAAGGCCCGCGCGGCCGCGCCGATCACGATCGCCCCGGAGCCCGCGCCCGTCGTCGCCGACGCGCCCGCTCCCGAGGCCCCCAAGGCCGCGCCCGGTCCGGACAGCCCCGACGGCTACTACCTCGGCGGCCGCGGTTTCGTCGCCGAGGAGTTCAAGCAGCTCAAGCTCGGCTCCGCCGTCGCCCTGTCCGCGCCCGAGGGCGCGCCCGCGTGGTACACGCCGCCCTTCCGCTACGTCGGCCAGATCGAGCGCTCCTACATGGTCTTCGAGGCCGCCGGCGGCCTGTTCATCCTCGACCAGCACGCCGCCGCCGAGCGCGTGCTCTTCGAGAAGCTGATGGCCGAGATCGAGGGCGGCGGGGCCAAATCCCAGCGCCTGATGATCCCGGTGCCCATCGACCTGCCCGCCTCGGCGGTGCGCGCGGTCCTCGAGAAGGCCGAGCGTCTCTCCAAGATCGGCTTCGAGGTCGCCGCGCACGGCAAGAACGGCCTGCACGTGACCGCGGTGCCCGCCCTTTTCTACCAGGCCGACGACGTCAAGAAGCTCGTCCACCGCGTGATCGACTCGCTCTCCGATCCCGTCGCCGAGGCCGAGCGCGTGCGCCACGACGCGATCGCCACCATCGCCTGCAAGGCCGCGGTGAAGGCGCACGACCGGCTCGGCGAAGACGAAGCCTATAAGCTGCTCGACGCGCTGCGCGACTGCAAGGACGGCTCCTGCTGCCCGCACGGCCGCCGCGCCATGCTCGCCCTCAACCGCGAGGAGCTCGCGCGGCGCTTCCAGCGCCCCGGCGCCGTCCCGCTCTGAGGGCGTAAGCCGCGCGCCCGATTTCGGATAATAAGGGCATGACCGGAAGAAGCGCTCTCTTCGCCGTTCTCGCCGCGGCCGCCGCGGCGGGCTACTACGCCTACCGCCGCTCTCCCGCGCCGGCGCCCGGCCTGTCCTCGGCGTCCGCCCCGGCCGTCAAACCCTCCGGGCTTCCCTCCTTGGAGGAAAGCGACGAGCTCGTGCGCGAGAAGGCCTTTTCCCTGTCGACGGACATCGGCGTGCGCTCGTGGCTCTCCTCCGACTCGCTGATCGCGCGCTTCGTCGGCGGCATGCACCGGATCGCGAACGGCGAGGTGCCGCGCGAGAGCCTGGGCGTCTTCGCGCCGCGCGGCGCCTTTCCCCTCAAACGCCGCCAGGGCCGGGCCTACGCCGACCCGGCGGGCGGAGCCCGCTACGCGGCGTTCGTCGCCGCGGTGGACTCCATAGACGCTCCGGCCGCGGCGGCCCTGTTCATCGAGTTCGAGCCGCTGCTCGACGCCGCCTACGCGGAACTGGGCGAGAAGAGCGGAAGCGCGCGGGCGGCCTTCCACGCGGCCGCCGCCGAATTGCTGGCGACGCCCGCCGTCCCCGAGACCGCGGAGCTCAAGCCGGGCAAGAAGGGGATCGTCTGGATCTACGCCGACCCGAAGCTCGAGGCGCTCAGCCCGGCGCAGAAGCAGCTGCTGCGCCTGGGGCCCCGCGGGCGCAAGGCGGTCCAGGACAAGCTGAGCGCGATCGCGGCGGCTCTGGAAAAGCCCTAGCTCAGGGCTTCTTGATCACGGCGTCCGTCGGGATCAGGAAGACGTTCTTCACGATCGTGCGGCCGGAGTCGCGCCAATCCTGGATGCTGACCTTGTCCCAGCCCAGGCCGCGCCAGTACACGCGCTGATGAGCGAACGCGCCCAGCTGCGCGGAGTTGGTGAGGCCGTTGCCGCCGTTGCGCGTGACGAGGGTCAGCCACGTCGCGCCGGGTTCGTCGTCGCCGACCGTGGCCAGCACGCCGATCGAGCCGTCTTCGCTGACGTACCAGCGCACGTCCTGGGGCGTCATCTTCTCGCCGAGAGTCTCCTCGCGGCGCTCGCACTTCTGGAACTTGAGCGTGGCGGCGCGCGGAGAGCTGTCGGGGATCGTGTAGTCCGTGATCCAGAGGGCGAAGGAGATCTTCTCCCAAGCCGCGGTCATCTCGTTGGAGACGCAGGCCGGCTGGGCCTTGGCGGGAGCGGCGGTCAGCATCAGGGCGGCGGCGAGAGAAACGAGCATCGGCGGTTACCTCCGGGTCCCCGTCGGGGAACCCTGGGATTATTATACCGCGATCCGGGGCACGCGCCTGAGTCGAAAGGCCCTAACCGGAGATGTTACCGGTCAGTCCTTGATGGCCGATTTCTTGTCCAGCCAGGTGCCGAGCAGGACGTGCACCTTCCGGGCGATGACCAGCTCGTTCTCGTACTCCTCCAGGAAGCGCACGAACGCGCGGTTCTCCTCCGCGTTGTGGGAGCCCTTGGTGTAAGCGCGGTAGTAAGCCTGTCCGGCCTCGAAGTACTCGACACGGACCGCGAGGTCGCGGGCCACGTCTGCGGCGGTCTCGAGGGTGCCCTTGGGGCGCGCCGGGATGGCCGGCGGCAGGAGCAAGGCCGGCTTGGGCGGCTCGGGCGCGGCGGCCGGAGCCGGCGCGGGTTCGGCGGGAGCCGGCGCGGGCGCGGCCGCCGACGAGGCGACGACGGTCGTTCCGGGAAGGCCGGGAAGGTCCGCCGCGAACGCCGGCGCGGCGAGCAGGACGAATGCGAGTTGGATCATGCACCGATCGTAGCACTCTTGACGAAAACCGGGAAACCCTTTTCGCCGGAAAATTTTTTACCGTGCGTGGGTCTTGACGCTCGCGGTTTCGGGGCTATACTGAGCGCGACACCCGCTCCGTAACGGTGTGACGTCGCAGTCCGCAAGCCGTTCGCCGAGTTGAGGCCGAGGCCGTAACCGGCGATGCAGAGTGGCCGTCGAGCCGAGTTCGCACCAGTGGCCGTTCGGGCGCTTCGTCGCGGCAGTTCCCGTCGAGACGCGAGGACGCGCCCGGCGTTACGTGCCGGAGCGGGTGTTCTGTGAGGCGCCGAGGCGGTCCATTAACGGACGCCGGTCTCGGCGCCTCCTACGTTTTAGGGCAGGCTCCAGAGGTGGTGCCACTGCGGACGCAGGTGCACCTCCCCGAGCGCCCGGCGCGCCGTCGTTTCGAAGCGCAGCGCCCGCTTGGCGGGAATCGGACGGACGCCCCCGATCGGCGTGGCCGGCTGGAGATAGAGCGGCGTCGGCCGGGGCGCGCGCCGCAGCAGGGAGACGACCCTCCCCCACTCCTCCTCCGTCGATGTGTCGGTGAGCACGACCTTCACGAAGGTGCCGGGAGGCGCCGCGCGCAGGAACTCGGCGTGGGCGTCCCACCGGTCGACGCCGGTCGAGGAGGGCAGCTTCAGGTCCATGGCGACGGCGTCGCACAACGGCGCGACGGCGGCCATCGGCCCCGGCAAGGTCCCGTTGGTCTCCAGGTGGTTCTCGAGGCCCCGGCGTCGCGCCCACCGCATCAGCGGCATCAGGAACTGCGCGTGCAGGAGCGGCTCGCCGCCGGTCCAGGACACCGACGTGTGCGCGCGCTCGTGCGCGAGCTCCTCGATCTCGTCCTTGACCCAGCCCGCGGTGCGCACCGTTCCCGAGGGAATGGGGATGGTGTCGGGCTCGTCGCAGTAGTCGCAGTGGAGGTTGCAGCCGCCCAGCCGGACGAATATCTGACGCTCGCCCAGGCACGGACCTTCGCCCTGCAGGGAGGAGAAGATCTCGACGACGCGGGCGCGGCTCTCGTCGGAGAGCTTCAGCGGCGGGGTCACGCGGCGGGATCCCGGCGGCCGGCCTCGCGGAAGCCTTTGGCGCGCAGCTTGCAGGAATCGCAGGCGCCGCACGGCGTCTTTCCGCCCGCATAACAAGACCAGGTGAGCCGCAAAGGGGCGCCGACTTTTTCGGCGAGCTTCACCACGCCCTTTTTGTCCAGGCGCAGGAGAGGGGCCAGGATGCGGATCGTCTTGCCGGTGGCGCCGAGGCGGGTCCCCTCCTTGGCCACCTTCGCGAAGGCGTTCACGAAAGGCGGGCGGCAGTCGGGATAGCCGGAGTAGTCGAGGGCGTTGGCGCCGATGATGATCGCCGATGCGCCCACCGAGTCGGCCAGGGAGACCGCCAGGGAAAGGAACATGGTGTTGCGCCCGGGAACGTAGGTCGAGGGGATTCCACCCCCGCCGATTTTTTTCAACGGAACGTTCGGCAGCCGTTTCGACGGATTCGTGAGCGACGAGCCCCCGAGCCAGGGAAGGGATAGACGGACCTCATGCAGCACGCAAGCTGCCCCGCGCGCGACGGCGCGCGCGGCTGACAGCTCCTTGGAATGCCTTTGGCCGTAACGAATCGAGAGGGCGATGGGGTCGAACCCCTTCGAACGAGCCCAGTAGAGACACGTCGTGGAATCGAGGCCGCCTGACAACAAAACGACAGCTTTTGGCTTCGCCATCAACGTTTAACCTTTCTTGACCGGGAACGTGCCCTCAAGGGCCTCGCTGCAGATCTTTTTGACGGCCGCGCTGAAGTCGGCCTTATCGACCATCCACCGCAAATAGCTCGGATCGACTCTCGCGACTTCGCGAAGGGTCTTGCCCTTGTGCTTGCCGCCGAAACCGAAGGCCGCCTCGCCGTTCTTCCAGACGAACTTGCCGTCCTGATCGACGCGGCTCGGGTCGATCTGACTGCACCACGCGTCGAGGCCCGCCACGTCCTTGGGCAGGTCCTCGTAATGCGCGGCCTGCGCCCAGAGGATTTCCGCCGTCGCGCGGACGTCGGCCTCGGCGCGATGCGCCCCCGTCAGATCCTTCTTGCAGTAGAACTTATAGGCGGCGGTGAGGTCGCGGCGCTCCTTGCGCGCGAAGATGACGAAGGAGTCCACGACGCGCGTGCCCGCGGCGGGCCACTCGATCCCGACGCGCTTGAGCTCGGCGGCCAGCAGCGGGATGTCGTACTTCGCGGCGTTGAAGCCGCCCAGATCCGCGCCGGCGAAGAGCTCGAGCAGCTTCGGCGCGAGATCGCCCAGGCGCGGCTGGTCCTTCACCATGTCGTCGGTGATCTTGTGGATGGCCGAGGCCTCGGGCGGGATCGGCACGCCCGGATTGACGAGCGAGGAGAACACGGTCTCCGTGCCGTCCGGGTTCTTGCGCAGGACGCAGACGTCGACGATGCGGTCCTCGAGCGGGTTGACCCCGGTCGCCTCGAGGTCGAACACGCACAACGGACGATCGAGCTTGATCATGGGGCGGTCTCCGTCGAAACAGGGACTTCGGGCGCCGCGGGCGCCGTCGAGACGTCCGGAACGGCGACGGCGGCCGCGGTCGAGATCCGGGGGATCATCGCCGCCGTGGAGATCTCGACCGCGTCGGGCTGAGCCGGGACGACGAGGAAGGCGCGCGTCCCGGTCGAGACGGCGGGCGCCTCGGCGGGCGAGCCCTTCGGGCGGCATTCGTAGACCAGGTGCTGGAACGGGGCGATCTTGAAGTGGTCGATGCCCTTGTCGAGGCTCGTCGCCACGTCTTCGCCCGCGTAGGCGATGTCGGCGTCCTGGCGCAGGTACTCGTCGACCAGGCGGGCCTCGAGCTCCTTGCCGCAGTTCTTGCGCATGCGGCGCAGCGCGTCGCGCCGGCGGCCCGCGACGAACCAGGGCCAGCCTTCCACCGAGTAGCGCATCTTGCCGCCGCCGAAATCGACGAAACCGACCGCCTTGATGGGGCCCTTGCGGGGACGACGGCGCTCGATGGTCTCGGCCACGCACGAGGAGAGCAGCAGGGCCGACACGAGGGCGCACGGCGCGAGCAGCCGGTTCATGTCAAGGCCCTCAGCTCGCCCGCGGCCGCCGGTTCCTCGCCGCCGCCGCCGGTCAGACGCTCGGCGCAGCGCTTGCCGTCGAGGATGGTCTCTTCCATGAACGAGTACTTCCAGCCGCCGTAGCGGCCGATGGACTCGACGCCGAGCGCATTGAGGTGCGCGAAGATCGTCCGCACGGCCGGCGTGCGCGCGCGGTCGTAGACGACGTAGCCGACCTCCACGGGCATCCACGCCTTGGCCGTGAGCTCGTCGCTGCGGCGCAGGATCCCGCACTCGCGCAGTCCCTTGATCATCGACGTCTCGAGCTTGTCGCGGTCGACGCGCGTCCCGCCGGGCCGGGACGCCTCGAGGTACATGGTCATGTGGCCTTGGGGAGCCAGGGCGGACGAAAAGTTCGACGAGTAGCCGGCCCGGTAGAAGGGATACTTCTTCTCCGGAAAGTAGATCCAGTGCTTGTCCGCGGGCGCCTCCCGGTCGATGCCGATGTTGAGGTTCCAGACCGTGTTCCAGCGCAGGCTCCGTCTCGCCTGCTTCACGTCGGCCGGAAGCGGCGCCGCCAAATCGAGGAAGACGTTGAGCGGCAAGGTGTTCACCAGACGCTGATAGCGGATCGTCCCGATGCCCTTCACCTCGGCGGCCTTGTCGCTGAGATTCACCGCCGTCACCGGGCTCTCCGTCCTCACCACGCCCGGCTCGAGCCGGTCGGCCAAGGCGTCCGGGAGAGCCTGGATGCCGCCGCGCACGGGATAACGGAAGGACGCGTTGTAGCCGAACAGCGCGTTCTGCTCGGCGAGCGCTCCGTAGACCACCTCCGACGCCGTGGGCTTGGGCACGAAACGCCCCTGCCACTCGGTGGTGAGCGCCGCGAGCGGAGCGCGCCAGAGCTTCTCGTTGTAGGGCCGCATGAAGCGCCGCGTGATGCCGTCGCCGAAAGTCGCCCGGCACCAGGACAGGAAGTCGGCTTCTCGCGGCATCGGGCGCGGCCGATGCACGGTCTCGAGGAACCCGGCGAGGCAGTCCACCACCGCCTCGCGCGGCAGGCCCTTGGTGTTCGCCTGGAACGGGTAGCGCGTGTAGGCGCCGTGCGAGTAGATCCACGCTTTGCGCTCGTGCGACGCCACGTTGTCGCCGAGAAGATCCAGGATCAGGTCCTTGCCGTAAGCGTCGTGCAGGTGGAGCAGATGGCCGGTGTAGTCGAAGGTGTAGGCGCCCTTGGTCACGGACCCCGCGGTCCCGCCGACCTTCTCCTTCGCCTCCACGACCAGGCGCGAGGACACGCCGCGGCGCCCGAGGTGATAGGCCGCGGAGAGCCCGGCCAGGCCGCCGCCGAGGATGAGGACGTCGACGTTCACCGCATCTCCACGACGGCCATGCGCCGCGCGAGCCAGGCGACCAGGCCGGCGACGAGGACGTACACGGCCACCGCGCTCTTGAGCGGCAGCTGGGTGACCAGGAAGGCGCAGAAACCGAGGAAGGCCGCGGCCGCGGCCGCCATGAGGACGACGCGCCCGCGCGGATGGCCCATCTTCTCCAGCCGCAGCGCGAAATGGTCGCGCGAGCCGAGAAAGGGCGATTTTCCCTGGTTCAGGCGCAGGAGGCTCACGAAGAGCGTGTCGAACGCCGGAACGAACAGGATCAGCAGCGGCGCGAACACGCCCGCGTCGTTGACGTCGGAGTAGCGCGCGCCGAGCGAGATGCCCGCCAGCGTGAAGCCGAGCAGGAGGCTGCCGCAGTCGCCCATGAAGATCTTGTGGCGCTTGGAGAGATTCCACGGGATGAAGCCCACCGCCGCGCCGGCCAGCGCCGCCGAGGCGAAGTTGACGTAGAGCTCCTCCGACGGGAGCGAGATCATCAGGAAGCCCAGCGCCGCGACGGCGGCCTGGCTGGCCGAGAGTCCGTCCATGATGTCGACGATGTTGAACGCGTTGGTCACGCCGACGACCCAGACCACGGTGACCGCGGCGGCGACGTAGGCCGGGGAGATGAAGCGCATGCGCAGGCCGAAGGCGATGAGCAGCAGGGCGGCCAGGATCTGCACCACGAACTTGGGCTTGTAGTCCACGCCCTCCGGGCGCTTCATGTCGTCGATGAGTCCGAGGATGAAGACCAGCGTCCCGCCCAGCATGAGCGCGCGCAGGTTGTAGAGGGTGCCGGTCGGGAAGGCGGTCATCAGGCGCAGCAGCAGCATCGTCGACATGAAGCCGAGCCAGATCGCGGCGCCGCCGAACACCGGCGTGGGCTCCTTGTGGGTCTTCACCGCGGACGTCGGCGCGTCGAGGGGCCCGAAGCGCAGGGCGAGCAGGCGCACGAGCGGCGTGGAGAAGAACGACACGGCCGCCGCGCAGACGAAGGCCGCGAAGAGCAGGCCGGCCTGGCTCATCTCAGAGCCTCCCCACCACGCAGGCGCGTCCCGCATAGTCGGTCTTCAGAGAGCTTTCGAGCCCTTTCCAGTTCGCCGCGCCGGCCGGCGTCAAGGAGCCGAGTCCGGGGCCGAGCCGGGCGGCCTCTTTGGGAACGATGAGCATGCGCGTGAAGCCGTCGGAGCGCAGCGACGCGACGAGGGCGGCCGCGGAGGCGGCCTCGTTGGCCCGGCGCACGAAGAGGTTGGGCATGTGCACGGTGCTCGGAAGGTGGTTCACGGGGAGGTAGTAGCCGCGCTGCTCTCCGATGACGAGTATCTTATCATTCGGCTCCGCGTTGGTCCGGAGCCAGTCCGCGCAGCCGTAATAATCCAGGCGCCGCGCGAGGAACTCGCCCCGCGTCTCGAAGCCGAACGCCGTCGAGCCGGACTGGAAGTCGGCGTGGACGAAGACGAACAAGAACAGGTGCGCCAGCGTCATCAGTCCGAGGGCCCCGGCCAGGATCGCGCGCGCCCAGTCCTCGAGCGAGTCCCACAGCCGCGCGAGACCGCAGGCGCCGAGGAGGGCGAGCAGCGGGATCAGGACGGTCAGGAAGCGCAGGACCAAAGCGCTCGAGAACCAGGCGACCCCCCACAGGAAGCAGAACAGAAGGAGGCCGGCCAGAGCGCGGTTCTTGGACGCCGCCCAGGCGCCCAGCGGGAGCAGCCAGAGCACGAGGTCCCAGCCCAGGTCTCCCAGCACGTCCATCCCGCCGCCGTAGCGCAGCGGGTTGTCGATCATGAGCACCGGGAGCGAGATCAGGCTGTGCCAGATCCCGCCCACGTGCCCGTACTCGGTCAGCACGCGGAAGTAGCCCTCGGCGAGTTCGGCGGTCCAGCCCGTGCCCGCGTTCTCGAAGAACGTGTACAGGAACGGAAAAAACGGATTCTTCACGAAGATCCAGTTCTTGACCAGCCAGGGCGCGAACAGCGCGGTGACGATCCCCGTGAACAGGAACAGCTCCGCGGCGCGCTCGCGGCGGCGGTCCCGCGCCCACGCCCAGAGCAGGCGCAGCCCGAAGATCAGGGCGCCGATTCCCGCGTAATACTTCGTGCCGAGCGCCAGGCCCGTGAAGATCGCGGAGAGGACGAGCCAGCCGCGCGGCGCCCCCCCCGCGGCGGAAAGTCCGCGCCAGCGCTCGAAGGAGAGCGCGGCCGCGGTGATCCACAACATGACCAACGGCTCGACGTAGGTGGTCGACGACATCAGCAGGACGGCCGGATGCGTCGCCGTGAAGAAGCCGGCGAGCAGGACCGCGCTCATCGGCGCCTCTCGCCGCCCCAGCGCGAAGATCCACCACACGGCCAGCGCCGTGGCCAGCCACATGTACATCTGGGCGAGCAGATCGGAGCCGAGCAGGAGCGCGAGGGTGAAGAGCATCTCGCCGTTCTGCGGGAAATGGGCGTAGACGATTCCCTCCGGCGCGAACAGGCGCCCTTCGCGGATATAGGCCTGAGGCAGCGCCAGGTGATAGACCAGCGAGTCGTACTGATGCGGCGGGACGAGGCACATCCACAGCGCGGCGAGCAGCGGAAGCGCGATCGCCGCGGCGGCGAGCGGCCGCTCGCGCAACAGGCTGCGGTCGGGCGCCAGGCTCTCCAGCGCGGGCTTGAGCTCGGCGTAGCCGGCCAGCCACAGGACCGCGAGCAGGAGCGAGGCCGCCCACGGCTTGTACAGGCCGGACGCGCCGAGCGCGAAGCCGCCGAGGGCCAGCATCCCGAGGCCGAGCGTCGCGCCGGCCAAGGTCTTCTGCGACTCGCTCATGTCGCCGAGGCCGAGCCGCCCGGCCAGCGCGCGTCCCGACCCGGTCGCCAGCAGGATCGTCAGGAACAGCAGGACGAAGGGAACGATCCCGGGCCGCAGGGCGACGAGCAGGTTGTAGGACGCGGAGAAGGCCCCGAGGGCCGCGGTCAGCAGCGCGAACGCCGCCGGAATCCGGCTCACCGCGCCTTCTTGGGCTCGAACAGGGCGAAGCGCGCGATCCCGAGCCTCTGGAGCACGTACTGGCCCAGGCAGAACAGCGCCGAGAGCCCGTAGACGCACGAGCGCCGGAAGTTGATCGACGAGGCCTCGGCGAAGTAGCGCGCGGCGACGGGCACGTCGCCCAGGCGCTGCTTCATGTAGGCGGCCTGGATCAGGAACTGCTGATCGAAGACGAAGTCGTCGGAGTTGTTCTCCCACGGGATCGTCTCCAGGCACTTGCGCGAGTAGGCGCGCAGGCCCGAGTGCCATTCGCCGAGGTTCTGGCCGGTGACCGAGTTCTCGAACATGGTCAGCAGGCGGTTGAAGACGTACTTGTACACCGGCATGCCGCCGCCCAGCGCCTCCCAGCGCGTGCGGATGCGGTTGCCGCAGACCATGTCGCAGATGTCGTTGGTGATCAGGGCCGACATGATCGGCACGAGCCGGGAGTCGTACTGGTAATCGGGATGGACCATGACCACGACGTCGGCGCCTTTCTTGAGCGCCTCGGTGTAGCAGGTCTTCTGGTTCCCGCCGTAGCCCTTGTTCGTCTGGTGCGAGATGACGGTCAGGCCGAGCTTCTTGGCCAGCGCGACGGTGCCGTCCTTGGAGCAGTCGTCGACGAGGATGACCTCGTCCACCGAACCGGGCGGGATGTCCCGGATCGTGCGCTCCAACGTCTTCTCCGCGTTGTAGGCGGGCATGACGACAATGATTTTGGCCATGATCTGCGCTCTATTATAGGAAATGGCGGTCCGCCCGGGCCTTCCAGAGGTTCAGCCGGCCGGCCGGGGAGCTCGGGACCCAGGAGGTCCAGGGCAGCGGCTCGGCGCCCAGCGGCCGCGGGTTTTTCCAGCGCGAGGGGTTGGCGGTGAGGAGGACGGTCCCGATCCCCCGGGCCCGCCCCCAGGCCTCGAACTCGGCCAGCAACTCGGTCGCGCCCAGAGCCATGGCCAGGTCGACCGCGGAGGCGTGCAGGGCGGCGCGGGCCGGGACGGGGCCGGCGCGCAGGTACTCGGCGTCCGCGAGCAGAAGAATGCCGGCCGCGAAGCGCTTCTGCGCCAGGGCCGGCAGGCGCGGCAGCAGGCGCAGGCCGAGGCGGACGAGCGCGATCGGACCGAGCGCCGCCAGGCGCTTGAGCACCGCCCCCGTCGGCCCCGCGTCCATCGCGTCGCGGGCGTACAACGGCATGTTGGGCAGGACGACCGTGACCGGAAGCTCCCGTCCGCGCAAGGCCGCGGCGAGCGCCCCGGCCTGGGCGGGATCCGACGGCCACAGCAGTCCCTCGGCCCCTTCGCTCTTCGCCCAATCCAGGTACTCGCCGAGGCGCTCGGGGAGGTTCAACTCCTTCCACGCCGCGGGCGGCGGCAGTTCCGCGATCAAGCCCACGCGGCCTCCGTCCCGCTCGCCCCCGCGCGATAGATCGCGTCGATGAGCCGGTCGACCTTGAGCGTGTTCTGGATCGAATTGCGCGGCACGGCCCCGCGCCGCACGCAGTCGAGGAAGTCCCTGTCCTCGCGCCAGTAATTCGACGCGCGGGCGGCCGGAGCCAGGTCGAAGGCGCCGTCGGCCGGAAGATCGCGCCGGGCGATCGCGCGCGTCGCGCCCATTTCCTCGATCAACAGCTCGTCGTTTCCCACGGCCAGTCGGCCGCGCTCGCCCTCGACGTAGAGCGCCAGCTCCAGGTTCGGCTTTCCGGGCACGCTCCACGACGCGGTGAGCCGGCCCGTGAAGCCGCCGTGGTCGAGATCGACCTCGGCCTCGTCCTCGACCCCGCTGTGCGGCGAGCGCAGGAGCGCCCGCACCGACCGCGGCGTCCCGAACGCCTCGAGCAGGACGAAGAGCATGTGCGGCGCCGGATTGATGACGACGCCGCCGCCCGACTTCGCCTTCTGAAACAGCCAGCCCTTCTTCGGCCCGAACACCTCGGCGTGCTCGACGAAGGCGCGGTAGCGCGTGATCCGGCCGAGAGCGGGGAGCAGCCGGCGCGCCTCGTTGAACAACGGATCGTAGTCGATGGAGTAGCCGACCTGGGTCAGCGCCTTCTTCTTCTCCGCGAGGGCGGCGAGGCGCGCGCAGACCGCGAGCGATTCGGCGAGAGGCTTCTCGACGAGGACGGGGATCCCCCGCTCGATCAGGGCGCTCACGATCGCCTCGTGCGTGAAGGTCGGCGTGCTGACGATCGCCGCGTCGAGCGGTCCGGCGGCGAGCAAGGACGACAGCTCGGAATGGACCGGCGCGCTCAGCAGGCTCTTGATCGTGCCGTGCGCGCCCCGGTCGGCTTCGACGACGCCGGCGACGCAGCCCCGCTCGAGCGTCTCCAGCACGGCGGCGTGGGTGAGCCCCATCTTGCCCATGCCGACGATGCCGACCTTCATATGCCTCCGGCCAGGCCCTCGGCGATGGGGCGGGCGGCGAGGCCGAGCACGGCGAAGAGTTCGTTCCAATCGGCCTCGGGCACGCTCTGGATCGCGCCGAGCACGTTGGAGCGCGACAGCGGCGGCGACGCGAAGAGCGCCGCTCCGGCGTTCGCGATCAGCATCGCGACGGGAGCCGGCAGATGGACCTTGTGCGGCGACCTGCCCGCGCGGGCCGCGACGACGTCGATGAGGCCCTCGAGGGTGATCGTCTCCGGACCGCCCACGCTGTAGGTCTTTCCGACGGTCGCGGGGGCGTCGAGGCACCCGGCGATCGCGCGGCACAGGTCCTCCACGTGCACGGGCCGGTACCTGGCCTTTCCGTCGCCGATCACCGGGACCACGGGGGCCTTCGCGGCCACGCGCGCGAGCTTGCCGAAGACGCCGGGATCGTCCGGGCCGTACACCACGCTGGGGAGGATCGTCGTGGCGTCGAGCCCCGCCGACATGATGATCCCGTCGGACAGGCGCTTGGTCTCGCCGTAGTCGCCGCGCCGCGCCATGCGGGCCGCCTGGGAGCCGACGTTGATCACGCGCCGGATCCCCGCCTTGCGGCAGGCCGCGACGAGACGCTTGGCGCCCTCGACGTTGACGTCGTAGATGTCGATCTCGTCGCTCTTGCGCGCGGCGAGGTGGATCACGGCCTCGCAGCCGGCCGCGGCCCGCTCCAGCGCGCCGGCGTCCTTCATGTCGCCGAGGGCGGTCTCGGCCCCCGGCAACAGCGTCCTCGCCCGCTCCTCGTCCCGGACCAAGGCGCGCGCGTCCGGCAGCAGCGGCATCAGATGCCGCCCGATATAGCCCGTCGCGCCGGTGACGAGGACTTTCACGCGTCTATACTAGCGAATCTTGGTTCTTGACGCCGCCGCCGACACCCCCTACACTGAGGTCATGAAACACCTCCTGCTCGCCCTGTCGCTTTTGTCGGTTCCCGCTCTCGCCGAAGACGAGCCCGAGGAGCAGGAATCCTCGCAATCCCCCCAAGGGGGGCAGGGCGCCCACGTCGGCGGCGCCGGCATCGGCTCCGGCCAGAAGGACACGGTCGCCACCGGCTTCGGCCGCCCCCTGTCCGGAGGCGGCGGCGGGGGCGGCGGCGCGAGAGCCGGCGGCGCCTCGGGTCCCTGCCAGGAGGAAGATCTCAACTGGCGCCCCGGCAAGGGCGGCCCCGCCACGTCGGTCGCCGGCCAGGCCATGCGCACGCAGAAGGCCGACACGACGATCGCCTACCGCGTGCCCGCCTCGGTGCTCGGGGAACAGGGCAGCTTCGGCTTCTACAGCGACTCCAACGAGACGTCGTACATGCGCCTGTCGAACAAGAAATGCGAGGTCCAGTTCAAAGTCTCCGCCTGCGAGGCCAGCTACGGCTCGGTCACCTTGTCGTACGCGAGCGCCGGCGTGATGAAAACCCGCCTCGCGGTCCTCGGGGATAAAGCGCCCAAGGACTACGCCTCGCGCGTCTGCACCATCCCCCCTCCGGCCGGAAAGATCGGCGGAGAGAATTACTGGTGGCTCAACGTCCACACCAAGGGGCCCTGCCCCGGCGGCAGAGCCATGCACGACGGCGGACGGACCCCGGACGGCGTCTGCATGCGCGCGATCCTCTACGAATCCCACCACGCCTCGGGCGCCCAGGCGGGCTTCGGCGTCGCCTCCTCCGGCGGCGGCTCGTCTTCGGCGGCCCAGCCTCCGGCCGCGCCCAAACCCAACAAGTGCTGGAAGGCGCCCTCGGGGCGCACCTGCTGCGACGTGATGTTCAGCCCCGTCCCGGCGGAGTGCCAGCGCGGCGGCTAGCGCCGCAGCTTCCAGACGCGCAGCCAGGGGCCGCCGGCGCCGCCGGGCTCGGACGGGAACTCCTTCACCAGCTCCGCGCCCGCGGCCAGCTCCGAGAAGAACGTCGCCAGCTCGCGCGCCCGGCGCGGATCCGCGCCGAAGCTCGAGGTGACCACCCAACGCGCGCGCACCGCCCGCACCGGGTCGAGCCCGGGCCGGACGTCCAAGAAGTCGCCGTCGGCCTGGGAGGACTCCACGTGGCGCGGCGAGGAGAACAGGTCCCCCGCCGAACGCTTGATGCGGTACACGCGCCAGCCGCCGCCGGGATGGCGCTCGGCCATCGCGCGCCACAACCGCGCGCGCGGCGAGCCTGCGGCCGCGGTGCGCGCGGCCAGGTCCTCGCACTGCTCCTTGGACGGCACCACGCGCGGTCCGGCGTGCGCCACGTCGAGCAGGATCGCCTCCCCCGCGGGCACGTTCGCGCCGATCCACGCCTCGGCCTGGGCGCGCGTGTCCGTCCGTCCGAACGACGCGGCCAGGTCCCAGGACAGCAGGAACCCGGGCGCCAGCGCCAGCGCCGCGACGGCGCCGCGCCGCCACGGATTCTTGCCGCCGAGCAGCGCGAGCCCCTCGCCGGAGAGCACGGCCAAAGCCGGGAACACGCCGAGCAGGTAGCGCAGCCAGCCGCCGTCGGGGCTCGTGGAGAGCACCGCCGCGTAAACCGCGACCGGCACGATCAGCAGCAGGGCGCGCCGCGTGCGCTTCCACAGCAGAACCCCGAGTCCCAAGACGGCCGCGGCGCCCGCGGGCGAACCCTCGCCGCCGTACGTCCACAGGTTGAACGCCACCGTCCGCGCCATCTCCTCGGCGTCGTGCGGGCGCAGGCGGCCGAGATCGGCGTAGTCCGCCCAATCCGCCGTGAAGCGCGAGAACTCCAGCGCCGTGTAGGGAGAGCCGAGCAGGAACGCCGCCGCCGAGACCGCCAGCGCCTGGACGAGCCAGGCCAGCGGGGCCCGCCCCCCCTCGCGCAGCAGCCAGGCCAGCGGGATCATCAGCGCCGCCGGCGCCGCCGTGTACTGCGACGAGCACGCGGCGCCGCACGCCGCGGACGCGGCGTACAGCCAGGCGCGCGCGCCGCCCGCCTGGAAGCGCAGCGCCGCGGCCCAGGCGAGCGCTATGAAGAACAGCATCAGGGAATCCGGCTTGGCCGCGTGCGCGAGATCGACGAGCACCGGCGCGAAAGCGAGGATCAAAGCGCCGTAGGGCCAGCGGGACTCGTCTCCCTCGCGCTCCGCGCGCGACACGGCGAAGAGGGCCAAGGTCGAGGCCGTCGCCGCCGCCAGGCGCGCGATGAGATAGAAGCCCGTCGGCGCGAAGCCGTACAGCGCCGCGAAATCGAGCGGCGCCTTGCGCAGGCCGAAGACGGACCAGAGCGCGAACCACAGCCCGTAAAGCCCGGCCAGCAGCTCCGGCCACAGCGCCGGATACTTGAACGAGTGCGGCCGCAGAGAGCCCGCGCCGAAGGACACGGCCATGTTGATCAGGTGCGGCTCATCGGCGTTGAACGTGTGAGGCAAGCCGTATCCGATAAACGCGAACCTCAAAACAGCCGCGAAGCCGAACACGCCCGCGGCCGCCCAGAACCACGGCGACAAGCCCTTCGCCGTTCTGGCCTTACGCACGTTCCCGCCCATTGTCCATGATCCGCGCGAGCCCGATCGCGGCCAGAATACACAAGAACGGCTCCAACGGCAGCCGGTATCTCAACGACGTGAAGAAAAGGGAGTGCAGAACGGTCAAGAACGCGAACAGCGCCCAAACGGGAGACCACGCGGCTTGAGACCACACGCAACGAGCGCCCAGAGCCGCGAGAGCGAACACGACGAGGAAGTAGAGCCCGAGCGCCGCCCGTATGGGAAGCGAATGGGGATCATACGGCATCGGCCGCCAGAACAAGAGCGCCTTGCCGGCCATGATCTTGAGCGCCCGGACGGGATTCTCCTTGATGAACGTCTTCGTTTTCTTCGCGAAGTGGTCGCCCCGCGCGATCGCGTCGTCCATCAAGCCGAGCGCTTTCGCCTCCTCGCCCATCTCGAAGGGCCGTCTGCGGATTTCCTCGCGGTCGAGCGAGAAGCCTTCCCACATGTTCCAGCCCATGACGGCCGCGACCGGAACGACGCGCCCGTACTTCACGTAGTTCCGCACGCTCCAGACGATCGACGGCGCCAGCCAGCCGATCCCGAGCACGGCGCAAAACAAGAAGGCCTTGGCGAAGCCGCGCGCGCGCCACAAGACCAGGAACAAGAACGCGGGGTAGCCCCCGATCACCGACCGGCAGAGCGCGGTCAGCCCTCCCCAGAGGCCGACGCCGACGAGCGCGAAGCCCGGCTTGCGGTCGAGCTCCGCGTACAGGAAAACGAACAGGACCAGCTCCATGAATATGAACAGCGCCTCGGTCCCGAGCTGAGGCGTGTAGAAGAGCAGGCCGGGATCGACGGCGATCCAGAGCGCCGCCAGCCGCGCCGCCGCCTCGGGCGCTCCCAGGCGCTCGGCCAGCCGCCGCGTCAGCGGAACGCACGCCGCTCCGAGGACGCACTGCAGGACCAGCACCGGCAGCGGATCGGGCGAGCGGAACAGGCCCAGCACGGCGGCGATCAGGGCGGTGTAGAGCGGCGGGTGCGTGGCGTCGAACGCGAACGCGGGCGCCCAGCCGAGCCACGACAGCGCGAGGTTGTAATAGAGGTCGCGTCCGTACGCGGCGTCGAGGCCCTTGGCCAGGAAAACGGCGGTGACGAGCAGCCGCAGGACGAGCGCGAAGGCGAAGGCTCCGCGGTCGAAGCGCGCCGCCGGACCCTTCAGAAGCGCAGCCTGAGCAAGGTCCATAGCGCGATCACGCCGTCCGTCCAGCGGATCTTCTTGCCCTCCTCCATCTTGCGCGGATAGTAGTTGATCGGCAGTTCCAGGATCTTCACGCCGCGCTTGAGCGTCTTGGCCGTCGCCTCGGGGCAGAACTCGAAGCCCTGGCACTCGAGATCCAGCGACTTCAGGAAACCGGTCTTGAACAGCTTGTAGCACGTGGGCTCGTCGGTGAGCCGGGAGCCGTAGAGGATGTTCGTCCACAGCGAGACGAGCCGGCCGCCCCAGTAGTAGCGGTGATAGGAGCGCGCGTCCGACTTCATCAGCCGCGAGCCGTACACCACCTCGGCCTCACCCGCCAGCATCGGCTTGAGCAGCAGATCGTAGTCGGCGGGATCGTACTCGAGGTCGGCGTCCTGGATGATCACGTAGTCGCCGGTCGCGTGGGACAGCGCCGTGATCACGCCGGCGCCCTTCCCTTTGTTGCGCTCGTGCTTGACCACCTTCGTCCCCGGGCGCGCGGCCTTCAGCGCCGCCTCGTAGGTCCCGTCGGTCGAGCCGTCGTCGACCACGATCACCTCGAGCTCCTTGCCTTTATTCCGGTCGTACACCGCGTCGAGCATGCGCCCGATCGTCGCGGCCTCGTTGTAGGCGGGGACGAGGACGGACAGCTTCACTTGAACGCGGCCTTCCAGGCCGCTTCGTCGAAGCCGACCAGCCCCTTCTCCGGCACGAAGGGCCGCTTCACGAGCTTGCCGTTTTTGGACAGCAGCGCCAGCGCCTGCGTCTCGCTCATCGCGGGCAGCTTCTCCGAGATCTTCAGCTCCCGGTACAGCACGCCCGAGGTGTTGAACAGGCGCTTCAAGCCCACCTTCCCGGCCATGGCCTTGAGCTCCGCCGCGGTCGGCGGCTGCTCGACGATGGGCACGGCGGTGAACGCCACCCCCCGGGCCTCCAGAAACTTCAGGGCCTTGCGGCAGGTGGAACAGCCGGAGTACTCGTAGACGCGCACGCTCATGGAGCCAGGATTATAGCGGTCCCGGCCCGTCCGCGAAAGGGGGGCCCTAGGTCCCTATAAAGGAGGGGCCAAAGAACATCCGAGGGTGGGACCTACGGCCCCGGTCAGGCCCGGCGGGAAGGGCTACACTGACGTCATGCAGAACGTTGCTCGCCGGGCCGCGTCGATCCTCCTCGCCTTCCTCCTCTTCACGGGCTCCGCGCCCCGAGAAGCCGCCGCCCAGGTCGTGCGCGTCTCCGCCGGCCAGGGCGCGATCGCCCCCGTCAATCCCGCCGCCGCCGTCAACGCCGCTCCCGCCGCCTCCCTCAACCTCTCCCTCGGCGGCGCCGCTCTGACCGGCTCCCTCGCCGCTCCGTCCGCGGCCCCGTCGTTCGTCGCCCCTTCTTTCTCCGCGCCCTCCGCCGCTCCGGCCCTCCCCGTCTCCGCCGTCCCCTCGGCCCTGCGCCCGGTCTCCTTCGCCGCCTCCCAGGACGCCCCCGCCCCGGAAGACGCGCCCAAGCCCGCCGCGGCACCCGCCGCGCCGGCCTCCGCCTCCAAAGCCTCGGCCGCCCTGCGCCGCCTCGGCATGCCGACCGTCGCCAAGCTCTTCGAGCGCAAGCCCGCCCAGGCGCCCGTCTCGGCCGACGACGGCGCCAAGCTCTTCGACGGCGCCGAGGCCAAGCCCGCCTCCGACGCCTCCGGCCCCGCCGTCTCCGGGACCGAGTCCAAGCCCTCGTCCTCGCGCCTGCGCGCCGCCGTCGATCGCCACGTCGCCGCGGCCGACGCCAAGCGCAAGGCCACCGTCGACGAATTCGGCGGCCCGCTCTCCGACGGCCCCATGACGTTCCGCCAGCGCCTCGCTTTCGGCGTGAAGTCCGGCCTCAATCTCGTGGGCATCGGCGCGATCCTCAAGGTCACCCTGGGCCCGCTCCTCGCCGCTTTCCCCTGGCCGCAGTACTTCTCCGACGCGAGCCTCCGCGGCCTGGGCCGCGTCGCCCTCCTCACCAACATGGGGCCCAACGAGATCGCGGCCGGCCTCGCCGAGAGCCCGCTGATGTTCATGGGCGTCACCTTGCCCATGGCCGTGGCCTGGGAAGAGATCAGCTTCCGCCTGCTCGGCTTCGGCGCCATCTTCCTCGTCCTCGCCGCGCTCAAGCCCTTCTCGCGCTGGATCGCCTCGATGATCGGCGCCCTCCCCAACGCCGCCGGCGTCGTCGGCGCCGCCCAGTTCGGCCTGCGGATCGCCGAGCTGATCTCCAAGCACGCCTTCGCCGTCGCCGCCTCGCTCTCCTCCTTCAGCTTCGCCGTCGCCCACTTCGGCGCGTGGGGCGTCGCTCCCTTCGTCCTCCTCCTCAACCTGGTCGCGGGCCTCTTCCTCGCCCACACCGCCTACAAGAGCCGCTCGCTGAGCGCGCCGATCGTCGCGCACCTCATCTTCAACCTGGTGCCGATCTTCACCCTCTACCTCGCCCTGACGATGTCCCCCGCCGCCGGCGCCGCCTTCGCCATCATCGCGGGCCTCGTCGGCGTCGCCTCGCTCTTCCACTCCTGGCTCACCAATCGCAAGGAGCGCGCCTGGCGCCTGAGCCACGGCGGCAAGGCGGCCATGGTCGCCCTCCTCATGCTCGGCGGCGCCTCCACCTTGATGTACAACCCCGCCGAGCACCGCGCCGGCGCCCTCGACGCCGCCCACGTCCGCCGGGTCCAGAGCACCGAAACCGCTCCCGCTCAGGCGCCCGCCGCCGTCGTCGCTCCGGCGGACAGCGCCGCGACGGCGGCCGCTCCGATCGAGCCGCGCGAGGTCATGATCGCCCGCGTGAAGCCCTCCGTCGTCAACGTCCTCGTGCGCCGGGCGCAGGGCATGTCCACCGGCTCCGGCTTCATCCTGTCGCCCGACGGCGTCTTCATCACCAACGCCCACGTCGTGGGCTCCCGCAAGCCCGGCCAGCTCGTCGAGGCCCGCATCCCCGGCACGCCCGGCGTGATGAAGGCCAAGGTCCTCGCCGTCAACCACGACAAGGACCTCGCCATCGTCCAGCTCCAGCCCCGCCCCGACGGCAAGCCGTGGCCGACGGTCAAGCTCGCGAGCCGTGCCCCTCTCGAGGGCGAGGACGTCACCGCCGCCGGCTACCCGCGCGGCCTCCCGTTCACCGTCACCTCCGGCGTCCTCTCCGGCATGGACGGCCGCGGCAACATGTACGTCAAGCACCTGCAGACCGACGCCTCCATCAACCCCGGCAACTCGGGCGGCCCCCTCTTC
>CAZURZ010000004.1:0-18682 GCA_964623465.1 uncultured Elusimicrobia bacterium
CGCCGCCCGGCTCGCCCGTCATGCCGATGCCGGCGGCGCCGCCCCCGGCGCGCGGCGCCGCCGCCCCCGACGTCTTCGTCACGGCCGAGGTGGACAAGCCCCGCGCCCTGGTCAACGAGCAGGTGACCCTGACCGTGCGCTTCCTGACCTCCGTGCCGATGGCCGGTCCGCCGCAGTACGATCCGCCCAAGCTCTCCGGCCTGCTCGCCGAACCGCTCGGAGCGGAGGGCCAGGGCTCGACCGTGATCGGCGGCCGTCCGTACAACTACTCCGAGCTCAAGACGGCCGTGTTCCCGGTGCAGGCCGGCCAGGCGTCGATCGGCCCCGCCGTGGTGACGGTGCAGCTTCCGACGATCGGGCCGGGCCGCACCGGCGACGACTTTTTCGACCGCTTCTTCAACATGGCCGCGCCGGAAGTCAGGCGCCTGCGCACGGAACCCATCGCCCTCCAGGCCGAGGCGCTGCCGCCCGGCGCGCCGGAGGGGTTCTCGGGAATCGTCGGCGCGTTGACGATCGAGGCGGCCGTCGACCGGGCCAAGGCGCGCGCGGGGGAGGCGCTGAACCTGACGGTCACCGTCTCGGGCGTGGGCAACGTCAAGTCCCTCTCCGAGCCGCGCCGGCCCGACGTCCCCGGCGTCCGCTTCTTCGACTCCGAGAGCTCGGTCAAGCTCCAGCGCGTGGGCGACCGCCTCGGCGGATCCAAGACGTTCAAGACCGTGATCGTGCCGCGCGCCTCCGGACCTCTCGAGATCCCGCCCTTCGCGATCTCTTTCTACGACCCCGCCAAGAAGGCGTACGCGACCGCGCGCAGCGCGCCGATCCGCCTCACGATCCTTCCCGGCGACCCGAGCGCCGCGGTCCCGACGGCGGGCTCCGCCGCCCCGGGCGTGACCGCGGTCGCCGACGACATCCGCTACCTCAAGGCCCCGGGCGGGCGCTCCGCCGCGGCCGCCGCGCTCGGCGCCTTCGGCGCGACCGCTCCCTGGCACGCCCTCCCGGCGGCGTTCCTCGCGCTCGCCCTGGCTGTCGATTGGCGCCGCCGCGCCCGCGCCGCGGACCCGCTCGGACGCCGCGCCGGGGAGGCGCGCGCCGCGGCGCTGCGCGCGCTCGCGCGCGCCGAGTCCGTGCCGGTGGGAGAGCGCGCGCGGGCCGTCGCGCTGCTCGGGGAGGCGCTCACGGGCTACGCGGCGGACCGGCTGGGGCGACCGGCCGCCGGCCTCACGCTCAAGGTGGCGCTCCAGGCCCTGAAAGAACGCGGCGCGTCCGAGAGCCTGCCCAAAATGAAGACTCTGTGGGAAGAGCTCGACCTCCTGCGCTTCGCCCCAGTCGGCGCGGACCGCGCCGAGGTGAAACGACTCGCCGAAGAGATCCGGGCGCTGACCGCCGCGCTCGACAAGGAGACGCGATGACCGCCGCCGCCTTGCTGCTGACCGCCGCCCTCGCCGCGCACGCGGGCCCATACGAGGACGCCAAGGCCGCTTACGACGGGGGGGAGCACGCCCGCGCCGCCGCGGCCTTCGCCGCGCTCGTCGACGCCGCCCCCGGCGACGCCGCGCTGCGCTACGACCTGGGCAACGCGTTGTTCAAGTCCGGACGCCTGGGGCCCGCGATCGCGTCCTTCCAACGCGCGTTCGAGCTCGATCCGCGCGACGCGGACGCCCGCCACAACCTCGAATTCGCCCTGCGCAAGGCGGGCGAGGAGCTCGTCGCGCCCGGCGTGCCCGCGCCGGCGTTCGTCGCGTTCACCGCGCTGTCGGCGCGCGAGCTCTCCGGACTGCACTGGCTCGCGGCGTGGGCGTTCATGATCCTGGGGGGCCTGTCCGCGCTCGGAGATTCCGCCCGCCGCGAGCGCCTGCGCGGCGCGCTGCTGGCGAGCGCGGCGGCGTGGGCCTTCTTCGGATCATGGTGGGCGGGCCTGCGCGCGGTGCTGCCCCCGGGAAGGGCCGTGATCGTCGCGGCCCGCGCCGAACTGCGCAACGGTCCCGGCGAACGCTTCACCGTGGGCTATACGGCGCCGGAAGGCCGGCGCGTGCGCATCCTGTCGGAGAACGGTTCCTGGCTCGAGGTGGGCCTGCTGAAGGAGGGAGTGAAGGGCTGGACGCCGGCCTCGTCCGTCGAGCGGCTTTGACGCGCTAAGGGTTGCGCGGCGTGATGGGCGTGAGCGGCACGGCCGGAGGCGGCGGAGCCGCGGGCTCGGCGGGAGCGGCGGCCTCCTTGGGCTTGGGCTTCTCCTTCGGCGTCGGGGGCGGGGGAGCCTTGAACTTGGCGGTCTTCGCGGCCTTCGCGGCTTTTCCCTTCTTCGGCTTCTCCAGCGTGGCCGTCGGCTCGATCTTCTTGGGCTCCAAGGGCACGGCCGTCGAGTCCTCCTCCTCGCCTTCGGAGGCGGGGGTGACCACGGAGATCACCGCCTCCTTCTTCTTCGCGGGCGCGTCGCCGCCCTCGGCGGACTTCTCATCGGACGGCATGACCGCCGTGCCGGAGTCGCCTTCGGCGGCGGGACCGGCTTGCGCGTCGTCGCCGCCCGGAGCGGCCTCGTCGTTGGGGGCGGCGCCTCCGGCCGGAGCGGCGTCCTCAGACGCCGTCGCCTCGGCCTCCGAAGCCGGAGCCTGCTCGTCCTGGGACGCCGCGTCCTCCGTCGCCTCCGGCGGGTCGTCCTGCGCGCGCAGGGGGGCGGCGGCCAGCAGCAACGGGAGGGCCAGGAGGAGTCGCTTCATGCCCGGATTGTAGCACGGGCGGATGACTAAAATATTGCTAATCTATAGGGGTGAGAGAGCTCATCGTCCACGGGAACGGACGGGACGCGGAGCACGCCGACAAGGTGGTGCGCGTCTTCACCCAGCACCTGGCCCAGAACGGCCTGCGCCTGACGGGTCAGCGCCGCCTGATCCTCGACCAGTTCCTGAAAACCGACCATCACCTGAGCCAGGACGAGATCTACCTCGCCCTGCGTTCCCACGGCGTCGGCCGCGCGACCGTGTTCCGCACCCTCAAGATGCTGCAGGAGTGCGCCCTGATCTCCCCGGTCGTCGGCCGCGACGGCGTCTCCCGCTTCGAGGTCGAGCTCGACCGGCCGCACCACGACCACCTGATCTGCGTGCAGTGCGGGCGCATCCAGGAAGTCCGCTGGCCGGCGCTCGAGAAGATCCAGGACGACGCCTGCCGCAAGGCCGGCTTCACTCCCAAGTGGCATCGCCACGAAGTGTTCGGCCTGTGCAAGGATTGCGCCAAGAAGCCCGCGTGACGGCGATGAAGCGCTTCCGCTTCGGCTGGTACGGCGACGGCGGCCTCGGCGAGCTGATGATCCAGTCGATCCTCGCCGGACGCAAGACCGCGACGGCCTGCCCCGCCTACGATCCCGAGGACGCCGATCTCAAGGTCGGAGACGAGCTCCAGCTCGTCGACAAGCACGGCAACGTGCGCGCCCAGCTCGTCGTCACCGTGGTCGAGCTGCGGACGTTCGCCAGCTTCGACGAGGACCTCGCCCGGCGCGAGGGCGTCACGCTCGCCGAGCTGCGCGAGAAGCTCAACTTCGCGAACGGCCGCCAGATTCGCGGCGACGAGGAGATGCGCGTGGTCCATTTCCGCGTCGTCCAAGGGAAGGTCAAGTTATGATCGAGAAGAAGAAGACGCTCGCCGCCCTGCAGACCGTCGTCGTCGCGCTCGCGCCGCTCGACCCCGAGGCGCGCCGCCAGGTCATGGAGGCGACGCACGCGCTCCTCGAGATCTCCGCCGGGCGCAACCAGGGCAAGGACAAGAAGAAGCGCCGCCGCTGATCCCATGCGCCTGCACGTCGTCACGTTCGGCTGCCAGATGTCCGTCGCCGACGGCGAGGAGCTCGCCTCGCCGCTGAAGGGCCGCGGCTTCACCGCGGTCGCCGAGCCGGAGGCCGCCGACGCGATCGTGCTCAACACCTGCACCGTGCGCCAGCACGCCGAGGACAAGGCCCTGTCCCTGATCGGCCGCCTGCGCGCGTGGAAGGACGAGCGGCCCGAGCGCGTGCTCATCGTCGCGGGCTGCGCGGCCGAGCGCCTCGGCCCCTGGATCAAGGAGCGCTTCCCCTACGTCGACCTCGTGGTCGGCGCCAAGTCGATCGAGGAGTTCCCGGCCGTCGTCGAGGAGGCGCTCGGCGCGCGCTTCGACGCTCTCGCCGAGTCGCGAGCCGCGTTCCCGGACGCCGGGACGGCGCCGGAGAGGCGCCCGGGCTGGTCGTCGCCGCACTCGGCGTTCGTCACGATCATGCGCGGGTGCAACTACTCGTGCTCCTACTGCATCGTCCCCGCCGTGCGCGGACGGGAGCTGTACCGCCCCTACGAAACCGTCATGGCCGAGGCCCGCGCCAAGGCCGCGATGGGCGCGAAGGAACTCGTCCTGCTCGGCCAGACCGTGAACAGCTGGAACGCCGACGGCCTGCGCTTCCCGGACCTCCTGCGCCGAGTCGGCGCGATCGAGGGCGTCGAGCGCCTGCGCTTCGAGAGCCCGCACCCGTTCTTCGTGAACGACGAGATGATCGCCGCGATGGCGGAGACGCCCGCGGTCTGCGAGCAGCTCCACCTGCCCGTTCAAAGCGGGTCGGACCGGCTCCTGAAACTCATGCGCCGCAACTACGATTCGGCCTCGTTCCTGGCCAAGGCGGAGCGCCTGCGCGCCGCGATCCCGCGCGTTGAAGTCGCGACGGACATTATCGTAGGATTCCCGTCGGAGACCGACGACGATTTCGAGCGCACGCTCGACCTCGTCCGCGCGCTCCGGCCGTCGTGGTCGTACACGTTCAAGTACTCGCCCCGCGAGGGAACGGAGTCGGCGGGGATGCCGGACGACGTGCCGGCGGCCGTGAAGGAAGAGCGCCTGGCGCGGCTCAACGAGGTCTGCGACGCCCTGACGGAAGAGGCGCTCGCGGCCCGCGTCGGGACGGTCGTCGAGGTGCTGGACGAGACGGGCGGCTTCGGCCGCACGCGGGACGGGTTCAAGGCGACGTGGGCCGGCGCGACGGCGGGGAAGATCGTCCCCGTCAAGATCGCGTCGACCAGCAAGAGGATTTTGAGAGGGCATTCATGAGCGAGAAGAAGACCGGGGCCGAGCGCCGCAAGCACCGCCGCTTCAGCGTCGTCGAGGGCATGGTCGAGCCGATCACGCTCCAGCTCGACGTCCCGGAATCCGGCGCGCGCAATCAGCCCGCGATCATGACCGACCTATCGGCCGGCGGCATCTCCCTGCTCATGTTCGTCGAGCCGCCCCACGCGAAGAGCTTCGAGATGACCCTCTCGATCCCCGGTCTCGACGACGTCGCGATCGAGGCCAGCGTCGTGCGCGTCCACCAGAAGGGCGAGACCTACAGCGTCGGCCTGGCCTTCCGCAAGATCCCTCGCGACGCGCAGAAGCGCATCGAGAAGATGGCCGAGGACAGCGCCGACTGCCAGACGCGCGTCTCGCTCGGCCTGCCCGACGCCTGCGGCTCGGACTGCCCGTTCCACTCGCTCTTCGCCGGAAAGTCGAAGACGGCGCGCAAGTCCAAGTAAGGCCGCCCTTGATCGTCCTCGCCGGCCCGACGGCGTCCGGCAAGACCGACCTGGCCGCGGCCCTCGCCGAGCAGCTCGGCGGCGAGGTGATCTCCGCCGACTCCCGCCAGGTCTACCGCCGCCTCGACGCGGGAACCGCGAAGCCCTCCGCCGCGCAGCGCGCGCGCGTCCCGCACCGCCTGATCGACGTCGCGGATCCCTCCGAGCCGTTCGACGCCGGCCGCTGGGCGCGGGAGGCCTCGACGGCGATCGCCGCGGCGCGCGCCGCCGGCCGCGTGCCGATCGTCTGCGGCGGGACCGGGCTGTACCTGCGCGCCCTGCTCGAGGGCCTCTCGCCCCTGCCGCCGCGCGACGCGGCCGTCCGCGCGCGCCTGGCCGCCGAGGCCGAGGAGAAGGGCCGGGAAGCCCTGCACGCCCGCCTGGCGGAATCCGACCCGGCCGCCGCCGGCGCGATCCCGGCCGCGAATCTCCAGCGCGTCGTGCGCGCCCTGGAGGTGCTCGAACTCACGGGACGCCCGATCTCCGCGCATTGGCGCGAGGGACGCGGCGGCGGCGAGCCCGCGGCGCTGACGCTGCGCCTGGAGCCGTCGCCCGCGCTGTCCCGCGAGCGCGTCGAGACGCGCGCCCGCGCGATGTGGCCGGCCATGCTCGAGGAAGTCCGCGCGCTCGTGCCCTCGGCCTACGCGGGCGACGAACCGGGGTTCAGCAGCCTCGGCTATCGCGAGGCGCTGGCCTGCGCGCGGGGGGAGCTCGCCGCCGCCGCGGGCCTCGACGAGCTGATCCGCGCGACGAACGCCTACGTGAAGCGCCAGCGCACCTGGTTCCGCGGCCAGCTCGACGCGATCGCCCTGGACGCCGCGCTCCCGCCGGAAAAGCTGCTCGCCGCCGCCAGTCGTCTCTGGGAGGACGCCCGTGAAAAAACCGCCGCTTAAGCCCGAAGCCGCCCTGAAGCGCGAGTGGGACATCCCGTACCTGCTCGGCGCGCTGTTCTGCTCGGGCGCATGCTGCCTCGTCCTCGAGCTCGCCGGGGCCCGCCTGATCAGCCCGTTCTACGGGTCGTCGATCTACACGTGGTCGGCGATGATCACGGTCACCATGATCGCGCTCGCGCTCGGCTACGCCTGGGGCGGCCGCCAGGCCGACCGTTATCCGCATCTGACCCTGTTCGCGCGCCTGCTGACCGCGGCCGGGCTGACCATCGGCGCGGTGCCCTGGCTTCGCGGGCCCGTGCTGAAGGCCAGCCTTCCGCTCGGCGTCGCGCTCGGCGGCTTCGCCAGCGCCGCGGCCCTGCTCGGTCCCGGACTGATCCTGCTCAGCGCGCTGGGGCCGATCGCCGTGCGCCTGACCGCGACCGGCGCCGCCGACACCGGCCGCAAGGCCGGCGACGCCTGGGCGGTGTCGACCGCGGGCAGCGTGGTCGGCGCGGCATTGACCGGCTTCGTCCTGATTCCGAACGTGCCTCTCTCCAAGATCCTCTTCGGCTGCGCGCTGCTGCTGCTGCTGCTCGGCGCGCTCGGCTCCTGGCTGTCGACGCGCTCGGCTCCGGCCGCCCAGCTCGCCGCGTGCGCCGCGTGCGTCGGCCTCCTGCTCAAGCCCGCCCCGTCCTCCCGCATCCTGCTCGAGGCGCGCGAGTCCGCCTACGGCCGGGTCGCGGTCCTCGATTCCGCGGACAAGCGCTACCTCCTCGTCGCCGGCACGAGCCAGTCCGTCATGGAGAAGCCCGGAGGGGAGAGCGAGTCGCAATACGTGCGCGCCCTGGAGTGGTCGCGGGCCCTGCGCCCGGACGCGCGCCGCGCCCTCCTGATCGGCCTCGGCGCGGGCCTGCTGCCCAAGGCGCTCGAGCGCCGCGGGCTGACGGTGGACGTCTTCGAGATCGACCCCGTCATCGTCGACGCCGCCAAGCGCCAGTTCCGCTACGAGCCCAAGGGCTCGGTCACGGTGGGCGACGGCCGCGCCCTGCTCGAGACCGGCGGAGGGCCGTGGGAGCTGGCGTTCCTCGACGCCTTCGGCGCCGAGGCTCCTCCCGCGCATCTCTTCACGCTCGAGTCCTTCGGGCGGCTGCGCGACTCGCTCATGCCCGGCGGCGTGCTCGCGGTCAACTGCGTCAGCGCGGTGGCCCCGCCGGACGACGGGCCGTGGAAATCCGTCTACCGCACCATGCGCGAGGCGTTCCCTCACGTGCGCGCCTTCGTGGCCAGCGACCCGAACTACGGGCTCGCCAACATCCTCGTCTTCGGGTCCACGGAGCCGCTCGAGGCCGGGCCGCCGAAGTCGCCCGAGCGCGTCACGCGCGAAGTCGCCTTGATGCTCTCACGCGAGCTCAAGCCCGAACCGAGGGAGCTCGCGTCCGCGCCCGTGATGACCGACGATTACGCCCCGTTCGACACGTTGATGGCGGGCACGGCGCGCCGCTGGCGCGGCCTCCTGCAGAACGCCATGCGCGAGGTCCTGCTCGACTGAAGCCCCGAAAGGGAGTCCGAAACGTCTCGCGCGAGACGCGCGACCCGGTCGAGCGCGTCGTCCTCGTCGGCGCCGGTCCCAAGTCCCAGACCGACGTCATCAAGTCCTCGCTCGGCGAGCTCAAGCGCCTGACCGAGACCGCGGGCGCGATCGTCGTCGGCGAGACCACCCAGGCGCTGGCCCGCTTCCACCCGGGAACACTCGTCGGCGAGGGGAAAGTCGCCGAGATCGCCGGCATGTGCGCGGGCCTGCGCGCCGGCACCGTCATCTTCGACCTCGAGCTGAGCCCCGCCCAGCAGAAGAACCTCGAGAAGGCGATGCCGAAGGTCAAGATCGTCGACCGCACGCGCCTGATCCTGCACATCTTCGCGCGCCGCGCCCGCACCAACGAAGGCGCTCTCCAGGTCGAGCTGGCCCAGCTCTCCTACATGCTGCCGCGCCTGACCGGCATCCGCGCCTTCTCCCAGCAGGCCGCCGGCATCGGCACGCGCGGCCCCGGCGAGCGCAAGCTCGAGTACGAGAAGCGCCACATCCAGCTGCGCATGAAGCACCTGCGCGCCGAGCTCGAGCGCGTGCGCGCGTCGCGGCGGCTGCGTCGGGAACGGCGCGCCTCCGTGCCGGTGCCGCAGATCGCGCTCGTCGGCTACACCAACGTCGGCAAGTCCACTTTGCTCAACTCGCTGACCGGCGAGGCAGCCGCCTACGCCGACGACAAGCTCTTCGCGACCCTGGACCCGACCGCGCGCCGCGTGCGCCTGCCGAGCGGCGGCTGGGCGGTGGTCACCGACACCGTCGGCTTCATCCAGCGCCTGCCCACCGCGCTCATCGCCGCGTTCCGCTCCACGCTCGAGGAGGTCGAGGCCGCCGACTGCCTGCTGGTCGTCCACGACGCGGCCTCCCCGGAGCTCGAGAGCCAGCGCGCCTCGGTGGACTCGACCTTGGCGGAACTCGACACGGCGGGCATTCCGCGCGTCGAGGCGCTCAACAAGGCGGACCGGCTGGACGGCCCAGGCCTGCGCGCCCTCGCCCTGGAGCATCCGGGCGCGGCGCTGATTTCGGCGGCGGCCGGCGACGTCGGCGCCGTCTTGACCCGCGTCGAGGAGGCGCTCTCGAAGCGCTGGCTGCTGCGCGAACTCGACGCTCCGGCGGAGAAGGCCGGGGCGTGGACGCCCCGCCTCTACGAATCCGCGCAGATCCTGGAGCGCACCGTGGCGGGGGACAAGATCCGCTTCCGGCTCCGCGTGACCGCCGAGAACTGGGAGCGGCTGACGCGCCTTCTGGGCGCGAATTAATGCTAGGATTTTGCTGAAAATCATGATCGATTTCCGCGATATCGCTCTGATGCTCTTCGGCTACCTGGCGGGCGGCATCCCCACGGGCTACCTCGTGGTCAAGCGCCTGCGCGGCTACGACATCCGCACGCGCGGCTCGGGCAACCCGGGCACGGCCAACGTCTACCGCAACGCCGGCGCCGTCCCCGGCCTGATCACTTTGGTCGTCGACGCCCTGAAGGGCTTCGCGCCGGTCTACCTCAGCATCTCCCTCCAGCCGCGCCGTCCCGAGCTGGCGCTCGCCTGCGGCGCCGCCGCGATCATCGGCCACAACTGGACGCCGCTGCTCGGCTTCAAGGGCGGCAAGGGCGTGGCCACCTCCGCCGGCGTGTTCCTGGCCCTCCTGCCCTGGCCGATGGCCGCGACGCTCGCCGTGTTCGTCCTCGCGGTGAAGGTCTCCGGCCACATCTCGGTCGGCTCGATGTCGGCGGCCGTGGCCCTGCCCATCGCGGCCGTCGCCCTGGGCGCCAAGCAGGCGTACTGCATCGCGGCGGCGATCTCGGGAGCCTTGATCATCTACAAGCACATCCCCAACATCAAACGTCTGAAAGAGAACAAGGAGCTCGGCATCCATGGCCGCTCGGCGTAAGGTCGCGGTTTTAGGCGGCGGAATGTGGGGCTGCGTGCTCGCTCAGCATCTCGCGTCACGCGCCAAGGTGACGGTTTGGGAGTTCGTTCCGTCCCTGGCCGAGTCGCTGCAAAGGACCCGGCGCCACACGCACATCCCGGGCTTCCGCCTTGATGGATCGGTGAAAGTCACGAACGATCTGGACGCGGCGGTGAAGGGCTCGGACGTTCTGCTGTTCGTTCTTCCTTCGAAAGCCCTGGCGGCGACCGCTCGACGTATCCGTGAGCATGGTCGATCGACTTTCAAGGTCGCGGTCAACGCGTCAAAGGGAATCGAGCCTAAGACGCTGGCCACCATGGGCGACATCGTTCAGCGCGAATTGCCGTTCATGAAGGGGAAAGTGTGGACCCTCAGCGGACCCTCCTTCGCGCGCGAAGTCGCGCGCGGAGTCCCCACGGGATTAATGTTGGGCGGGCCTTCTGGGCGCCAGGCCGATAAGTTGGTCGAGCTGTTCCACGGCGGTGCTTTGAACGTGACCCACTGGCCCGACCGCCGCGGCGTCGAGCTCGGCGGTTCCTTGAAGAACGCGATCGCCATCGGCGCCGGCATCCTCGACGGCCTCGGCACCGGCGCCAACACGAAGGCCGCCCTGCTCGTGCAGGGCCTGGCCGAGATGTCGCGCCTCATCCAGGCGGGCGGCGGGCGCGCCGACACGATCTACGGCCTCGCGGGCCTGGGCGACCTGATCGCCACGGGCACCTCGCCCGAGTCGCGCAACCGCGGCTTCGGCGAACTGCTCGGCAAGGGGCTCAAGCCGGCCGCGGCGCTGGCCAAGATCCCGACCGTGGTCGAGGGGATCGAGGCGGCCGCGGTCACGCGCGAGCTGTGTGCGCGGCGCGGCGTCGACGCGCCGCTGCTCGACGCGATCTTCCGCGCCACGCGCGGCGCGCGGGCCGACGGCGTGCTCAAGGCGCTCGGATTTCAACGGAGATAGACATGCCGAAAGGCGACAAGGACAAAGACAAGGAGAAGGACAAGCCTTCCGAAGCGGCCAAGCCCGGAGCCGGCGAGCGCGAGGTCCGCATCTACTCGCTGGCGACGACCGTCAACGAGTGCATCATCTTCCTCGAGGAGCTCTCGGGCAGCCGCCTGCTGCCCATCTGGATCGGCATCACCGAGGGCCAGGCCATCGCGATCCGCTTCTCCGGCATCGTCCTGCCGCGGCCTCTGACCCACGACCTGCTGCTCGCCGCGATCCAGGAGCTCGGCTTCGAGGTCAAGAAGATCGTCGTCTCCGACATCAAGGAAAACACCTTCTACGCCAAGATCCACGCGAGCGACGGCAAGAAGACCGTCCTGCTCGACAGCCGTCCGTCCGACGCGATCGCCATCGCGGTGCGCTCGGGCTGCCCCATCATGGTCCACGAGAGCGTCTTCGAGCGCTGCCAGACCCTGCACAAGCCGATCTCGGAGGACGAGGTCTCCAAGTTCAAGGAGGACCTCAAGAGCCTCAAGCCCGAAGACATCTTCAAGGACCTCAAGAAGAAGCCGGAGGGCGGCGACGAGCCGCCGGCCGGAAAAGAAGGGGGGAAATCCCAATGAACCGCCTCGACATCATCAAGGCCGTCGCGAAAGTGCTGACCACGAAGGGCGAGGCCGCCCTCGCGGTCGAGACGACGTTCGAGACCATCCGCGCGTCGCTCAATCAGGGCGACAAGGTCGTCATCTCGAACTTCGGCACCTTCCGCGTGAAGGCGCGCCAGCCGCGCACCGGCCGCAACCCGAAGACCGGAGAGCAGGTCAGCGTCCCGTCGCGACGCGGCGTGCGCTTCAAGGCATCCAAGAATCTGCTGGAGTAATCCGGGGTTCTTCATGGAACTGCCGTTCCTTCCGGACCGCGACTTCTTCACGATGCGGGAGGCCTCGCGCCTCGCGCAGGTCCCGCCGCACACGCTGCGCTACTGGGAGAACCGCTTCGGCGACCTGAAGCCCTCGCGCAAGGGCGGCGGCCACCGCCGCTACAGCCGCGCCGATCTCGAGCTCGTCCTCGAGATCAAGGAACTGCTCCACCGCCGCAAGATGACCGTCGCCGGCGCCCGCCGCGCGCTCATCGACCGGCGCCGCGGCAAATCCGTCCTCGACGCGCCCCTGACGGCTCCCGCCGCCTCCGACGGCGCCTCGGCCAAGCTCCTGCGCGAGGCGCGCAAGGAGCTCAAGGCCATCATCGACGAGATGGGCCGCTGACGGGCCCGCTCCGGAAATCGGTTGCGCCCGGAGGGGTAAAAAACTAAAATCTCCGTGACGAGCACGGGCGAGAGCCCGCGTCGCGCCCGCCGTCGGGGATTGGCTCAATGGTAGAGCGCTCCCTTGGGGTGGGAGAGGCTACAGGTTCGATTCCTGTATCCCCGACCGCGGGCGCGAAGGGCACGTCGCAGGAAGACGGGGTATAGCTCAATTGGCAGAGCGCTTGGTTCGGGACCAAGAGGTTCTCAGTTCAAGCCTGAGTACCCCGACCATCTGAAACGAGGCGCCGCGGAGGAATCCGCGGCGCCTCTTGATTTTACCCTTGCGCGCCCTCTTGACAAACCGATAGAATCCGAGCCGTGGCCCCCTTGACGCGTCGACACCTGACGATCAAAGGCCGCGTGCAGGGCGTCGGATTCCGGTGGTTCGCGAGGGAGACGGCCGCGTCGCTGGGCCTCTCCGGCTGGGTGCGCAACCGGACCGACGGGTCGGTCGAGGCGGAGGCCGAGGGGAGCGAAGAAGCGCTCGACGCGTTCATCGAGCGCCTCAAGACGGGCAACCCCGCGGCGCGAGTGGACGAGATCGTGTCGTCGCCGGCGGCCGTCAAGAAAGAAGCCACCTTCAACGTCATCTAGGGAAACAATGGAACCCTCAACGGACACGACGAGTCAGTACTTCAAAGGCATCCAGAAGCTCGCGATGGTCACGCGCGAGGAGATGCACGAGCTGTGGAAGAAGGCCAAGAAGGGCGACAAGGCCTCCAAGCAGCGCATCATGGAGGCGAACCTCCGCCTCGTGGTGCCGATCGCCAAGAAGTACCACCGCCAGGGCATCGACTTCATGGACCTCGTGGAAGAGGGCAACCTCGGCCTGATGCACTCCATCGACAAGTTCGAGCCCTCCAAGGGCTACCGCTTCTCCACCTACTCCTCTTATTGGATCGAGCAGTCGATCCGCCGCGCGGTCGAGGAGACCTCCAAGACCATCCGCATCCCGCCGCACGCGTGGGAGGCCCTGCGCAAGTGGCTGAAGATGTGGGAGAAGATGCACGCCAAGCTGGGGCGAGATCCGTCGCTGGCCGAGATGGCGCGTGCGATGCACTGGACCGCCCGCCAGGTGCGCGGCGTGCTCGACGCGGCCGAGGCCGCGAAGGGCATGGGCTCCTTCGACGCCCCGATCGACTCGGGCGACGACAACATCACGGTCGAGGACATGATCGCGGAGACCACCGCGCAGTCCCCGGAGAACCTGATCGGCGTGCTCAAGCTGCACGACGAGCTGCACCAGGCGCTGCGGGAGATCGGCGAGCGCGAGCGCATGATCCTCGAGTTCCGCCACGGCCTCACCGGCCAGACGCCGATGACCCTGGAAGAAGTGGGCAAGCGCCTGCGCCTGTCGCGCGAGCGCATCCGCCAGATCGAGGAGCGCGCGCTGCTGCGCCTGCGCCGCGTGGCCAACCGCATGGGCCTCATCGAGGTGGACGAGGGCGGCCGCCGCGGTCCGACCAACCTGCAGCCGGGCTTCGGAGCGCCGAAGCTCAAGACGGACATCCTCGGCCAGACCATCCCGGCCGGACGCAAGACCGCGCCGTCGGCGCCGGCCAAGCGCCAGCCGCGCAAGCTCGTGTTCCTGCCGGCGTCCAAGTCCGGCGGCAAGAAGAGGAAGTGACCATGCCCAAGCAGCCCGCGCCGGAGAAGGAGTCCAAGGAAAACAGCCCCAAGCTCGGCCTCGCCGAGATGAAGGCGCTGATCCAGGACGTGCCCGACTTCCCCAAGAAGGGGATCGTCTTCAAGGACATCACTCCGCTGCTCGCGGACGCGGACGGCTTCAACGGCGTGGTCGAAGGCCTGATCGCCCCTTATAAGCAGAAGGGCGTGGACGTCGTCGCCGGCGTCGAGTCCCGCGGCTTTCTCCTGGCGCCGGCCATGGCCGCGCGCCTGGGGGCCGGCATCGTCCCGCTGCGCAAGAAAGGCAAGCTCCCGCGCGCGACGCGCTCCGCCAGCTATTCCCTGGAATACGGCACGGACTCCATCGAGGCTCACGTCGACGCCTTCCCGAAGGGGAGCAAGGTGCTCCTCGTGGACGACGTCCTGGCCACCGGCGGCACCGCCGCCGCCGCGGTCGAACTGATCAAGGCCTTGGGGGGGGAGCTGGTCGGCGCCTCCTTCCTCATCGAGCTCGAGTTCTTGAAGGGCCGCAAGAAGCTCTCCGGCCTCGAGATCCACTCCCTGATCGCGTATTGACGCCCCCCTGGCGAAATACGCGCTTATAAGCTATTATTGCGGCCCCGCAAGGGGAACTTGACGCCTCGATAGCTCAATGGATAGAGCTACTCCGTCCTAAGGAGAAGATGGGGGTTCGATTCCCTCTCGGGGCAGACCCTCTCACGACGCTCTAATTAAGGATAGACCGATTTCCATGTCCACGACCGACAAGCACTGGGCCAGCCGGCAGCCGGCGAAGCAGGATGAGGTGCGCGATATCGTCGTCGCCGGCTTCGATTGGGCGCTGAAGCGCAAGCGCGAGGTCGCCATCGGCCTCGGCGCCGCGGCCGCGCTGGGCGCGCTGATAGGACTGCTGGTCTACTCCCGCGCCGCGCGCGAGAACGAAGCCTGGGACAAACTCGCGATGGCCGAGGCCTACTCTTATTATGGAAGGCCGCAGGAGGCCGCCGCGGCCCTCGGCGAGGTCGCCGCGCAGACCGCCAGCCCGGCCGCCGCCGGCCTCGCCTCGCTGATGGAGGGGGAGCTCAAGCAGCGCGCGAACGATCACGCCGGGGCCCTGGCCTCCTTCGCCCGCGCCGCCGACGCCGCCCCGGAGACGCTCAAGCCCTTCGCCGCGGCCGAGAACGTCGCCGCGCTGGAAGCCGCCGGCAAGGGCGCCGAGTGCGTCGCGGCGGCTCAGTCCTTCCTGGACGCCCGCGCGGATCACTTCCTCGCGCCGAGCGTTCAGGAGACCCTCGCCCGCTGCCAGTCGGCGTCCGGACAGGCCGACGCGGCGCGGGCGACCTGGCAGAAGATCGCGCTCCAGTACCCGGAGACCCCGTGGGCCGCGCGCGCGAACGCCCGACTTCAATCGAGCACTAAATAACACTAGACGGCATTCAGTGGATTCCGTCCGGGAACCGCGGGGCATAAAAAATATTTGAGAATGTGTTGACAAAGCCGAAAGTCTAATGCTAGATTTCGGGCCGCAGTCGCAGTGAGGAGCCGCACAGAACTGGCGCTCCTGTCGTACGTAGGCCCCGCCGCAAGCGGGGTATGACGCAAAAGTATCCCGCGTAAGCGGGCTTACGATACAAACAAGAGAGGAAAAAAGAGCAAATGAAAAAGCTCCTGGGAACGACGTTAGCCCTGGCCATGTTCGTGCCGGCCGGTGCGAATGCCGAGCTGTTCAAGAACCTGAAGGTCAGCGGCCAGCTGGACGTGCAGGCTGTCTCCGCGCACAACGTCACGGACTTCGTGACGCGTCCCAACCACCTGGGCGGCGGCTCCGGCCCCGGCGCCGCGGCGGCCTCCAACAACGACCGCGTCGGCCACGCGTTCACCCGCACCATGCTGTCGGCCGACTGGGACCTGCTCGATGACGTTCACGCCCGCGTGACGCTCGTCAAGGGTATCCAGAATGACGCGGCTGCTCGCGCCCGCACCTACGGCTCGGGCGCGCAGAGCCTCGACAACTGGCAGACGCAGACCCTCGTCCAGGAAGCCCACGTCAAGATCGACAAGCTGGCTGGTCACGTCGACACGACCATCGGCCGTCAGTTCTACGGCGAGGCCGGCGACCTGATCGTGTACTTCGGCCCGCGCGACAACTACGGCTTCGTGACCGACTCGCTCGACGCGTTCCGCTTCGACTGGAACGGCGAGCACATGTCCGTCACCGGCCTGGCCGGCCGCACGGGCGACGGCACGGTGAACCAGCTCGGTTCCGCCGCGACGTCCACGGACCTGCGCGGTCTGATCGTCTCCTGCAAGATGCATGAGATGGTCAAGCCGACGGTGTACCTGTACAACAGCCAGACCCACGCCACCGGCGGCTCGGGCGTCGCCGTTCCGAACAACAGCGGCTCGGGCAACGGTAAGAACACGAACCTGTACGTGTTCGGTCTGAAGGCCAAGGTCACCACCGGCGGCCTGACGGCCTCGGCGGAGTACGCGAAGAACTTCGGCGACGACCGCACGACGTTCAACAACGGCGGTCTCGGCCCGCAGTCCGGTCGCTACACCGGCTGGGCGTTCCTCGCGAAGGCCGCGTACAAGGCGGATCTCTCGGACGTCGGCGCGATCACCCCTTGGGGTGAGTTCGGCGTCGGCACGGGCGATGCGAACTACGCGCACTCCGGCAACGGGAACTTCCAGTCCATCAACACGGACTACCGCCCGGGCGGCGTCTACGGCCGCTTCGACCAGACGGCGGGCGTCGTGCTCGCTCAGGGCATCGGCTCCGGCGTGAACGGTTCCGCGGCCTCCAACGGCCTCTCGAACCGCGTCATCTGGGGTCTCGGCGTCAAGGGCACTCCCGCGGCGCTCAACAAGCTGACCACCGGTCTCGCCTACTGGCGCTACGCGTTCCATCGCGTGGCTCCGACGGCCGGCGGCCAGAAGGTCAGCCGCAACATCGGTTCCGAGGTGGACTTCACCGCGGACTGGAAGCACTCCGAGAACGTCAACGTCGGCGTCACCGTGGGTCAGTTCCTCCCCGGCGCGCACATCAAGGACCTGAAGGGCGCCAACGCGGCGCTCAATCCGGCCCGCCTGTACGCGGCTGACGTCAAGATCAAGTTCTAAGAGTCCTTTAGAACAATAAGCAAAGAGCCCCCGGGCCTAAACGGCCCGGGGGTTCTTTTTTTTGCTAGCATTTCGCCCGTGAGAAGGCCCCTCGCCCTCGCGGTTCTCGTCGCCGGCGCCGCCGCATCCGCGCGCGCAGCGAGCCTCGACGTCACCGCCTCGTACAAGATGAAGGCGGCCACCTTCTCCAACCTCCACTACAACACGGCCGACCGGAACAACCATTCGCTCATCGCGAACGACGCGCGCCTGGGCATCGCCGTGCGCAAGATCCCGCTCGAGTCGCGCGGGGGGGAGGAGACGACCATGGATCTCGCGGTCGGCCTGCGCGCGATCGGCGTCTCCGGCTCCACGACCGCGGTCGCCTCGCCCTTCGACCGCGTCGCGTCCTACTACCCCAACGCGGATCTGACGCCCTTCCTGGAGAACGCGTACGTGCGCGTGCACAAGCTGTGGGGCTACGCCTGGGAAGCGACCTTCGGCCGGCAGAACTACCGCCTCGGCTCCGGCCTGCTGCTCGACGACGACGGCGCCGGCCTGACCGGCGCCTCCGCGCGCGGCGAGCTGCCCTGGTGGGGGATGAAGTGGGAGGGATTCCTCTTCAACGACCGCAACCCCCTCGCCTCCGCGCCGAACAGCCTCGACCTCCTCGGCGGCTCGATCGACCTTCCCGGCGAGGGCGTCTGGCAGCTCAACCAGCTCCTCGAGCGCGACCGCGCCAACCAGCTCGTCTACGGCTGCACCTACGCGGGCAACCCGGAGCCCAACGGCTGCCGGATCTCCAAGGCCCTGCGCTCGTTCACCAGCCTGCGCTACCAGATCAGCTACGGCCCCGTGGTGTTCGAAGGCGAGGCCGCGATGCAGAAAGGCGTCGCCACGCCCACCGGCGCGACGCCCGCGCGCAACCATATCACCTACTCGGGCAACGCCCAGGTCGTGCGCATGAAGTGGCGGCAGTCGCTGTACAAGACCGGCGAGGGCATCGCCCGCGTGTCCGCGGCGCGCGGCAGCGGCGACGATCCCGGCACGCCGACCCGCGACGAGGCCTTTTTCCCGAGCCGCGGCCACCGCCACAACGGCCTCGAACGGGTGGGCTTCGGAGAGCTCTTCGCGGCCACGCCCTACGACGCCTGGGGGGGCAACTACTCGACCACGACCGCCAACGGCCTGCGCACGGGCGCCAGCGGCCTGATGGTGTTCGGCGCCGGCTTCACGCCCCCGGCCTACAAGGGCCTGACGATGGACATCGACTTCTTCCTGTACCAGGCCGAACGCATCTCCTCGGGTCCGCGCACGCTCGGCACGGAGTGGGATCTGCGCCTGCGCTACCCGATCCGCGACCAGTTCAACATCGCGGCGACCATGGCTTACTTCCGCGCCGGCAAGTTCACCGACCCCGGCCGCTCCATCGCGCGCAAGTACGCCTTCGAAGTCTCCGGCCGGTTCTAAGAGCCGCCCCCGGCCGCCCCGCCCGAACCGCCCCCGCAACCCCCCGGCCCAAAACCCCGATCGGACCCCGAAGTAGGGGGGCTGCCCAGGCCGCCTAACCGGGGTTTTAAGGCCGCTTCGACCCCCTGTTTCAGGGCCCTGGCGCCCCCGGCCGGTCCACGCGCCGCCTTGGGCCGTTTACACGCGATTTGGAGGGGGGAGGGGTGGAGCCGTTTTCGGCGCTTCCCGCGCGTCAAACCCCCCCCAAACCCCCCCCCCCCAAACGTTAAAAAAAATTCCCCCGGAAAGTTTTTGGGGGGGGAAAACCCCCCCCCCCCCCCGGGG
>CAZURZ010000004.1:18692-56784 GCA_964623465.1 uncultured Elusimicrobia bacterium
GGCGCTTCCCGCGCGTCAAACCCGCCCGATCCCGCCCCGCCAGTACTGATAATCACTGTCCCCGGGAAGAGTTTCGGCGGTCGAAACGCCTCCGCCCACGTCGGGAGGATATCTGTTCACGGTTATCCCCAACCCTGTCCACCGGCCCCCGTCGTAAGGCCATCCTATATGACTTATGTTTGTTGCATATGACACCGATCGTGCCGTATACAAACCAACAGATGGCTTATGCCCATCAATTCACGACTTATGCACAACTCATGGACGAATGATGCGGCATATGCTTCAATCACGCCATGACCCAGCACCGCGTGCGCCTGAAACTGCCCAACGGAGCCGAACTCGAGGCCGAAGGCGACGCGGAATTCGTGAAGGCCGAGCGCGCGGAGTTCGTGCTGAGGCAGACCCCCGTCGCCGCGGCGCCCGAGGCGGGCCCGCAGCGCGAGCCGCGCGTGGACTGGAACGCGGTCACCGAGGCCAAGGGCGGCGGACTGGTCCTGCGCGGCAAGATCCAAGGGGGCGACAAGGCCGGCAAGGACGCCTGCCTGGTGCTCCTGATGGCCTCGGACAGGCTCCTGAGCCAGCCCCGGCCCACGGCCACCATGCTGGCCAAATGGCTGCGCGCCTCGGGCTATCCCGTAGGACGCATGGACCGGACCCTCCAGGACGCCGTGGCCCAGGGTGAATTGCTGTCCTCCGGGTCCCGGAGATCCCGGCGCTACGAGCTCACCGCGGCCGGCAAGATCAAAGCCCTGCTCCTGGCCGAGCAACTGACCTTCGCAGTCCTAGGCAAGCGGCCCTAAGGAGCCCCGGAAACCGAGCCCGGGCGGCCTCGCGGCCGCCGGCTCGAACGGCCCGAAGACCGGCCGGGACGGCCGGGGGAGCGGAAAACGAAAACGACGGGAACGGCCCCGCCTTGTTTTAGTTACTACTGATAATATTTATTATGTTACATAACGATAGGGGCCTGCCCGCAAACCCCAAGCGATAATAAACCGCAAGTTCGAGCGATTTACCTCGGAACCATAACGAATTTTCAGGCAAAACGACACGCGTTCTGAGATATTCTAAATTAGCAGTCAAAGCCCCCTCGCAAAGTCGGCAAAAATCCGGGGAGCTGGGACCGGACCGGCCGGCCGGATCCCTAAATCAGCCGAAAATCAGGCAAAAATCGGCGCAGCCGGGGTACCCCAAAATGAGGCCAAAAAAACCATCAAAGAACCCCTGGGTAAAACGGCCGGAAAATAGGCCCCATTTTAAGGAGCCGGCGGGGTAGGGGTACCCCCCGAAAAAACCATGAAAGGACCGGGGGTACGGGGGCCGAAAAACCAGCCAACTTTCCCCGGATCCAGGCCAGGCTGGGGACCCCCCGAAAAAACCATGAAAGGAACCACGGGGCGGACCTCGAAAAACCGGGGGAACGGGCAACCGGCCGGGGACCTCCAAAAAAACCATCAAAGACCTGGGGGGCGAGGAGCCGAAAAACCAGGCAAGATTTTCACCAATCGGCCTGAATCCCGGGTGCGCCGAAAAGACCACGGAAGGAAAAAACGTGCGGTCGAAAAAACCATGAAAGCCGGAGCCGGTTTTTCGGGGCCGGACCAGGGAAGAAAAACCCCGATCGGGCGAGCTCAATAACGCGAGCTCGAACCCTTACATGGTTTTTTTAAAAGACTACGGGGCGGGAGGGGTGGGAGGAACGGGAGGCAGGAAAAGACCGACGCCGATCGCGGCGTAGCCGCCCAGCAGCAGGAAGGGAGAAACCAGGGAAGGGAGGTTCTTCCCCGTCGCATCGGCGAAGGACAGGAGGACGAAGCCGGCGACCACGAGGGCTCCCCCCGCCCCCACGAACGCCTTACCCCGGGAATCGAGGGGGCTCGACGGGGGCGTTTGCTCCTGAACTTTCCCCTTCATGGTGTTTTTGTTCTTGGCCATGGGTCAGAGCTCTCCGCGCGTCAGGTCCTCGTACGTCTCCCGCCTGCGCGCGAGCCGGGCTTTCCCCCCATCCACGAGCACTTCCGGGCATCGAGGGCGCGAGTTGTACTGGCTGCTCATGGCGAAGCCGTAGGCGCCGGCCTTCCTCACGGCGAGAAGGTCCCCCCTCTCGAGCGGCGGCAGCGGTCTCTGGCGCGCGAGGAAGTCTCCCGACTCGCACACGGGGCCGACGACGTCCGCCAAGGTCTTTTTTCCAGGCCGCGGAGCGACGACGTCGACGGGATGCCACGCGTCGTAGAGCGCGGGCCTGGGGAGATCCGTCATGGCTCCGTCGACGATGACGAAGCGCCGCTTCGACGTGGTTTTGCGATAGAGGACCTTCGTGAGGAGCAGGCCGGCGTCGGCGACGAGGTAGCGCCCCGGCTCGACGAGAAGGTCCAGCTCCGGCAGTCCGGAGAAGGCCGCTTCGATGGTCTCCGCGAGACGGCGAGGCTCCAGAGGCTTCTCGTCCTTGTAGGAGATGCCCAGGCCGCCTCCGAGGTCCGCGAACTCGAGGGGTATGCCGGAGGCCTTCAGGCGGGCCGCCAGGGCCGCCACGGCCCCCGCGGCGCGCTTATACGGGGCGATGTCGGTGATCTGGGAGCCGATGTGGCACTGCACCCCGGCGACGCGCAGGCGGCGGTCCCGGGAGGCCTTCCTGTAGAGCGCCAGGGCCTCCTTGGTCTCCACCCCGAACTTGTTCTCGGCGCGGCCCGTGGTTATATGGGGATGCGTTCTCGGATTTATATCGGGGTTGAGCCGGATGGAGACCGGAGCCCGTTTCTTCAGGCGTCCCGCGACGCGCGCGAGCGCCTCCAGTTCTTCCGCCGATTCGATGTTGAAGGCCTTCACGCCGGCGCGCAGGCCGGCGGCCATCTCGTCCTCGGTCTTTCCGACTCCCGAGAACACGATCTTCGCGGGCGTGAAGCCCGCGGCCAGCGCCCGCTTGAGTTCGCCCCCGGAGACGATGTCCGCGCCCGCTCCGGCGCGCGCGAGCACGCCGGCCACCGCCTTCGAAGAATTGGCTTTCAGCGCGTAGCAGACCAGCACGCCGCGCGAGAACGCGCCGCGCAGAGCGCGGTAGCGCGCGCGGATCTCGTCCGCCGAGTAGACGTACAGCGGGGTGCCCCAGCGGCGCGCCAGCGCCGCGAGGCTCACTTCTTGGCCGCCTTCTTCGCGGCGGCGGCGCGGCGCGTGGCCTCTTTCAACGCGGCCGTGGCCTTGGCGTCGCCGGGGGCGGCGCGCAGCGCGTTCTCCCAAGCGACGCGAGCCTCCTCCCACTTGCCGAGCTTCTGGGCCGCCATGGCGAGGCCGGTCGGCGCCCGCTGAGGCTCGAGCCCGGGCAGCGCCTCGGCGCCCACGGCGACGAAGTAATCGTAGGCCTCCTGGAACTTCCCCGCCTCCAGGGCGATCTGTCCCAGGTAGAACTGCGCGCGGCGCGCGAAATCGCCGCCCAAGGTCTTGAGCTGGGTGAACGAGGCCGTCGCGCGGTCGATCGACTTGGCCCCCCACAAGCTCAGGCCCAGGTTCTCCTCGATCAGAGGATCCGTCGGATTCGAGAACTTCAAGCGCTCGTAGTGGCCGACCGCGTCCTGGAACAGGCCCATCCGGTAATACAGCTTGGCCGCCAGCATGCGGACTTCCTTGTCCTCCGGATAATGGCGCAGGAAGCGCTTGTACTCGGTCAACGCGAACGGGTACAGCCCGGTCTCCTGATACATGATCCCCAGGCAGTAGAACACGCGCGGATCGAGGGCGCCCAAATCTCGGGCTTCCTCGAGGTCGCCGATCGCCTCGACGTAGGAATCCTTCCCCTTCTCGAAACGGAGCGTGCCGAGCTCGACGAGAGCCGCGATGTCCTCGGGGTTGGCCTTGAGACGCTCCTGCGCCGCGGCGATCTGGCTGGCGACCTGAGGAGGCGCGGGGAAATCGGCCCGCCGACGCGGCATCGGCTTCTCGCGCAGCATGAAGTACAGCATCCCGAACAACAGCGTCGTCGCCACCGCGGCGCCGATGGTGACGTTCTGGGCGCTGAGCCAGTCGCCGCCGAGAGACCAACGGCCCCTCACCGGCTTCAGGCGGACTTCGTCGACGGCGCGGGTGGTCAACCTTCGTCCTCCGGGGACAGGATCTGGCCGAGCGTCAGCGGCGGCGGCGCCTTCATGTACTGGGCGACGCGCTTGCGGTCCTTGATCTCGTTGAAGCGAGCGAGCGAGACGCGCACCTCGAACGCCTGCGAATCCACGCCGGTGACGATGCCCGTGACGGAGTCGCCCAGGTTGTAGATCACGTCCGCGTCGCACTCGGCGGCGGGGGCGTAGGCCACCGTCTTCGGGTCGACCTGGAAGCGCACGCCGTTCGCGTTGACCTCGGTGATCTTGCCGGTGACGGTCGACTTCGGCGCGAACTTCTTGCGCAGGGCGTCGGCCGGATTGGGCTGGAGCTGCTTGATGCCGAGCCAGACGGGGTCGCCGGCCTTCTCGGGCTTGGAGAGGACCTTCACCTTGAGCTTCTGGCCGCGCTCGAAGGTCGGCTTGGCGGTGCCCCAGGCCATGTCGGCGGGACGCACGGTCCCCTCGACTCCGCCGATATCCACGAGAAGCCCGTCGGCCGAGACGCGCACGATGCGGCCGATGCGCACTTCGCCGCCGCGCAGCTCGTCCATGATCTTGGTCTTGCGCTTGCCGGCCTCCTCCTCGAGGACCGCCTTGCGCGAGAGGACGAGCTGGCGCTTGCCCTGGTTGACCTCGATGACCATGCAGCGCACGCCGGTGCCGATCATCTTCTCGGGCTGGCGCACGGGGCGCAGGTCCGCGAGCGAGGCGGGCAGGAAGGCCTGCACGCCCTGAACGTCGACGAGGAAGCCGCCCTTGACCGCGGACTTCACCGTGCCGCGCACGCGCTGTTTTTCCGCATGAGCCTTGATCGCCATCTCCCAGCCGAGCTCGGTCTTGGCCTTCAGGTGCGAGAGGACGACGTGGCCGGCCTTGTTGCGGCCCCCGGTCGTGATGACGAGCACGCGCCGGCCGGCGGCCGGCGGCGCCCCCTTCGGAGCGACGAGGTCCTCGACGAACTCGACGAGCGGGATGGTCCCCTCGTTCTTCTCGCCGACGTCGACGAGGACGGCGTCCTTGGTCACCGTGATGACCTTCACCCACGCGACCTTCTTCTCCGCAAGCTTGTCGACGGTGGCGGCCTGCTGGGCGAGCAGGGACTCCATGGTCTCCCCGCCGGCCTCGGGGGCGTCGCCCTCGGGCTCCGCGTTCTCCCAGGCCTTCTCGTTCAGGTTCGTGGTCATCATATCGGTCCGTCCTCCTAGATTATCGTCAAAGCGAGTAGATTCTTTCCATCAAAGCGCGCGCGTAGGCGTGCTGCGTCTCCCGGTCCTCCGAGACGGGCGGCTCGAGAGCCTCCCCGATGCGCGCCTCCAGCGGAAACGTCCAGGGGAAGTCGGCGGTTCCCACCACCCGCACCGGCACCACCTTGGCCCGCGTGCGCGCCGCCAGGAAGGACACGCCCGGCTTGGGCGCGCGCGTCTCCCCCTTCTTCACGCGCGTGCCCTCCGGGAAGATGGCCACGCAGCCGCCCTTCCCCAATATGTCGAGAGCGACGCGCATCGCGGAGGTCGCGTCTCCGCTCCGGTCCAGCGGGAAGGAGCCCGTGCCGCGCAGCCACCAGCCCAGCACCGGCTTCTCGAACAGCTCCTTCTTGCCGACGCCGAACGGGCGCCGGCGCGGCGAGACCGCGACCGCCATCAGCGGCGGATCGACGAGGCTCGCGTGATTGCACGCGACGATCAGCGGCCCGGCCTCCGGGACGCGTTCGATCCCCGTGACCTTCATGCCCCAGACGGCGGTCAGCACGCCGCGCACGGCCGCCTCGGACCATATCCGCATCGGCAGGTTGGCGTCGGCCGGGTTCATTTGCCATGACCGTTGAGCTTCGAGCTTTTCCGGATGTGCTTCAAGATCTTGTCGGCGACCTCGTGGAGGGTCAGGCTGGTCGAATCGATGACGAGCGCGTCCTCGGCCTGCTTCAGCGGGTTGATCTCGCGCTTGAGGTCGTTGAGATCGCGCTTGAGGATGGCCGCCAGGATCTTGTCCCGGTCGGCGTCCTGGCCGGCGGCCTTGAGCTGGCGGTAGCGGCGGTCGGCCCTCTCCTCCGGGCTCGCGTCGAGGTAGATCTTCACGTCGGCGTCGGGGAATACGTTGGTGGTGATGTCGCGGCCTTCCATCACGATGGAGCCGCCCTCGCCCAGCTCGCGCTGGAGCTTGGACAGGAACTTGCGCACGCCGGGGTTGCCCGCGACCAGGGATGAGTTGATGCTGACGCGCTCCTCGCGGATCTGGACGGTGACGCCCTGGCCGTCGATGTAGGTCTTGAGCGTGGTGCCGCCCTCCTCGACCGGCTTGAACTCCCAATGGAGGCGCCTGGCGAGCTTGAGCACGGCGTCGTGGTCCTCGAGTTCGACGCCCTCCTCGAGGCCCTTCCAGGTCAGCGCGCGGTACATCTCGCCCGTGTTGATGAACTTGTAGCCGAGCGACTTGGCGACCAGTCCGCCGACGGTGGATTTGCCCACCCCGGCGGGGCCGTCCATCGCGATGACGAGCCCCTTTCGCTTCGTCACGCTTCCACCTTCCGGCCCGCGAGGACCTTCTTGAGCGCGGCGAACAGCGCCTTGTTCTGCGAGGCGGTGCCGATCGAGACGCGGATGTGGTGCGGCAGGCCGTACTCGTCGAGCGGGCGCACGATCACGCCCTGGCGCAGCAGGCTCTTGAAGAGCTCGCGGCCGGGGATCGGGGAGCGGGCGAACACGAAGTTCGTCGCGGACTCGCCGACGCCGAAGCCGAGGTCGCCGAGCGCGCGCGCGACCGAGAGGCGCTCCTTCTCGTTGAGCGCGACCGCCTTGCGGACGAACGCGGCGTCCTTCAGCGCCTCGAGGCACGCCAGCTGGGCGGGAAGATTCACGTTGAAGGGCATGCGGATGCGGTCGAGCCAGCCGGTGAGCTCGGCGTCGGCGATGCCGTAGCCGACGCGCAGGCCGGCCAGGCCGTAGGCCTTGGAGAACGTGCGCATCACCACGAGGTTGTCGTGCGCCTTCACCAGGTCGGGCAGGCTCTTCGGGTAGCCCGGGATCGCCTGCGCGTACTGGAAGTAGGCCTCGTCGAGGATCACCAGCGCGGTCTTCGGCACCGCGGCGAGCAGGGCCTCGACCTCTTCCTGCGTGTTGTAGGTCCCGGTCGGGTTGTTCGGGTTCGCGACGAAGACGAGCTTGGTGCGCGGGCTGGTCGCCTTCGCCATCAGCGCGAGGTCGTGCGTCCAGTCCGTCATCGGCACCTCGATGACGCGCGCGCCCATCATCGACGACTGCTGTTTAAAACGAATGAAGCCGTGCTGGGAGACCACCACCTCGTCCTCGGGATCGACGAAGGCCTCGCACAGGAGGCGGATGATCTCGTCGGAGCCGTTGCCCACGATCACCGACTCCGGCTCGACGCCGTGGAAACGGGCGAGTCCGGCGCGCAGCTCGGGGCTGGTGCCCTCGGGATACAGGCCGTTGAGCTTCTCCGCCTTGCGATAGGCCGCCATCGCTTTCGGCGCGGGGCCGAGCGGATTCTCGTTGGAGGCGAGCTTGACCACGCGCTTGAGGCCCAGCTCGCGCTGGACCGACGCGATCGACTTGCCCGGCTGGTACGGAAACACGTCGCGCAGCACGCGGCGGGGCGCGATCACGAGGGCCTCCGGTCGAGCGAGAGCAGGGCCAGCATGCGCGCGTCCTGCTTGTCGCGACGGAATGAATGGTAAAAATCGGGATTCGACAGGGTGCAGGGCGCCGCCGGTCCGATCATGCGGGCGGGCACGCCGGCGCGCTCAAGCTGACGCCGCGCGTCGGCGTCCAGCGAGAGGTATTTATCGCCGCCGTCGGATCGGAACGATTCGGCCGGGAAGGCCCGCTCCACCTCGTCCCCGATCTTGTACACCTCGGCGCTGATGTGAGGCCCGAACGCGGCCTGCAGGCGCGAGGCCTTCGCGCCGCGGGCGACGAGCGCTTCGACCGCCTTGGCCGGCATTCCCTTCGCCATGCCGCGCCAGCCGGCGTGGAACACGCCCGCGTACTTGCCGTCGTCCGACCACAGATAGAGCGGCATGCAGTCCGCGACGTATACGCCCACGCACAGCCCCTCGTCGCCGGGGCCGAGCGTCCAGCCGTCGCCTTCCAGGCCCACCGCGGAGTGCGCGGCGGGATGGATCGTCGTTCCGTGGACCTGTTTGAGCGTGATCGGCTCGGAGAGGCCGAGCATGGCCGCGGCCGACGCGCGCTTCGCGGCGTCCTTCATGTTGCCGAGACGGCGCGTGGTGAAGCCGTGGTTGAGCCCCGCGGCGGACAGGCGCGGCTCGAGCAGGAAGCCTTCCCACTCGAGCCAGGCGCCGGCGGCCGGGAGCGTCATGACGTCAGACGGAGGCATGGTCCGGAGCCAGGGGCTTGGGCTTCATCTCGGGCGTCTTGCGCAGCGGGCGGACCCACTTCGTGAAGCTCGAGGGCTTGAGAGAGTACTCGTGGACGAGGCGCACGACCTCGGAGGTCGGCTGGAAGCTCTCCCACTTGATGCGCAGCACGCGCACGCCGGCCTGCTCCATCTCCTCGATGAACTGGTCGTAGTTCTTCTTGAGCATGCGCAGGTACTCGAGCGGAATCGTCTGCTCCATCACGCGGCCGCGCGAGTTGATGCGCTTGAAGGCGGTCTCGGGCTGGCAGTCGAGGTAGATCATGATCTGCGGGAACACGAGCTCGCGCAGGACCATGTTGTCGAAGAGGTCGAGGTAGGTGTTGTAGTCGAGGTCGGTGATGATCTTGTCGGGATGCTCGTTGAGCATGCGCGCGAAGATCGTATCCTCCCAGATCGTGCGGTCCTGCACCACGCCGCGGATCTTGCCGAGCGAGATGCGGGTCACGAACTCGCGGTGCTGGCGGAAGCGGTGGTTGAGCAGCCACACCTGCATCATCGTGCCGTAGCCCTTCATGTCCTTGTAGAAGTGCTCGAGGTACGGGTTGCCGTCGACCTCTTCGAGGATGGGCTCGAAATTAAGCGCGCGCGCCAGATCCTGCGTCAAAGTGGACTTGCCGACTCCGATCGTTCCGGCGATGCCGATGTAGCCTTCTGCGAACATGGTGGACTCCTTGCGAAATTAGGCCGGCTTGATTTCCTGCTCGATGCCGCGCAGCGCGAGCTTGAGGTCGTCCGGGCTGGACGCGGCGGACAGGACCTCGGCCTCGGAGGCGAGGCCGTCCTTGAACAGCTTGACGAGCGACTGGTTGAACGTCATCATGCCGTAGAACTGGCCCTTCTGCAGGGCCTGGACGATCTCCACGGACTTGTTGTCCTCGATCTGCTTTCTCACGTGGGGCGTGTTGATGAGGATTTCCACGGCAGGGACTCTGCCGCCTTTCGTAGACGGCAACAGGCGCTGGGAGACGATCGCGCGCAGGGACTCGGCGAGCTGGATGCGGATCAGCGGCTGCTGGTGCGGCGGGAACAGGTCGACGATGCGGCCGATGGTCTGGATCGCGTCGGTCGTGTGAAGGGTGCCGAAGACGAGATGGCCGGTCAAGGCCGCGGAGAGGGCCGCCTGCGTCGTCTCGAGGTCGCGCATCTCGCCGATGAGGACGACGTCGGGGTCCTGGCGCATCGCCATGCGCAGGCCTTCGGAGTACGTGCGGGTGTCCTCGCCGATCTCACGCTGGGAGACGATCGCCTTCTTGTCCTTGTGGATGAACTCGATCGGGTCCTCGATCGTGATGATGTGCTCGGCGCGGCTCTCGTTGATGTAGTCGATCATGGCCGCGAGCGTCGAGGACTTTCCGGCGCCCGTGATGCCGGTGACGAGGACTAGTCCCCGGCTGTTCTCCGAAATCTTCTTCATCGTCGCGACGGGCAGGCGCAGGTCGGACAGGGTCGGGATCTGGGTCGTGATGAAGCGCACCGCGAGGCACAGGCGCTGGCGCTGCTTGAAGGCGTTGACGCGGAAGCGGGCGACCTCGCCGGCCTGGAACGAGAAGTCGCACTCGCCCTTCTCGTCGTAGATCTTCTGCGCGCGCGGCGGCGCGACCTGGCGCAGCATCTGGTCGACCTGCTCGGCGGAAATGACGTCGGGCGAGACCTGCTCGAGCTCGCCGTCCACTCGGATGTAGGCGGGACCGCCCGCGCGGACGTGGAGGTCCGAGCCGTGCTTATTGACGAGCACCTGGAGCAATTCTTGAAGGGTCATCTCAGCTTCCTCACTTTCATGCGGAGGTAGGCGGGCTTGGTCCAGCGGTCGGTCTCGTTGAGGCTCTTGAGCAGCTGCGCGTCGCTGGGCTCCTCGGCGACCGGCGCGGGCCGCTGTCCGGGGAGCTGACGTCCTCCCGCCGGGCGGAAGGCCATGCGGGAGCGCTTGGACGGGAAGCCGGTCGCGATCACGGTGACGCGGATGGAATCGCCGAGCGACTCGTTGTAGACGTTGCCCATCTTGAAGTTGACCTCGGGGCTCGCGGTGCCCTGGATGGTCGCCACGATCTCCTCGACCTCGGCGGTCTTGAGCGTGGCCTGGCGTCCGGCGATGTTGACGATGAGGCCCTTGGCGCCGTCGATGACGACGTTCTCGAGCAGCGGGGAGCTCATCGCCTCCCGCGCCGCGCTCATCGCGCGGCCGGGACCGGAGGCCTCGCCGATGCCGATGAGGGCCTCGCCGGCGTCCTTCATCACCGCGCGCAGGTCGTTCATGTCGAGGTTGATGAGGCCGGGGACGGTGATCAGATCCGAGATCGACTGCACCGATTTGCGCAGGACGTCGTCGGCGACGCGGAAGGCCTGGTCGTGGCTGGTGTCGGGATCGATGACGTCGAAGAGGCGCTGATTGGGGATGACGAGGAGCGTATCCACCGACTGCCGCATTTCCTGGATACCCTGTTCGGCGATCGAGGCGCGGCGCAGGCCCTCGAACTCGAAGGGACGGGTGACGACGCCGACGGTCAGCGCGCCCATCTCCTTGGCGAGCCGCGCGACGACGAGGCCGCCGCCGGTGCCGGTGCCGCCGCCCATGCCCGCGGTGACGAAGACCATGTCGGCGCCCTGGAGGACTTCGCGGAGCTGGCCTTCGCTCTCGAGCGCGGCCTGCCGGCCCTTCGAGGAGTCGCCGCCGACGCCGAGGCCGCGCGTGCTCTGCTCGCCGAGCTGGATGTTGACGTGGGCCTGGCACTTGCGCAGGACCTGGGCGTCGGAGTTCGCGGCGACGAGCTCGGTGCCGGCGAGCCCGGCCTCGACCATGCGGTTGATCGCGTTGCAGCCGGCGCCGCCGACGCCCACCACCTTGATGACGGTGCGCTTCTCGTCGATGTCTTCCGCGAGCTGAATTCTCAGAAGAGCTCCTGCAGGACGGCGGAAATCTTGCGCATCCACACCGGCTTCTGGCGGCCCTTGACCACTCTGCCGTCGGTCGCCCCGACGCGGTGCACGCCGCCGTAGAGCAGCAGGCCCAGAGCGGTCGAGTAGACGGGCGAGAGCCACTTCTCGTCGGAGTGGACCATGTCGGGGTGAGGAGTGCCGTGGCGCACCGGCACGCCGAGGATCTGATGAGCGTCCTCTGCCGTGCCGCGCATCAACGAGCCGCCGCCGGTGAGGATCGCGCCGCCGGGGGCGACCACGTCCGCGTAGGACGAGTTCTGCAGGTCCTCGGCGACGACGGAGAATATCTCCTCGACGCGGGGCAGGATGATGCCCATCATCGTGCTGGTCTTGATCTTGAGCGGGGTGCGGCCGTCGATGCCGTGGCAATCCACGTCCGAGTCGCCGTTGAGCAGCGACGGGTGCGCGATGCCGTGCTCGATCTTGATGCGGTCGGCCGTCGCGATCGAGGTCTTCAAGCCGACGGCGAGATCGCGCGTGATGAAGTCCGAGCCGATCGGGATCTCCTTCGAGTATTTGATCGCGCCCTCGCAGTACACGCCGATGGAGAGCGACTGGCCGCCGAGGTCGATGAGGACCGAGCCGAGCTCCTTCTCCTCGGGGGTTACAAGGAGCTCGCCGGCGGCCAACAAGCCGTATACGGGCTCGACGACCTGAAAACCGGCCTGGCCGACCGTCTTCATGATGTTGTTGAGGTGCGCGCTCGAGGCGGTGACGATGTGCACGTCGACCTCGAGGAGCGACGCCTCCATGCCCACGGGGTGCGGCACGCCGCGCTGGCGGTCGAGCGAGAAGCCCTGCGGGACGACGTGCAGGATCTCGCGATCGGAGGAGAGCGGGATGGCCTTGGCCGAGCCGACGACGGAGTCGACGTCGGCGGCCGTGATCTCGCGGTCCGTGCGCGCGATGTTGAACGCGCCGCGGTTGTTGAACGACTGCAGATGGCTGCCGCGCACGCCGAGCCAGACCTGGGAGACCGTCGCGCCGACGGCGGCCTCGGCCTCCTCGACCGCGCGCGTGGCGGCCGCCGCGGCCTCGAGGATGTTGATCACGACTCCGCCCTTCACGCCGCGGCAGGCGACGCTGGCTCCGCCGAGAACCTTGACCGAGCCGGTGGCGATGTCGGGCGAGCCGATGAGGCAGGTGATCCGGCCGCTGCCGACGTCGAGACCGGCGACGAGATCCTGCTTGGACTGCCTCTTGATCATCTCAAAGCTCCATGGACGCCGGCCTTCGTGTGGAACGGCTTGAGCAGAACCTTGCCGTCCTCGAACCAACGCAGGTCGGCGGAAAACGCGCCCGGCTCCTTCGCGCGGGCGTCGGCCACGGCTTCGGAGAGGCGCTCGAGCTTCTCGCGCGTCCACTCCAAGCGGCCCCAGAGAATCTCCGCTCCATCCTCCAGGCGCGCGGACCAGCCGTCCTCGCCGCGGAACGTCATCGAGGCCAGCGGCGCGGGAAACGCCCCCGCCGCGGTCAGCGCCGGCCACTCCCGCGCGAGCGCGGAGAGCTCGCCGGCGCCCGCCCCGGCGACCTCGACCGTGGGTCCCGACAGGACGAACGCGCCTTCGGGCGCGGCGAACACGGTCCCGTCGTCCCCGAGGAAGCCGGCGGCGCGGCCGCCGCGCGTCGCGGGCGCGACGGCGCGCCGCACCGTGAGCGCGAGCGTCGCGGCCTTCTCGGTCCAGGCGCGCCGCACGCGAACCTCAGAGATCATGGGGAAGCGGGCCTTGAGCGCGGCGGCCTTCTCGCCGGCGGTCCCGGGCGCCGCCTCGGCCGCGGCCTGGGCGAGGGCGCGCAGCGGCTCGGGCCCCTCCACCACCACCTCCGCAGACGCCGCCGGCATCGCGACGGCGGGAAGACGGAAATCCGCGGCCAACCGGCGCACCGTCACGGCGGCCACTCCGCCCAGGGCGGCGACGACGGCGAACGCGGCGGCGGCGCGGACGCGGCGGGCGCGCTCCTTGGGCCGGGCGACGACGCGGTAGCGGCGGCTCCGGCTACTCACCGACGACCCTCATCTCGAGCTCGAGCTTCACGCCGCTGGCTTCGCGGACCCGCTCCGAGATGAGGTCGACGAGAGCGAGGACATCGGAGGCCTTGGCCCCGGCGAAGTTCTCGATGAAATTGGCGTGCATCGGGGAGACGCGCGCTCCGCCCACGGCATGTCCTTTGAGTCCCAGCGACTCGATCATCTGGGCCGCGAAGCGGCCGGGCGGATTCTTGAAGGTGGAGCCCACGTTATAGGTATGGATCGGCTGGGTCTTTTTGCGGATCGACTGGTACCGCGCGACGACGGCCATTATATCAGCTTTGACCCCCGGCTTCAACCGAAGCAGCGCCGAGGAAACGAGCGATGTCCCGAGATTGCTGGCGCGGTATTCGAAACGCAGCGCGGCGCGCGGGAGCGTCCTCGCGCTTCCCGCGGAATCGATGATCTCCACCTCCTCCACGAACGGCCCGATCTCGCCGTCACGCGTGCCCGCGTTCATCACCAGCGCGCCTCCGACCGCGCCCGGAACGCCGACGATCGGCTCGAGGCCCGAGAGCCCCTTTTCCGCGCACGCGACGACGAGCTGCGGCACGCGCGCCGCCGCGCCCGCGCGCACCAGACCGCCGTCCAGGAATTCGATCCGTTCGAAGTCCCCGGCGAGCGCCAGCGTCAGGCCGCGCACGCCCCCGTCCCGCACGAGCAGGTTCGAACCCCAGCCGAGGAAGAAGACGGGGACCTCCGCCGCGGCCGCGATCTTGAGGGCCGCCGCGGCCTGCGCCCGGCTGCTCGCGGTGACGAACGCGTCCGCGGGCCCCCCGATCTTGAAGCTGGTATGCTTCGCGAGAGGCTCGTCGCGCAGCGGGGCGAGTCCCGCCCGCTCGAGCTCTGCAATCCAGTCCATACCCGATTCAACCATATTGGTGTCAGACCTCCCACTTCCCACTTTTAACCGGAACTTTCCGGCCATCCCGTTCGTATGGATACTATGGGACGACCACAGAGGTTTCACTTCAACGGAGCGATTTACCACGCGATGGCCCGCAGCGTAGACCGACGCGACATCTATACCGATGACACAGAGCGAATCCAATTCCTGAAACGAATGCGCCGCCTTGAGGAAAACGCGGGGGCCAAGATACTCGCCTATTGCCTCATGAACAATCATTTTCACTTGGCGATACAGGTCGGGACAGTGACGCTGTCCTCCATCATGCAGCGCCTCGAAGGGCACTACGGCTCCTGGTTCAATCATCGGCACGGACGCGACGGACATCTATTTCAAGGGCGATTCAAGGCATTCAATTGCCTTGATGAGCGCTATCTCTTTCGATTGATCCCGTATATTCATATGAATCCGGTACGAGCCGGCCTGGTAAAGCACCCCGGAGATTGGCCTTGGTCCAGCTTCACGGGTCGCGGGGCGCCTGCCGACGACCTCTCGGATTTCGATCCCTGGCCGAAGGACGGAACGCGTGAATTCGATCTCACACGTCTTGCGCAGACGAAAAAGGCCAGCCTGGAATCCATCTCCGAGCGAGTCGCCGCCGAGACAGGATTCGGGGCTGGGACGCTTAGAGCGCGCGGCTACGCGCGCCCGTTGATCGCGGCGAGACGGATGTTCGTCGGAGAATCGCTGCGCGCCGGCTACAGTCAACGAGCCATCGCCGAGTGGCTGGGTTCGACGCGAAGCGCGATCAGCAGGTTTGCGTTAAAAGTGGGAAGTGGGAGGTCTGACACCATCTTGTAACTCAGTTTTGCTATCCTCGCGCGCATGGATGGAGCTTGGGTCGACCGCCTCGAGCGGCGCCTCGGATTCCTCGCGGTTCCCGGCCTTCCCGGCCTCATGGCCGGGATGACCGCGCTTGCCGCCCTGCTGGGCGCGGCCAAGCGCGAGTTCGTCGTCATGCTCGCTCTCGATCCGCAGGCGCTCCTCGCGGGACAGTTCTGGCGTCCCGCGACGTTCCTCATCGTCCCCCCCGAATCCGGCCTGCTGTGGACCCTGCTGTGGATCGCGATGATCTTCGCCTGCCTGAGCGCCCTCGAAGCGGCATGGGGAGAGTTCAAGCTCACCGTCTTCGTCGCCATCGGCGCGGTCATGTCGACGCTCGCCGCCGTATCCACGGGCTATCCCGGGGACAACGGGCCCATCCACCTGGCCAGCTTCCTGGCCTTCGCGCGTCTCGCGCCCGAGCGCGAGGTCCTCGTGCTCTTCGTCTTCCCCGTGCAGCTGCGCTGGGTCGCCGCCGTGGCCGCCGCGCTCACCGCGATCCAGCTCCTCGGCGGGGACGCGGGCTCCCGCGCGAGGCTCCTCGCCGGCCTGTCGGCGTACCTGATCTACTTCGGACCGGGCCACCTCGCCGACGTCAAGCTGGCGTGGCGCCGGAGAGGCCAATGATCCTCCCGGCCGCCCTGTCGCTCCTGCTCTCTCCGGCGGCGGACGCGGCCTCGATCAAGCTGTTCGCCTTCGACGAGAGCGGCGCGGCGCTCGACGCCCGCGCGCTCGCCGTGCGCCTGGCGCGCCGGGACGAGAAAGAGCCCGACCTCTCCCGTCTGCCGATCTGGGCGCATCCGGTCGACGGCAAGTCTCCGCCCCAGCGCCTGAAGATCTCGCAAGAGGGCAAGCTCGTGCTCGGTTCCTGGGAAAAGGCCGACAGGGTCCGCCTCGAACTCGTCTGGCCCGTCGCGGAAGACGGCTACAACGCCGTGAGAGCCGACAAGAACGGCGCGGGATTCGGGGACGGCGAAGTCGTCTTTCTCGACGAAGAAATTGCCGCGACCCAATACCGCCGGTTCAAGGAGATGTGGAAGCGCCGCGTCAGCGACTGGCAGCCGCTCTATAAACCCGGCAAGAAGGCCAAGGAGCTCGCCGAGACCGCGAAGGACGACATGGCCGCGGCCGCCGGGGAAAAGGAGACTCCGTCGCGCGTAAAGGCCTACCGGAAGGCCTTGAACGCGACGTCGCTGGCCTGGGAGAAGGCCCTCTTCGAGCACGGACTGCAGCACGCGCTGGACGAGCGCCGCGCCCCCGGCCTGCGATTCGGCCTGACGCTCGACGAAAGCATGCTCAAGCGTCTGGACGACCTGGAGTGGATCGCGGAGGCCGTGCGCCGCTCCGGCGCCGAGTGGGTCCGGCTCGTCTTCCGGTCCAACGCCCCCGACTTCCTTTATTCGTCCCTTCGCTCCTTCAACGAGTACGACGGCATCATCGAGGAATTGGCGCGCAACAAGGTCCAGGTCATGGGCTGCGTCCTCGACTCGACGCAATGGCCCAAGACCCTCACGCCCGAACTGTACGCCGAACGGACGAAGAATCTGGTCCTGCACTACCGCGGCAAGATCTCGAGCTGGGAAGTCGGCTCCGAGCTCAACGGCGACTGGATCGGAGGCGCGAGCGCGCCCTTCGCGCCGGACCAGGTCTACCGCATCTACGCCGCGGGGGCGGCCAAGGTCAAGGAGATCGATCCCGCTCTCGAGACGGTCGCCACGCTTTACGCGTGGGAGGAAACCGCGCCCGACCGCGAGCACGCGCTCTCCGGCTGGCTGCCGCTCCAGGTCAAGCGCGGCTTCGGACGCGATCTCGACGTCGTGGGACTCAGCGTCCAGCCCGAGGACAATCCGATGGGCATGGGCCTGGAGAGCGCGTTCGACGCGGCCGCCGAGGCGCTGCCCGCGCAAAAGCTCATGATCTCCAACCTCGGCTACGTCGAGAAGGAGGAGCTGCGCGGCTACTGGTGGCTCGCGCCCGACGACGTGGACGGCGCGCGCAAGGACATCGCCATCCTCTACGCCACCGCCTCCTGCGCGATGCCGCGCTCCTTGTGCGGCGGCTTCTGGTGGCAGACCCTCGACCAGATGCTTCCGCCCGGACGGCGCAAGGCCACCGACTTATATAAGGTGTGGCGCCGCACGCTCGACCAGCTCGGACGCCGCGACGAAAAGAGCAAAGAGTAGCTCGCGTTTGATAAGATAGGGCGTCGCGAGCCGGTAGCTCAGCTGGTAGAGCACGTGCCTTTTAAGCATGTGGTCGCGGGTTCGAGCCCCGCCCGGCTCACGTTTTCTCGTTTTTCGCCTCCATCGTCTAACGGTTAGGACGCGGCCCTTTCAAGGCTGAAACAGGGGTTCGATTCCCCTTGGGGGCATATTTCCGTATCCTGTCGTCGTCCGGTTCCGGCCCCCAAGGGGAATCGAATATCAAGACAGGCGCGTGCGTTGCACGCGCCGCCCCTTGGGGGCAAATTTTCCGTCATGCCCAAGACGCCCAACCTCGAGGCGGTCCACCTCCGGCGCCTGATCGCCTTCGCCGTGCTCGTGCCGGTGGGCGTCGCCGCCGTCGCCGTCGCGGCCCTGCGCCGCGGCGCCCCGCTGACCGCCGTCGCAGTCGTCGCCAGCGGCGTCAACGTCGTCCTGATGACGGGCGCCTTGTTGTGGTCCGCCGCCCGCAAAGCCTCGGCCGAGCGCGAGCGCGAGCGGGTCGCCGAAGAGCTGCGCCTCAGCCACGAAAGCTACGTGCGCGCGGTCGAGGGCTCCAGCGACGGCCTATGGGACTGGGACGTCGTCACCAACAAGGTCTACTTCTCCACGCGCTGGAAGACGATGCTGGGCTGGGCCGAGGAGGATCTGCCCAACGACTTCTCGACCTGGGAGAAGCTCCTGCACCCGGACGACGCCGCGCGCGCGCGCAAAGCGGTGCAGGACTATCACGACGGCCGCCTGCCGGTCTACAAACTCGAGCACCGGCTCCGGCAGAAGGACGGGACGTACCGCTGGATCCTGACGCGGGGCACCGTCCTGCGCGACGCGAACGGCAAGGTCCTGCGCATGTCGGGCTCGCACACCGACATCGACCGGCGCAAACGCTCCGAAGAGGCGCTGCGCGAGAGCGAGGAACGCTTCCGCCAGGTCGCCGAGAACATCCGCGAGGCGTTCTGGCTCGCCGAGAAGAACGACGTCATCTACATCAACGCCGCGAGCTGGTCGCGCATCTGGGGCCGGCCGGCCCCTCCGCTGCCCGAGATCGCCGACGTCTGGAGACGCAGCCTGCACCCGGACGATGCCGAGCGCGTCCTCGCGGCCACGGCCGCGCGCACCGGCGCGCTCGACCACCAATACCGGATCCTCCGCCCGGACGGCGAGGTGCGCTGGGTCCGCGACCGGATGTTCCCGGTCTTCGACGCGGACGGCCGCGCCTACCGCCTCGCCGGGCTCTCCGAGGACGTGACCGAGAGCCGCCGGCTGGAAGAGGAGCTGCGCGGCGCCCGCGACGCCGCGCTCGCCTCGGCCAAGGCCAAGACCGAATTCCTCGCCAACGTCAGCCACGAACTGCGCACGCCGCTCAACGCCATCAACGGCATGTGCGAGATGATGTCGCGCGAGGCGCTTCCCGAGCCCCACGCCTCCCGCGCCCGCCTCGCCCACGACGCCGTCGAGGTGCTGGGCGCGATCATCGACGATCTGCTCGACGTCGCGAAGATGGAGGCGGGGCGCATGACGCTCGATCCGGTTCCCGTCGATCTCCGCCGCACCCTGGAGGATTCCGCGGCGTTCTTCCGCGAAGTCGCCGCGCGCAAGGGGCTCTCGCTCGAGATCGCGGCCGGCGAAGCCCTCCCGGGCCGGGTCCTGGCCGACGGTCTGCGCCTGCGTCAGATCGTCTCCAACCTCCTCTCCAACGCGATCAAATTCACCGCGACCGGCTCGATCCGGGTGGAGGCCGGAGCGCGCCCCGCGGGCCCGGACTCGGTCCGCGTGCGCGTCGCCGTATCCGACACGGGCATCGGCATCCCGCCCGACGTGCAAGACCGCCTGTTCACGCCTTTCGGCCAGGCCGACGCGTCGACGACGCGCCGTTACGGCGGAACCGGCCTGGGCCTCGCGATCTGCCGCCGTCTCGTCGAGATGATGTCCGGCACGATCGGCCTGGACAGCGCGCCCGGACGCGGCTCCACCTTCTGGTTCGAGGTCGAGCTCCCGCTCGCCCCCGGAGGCGCGGCGCCGGCCCGGTCGCCGCGCCCGGCGGCGGCCGTGCCGGGCGGCCGCCGCGTCCTGCTGGTCGAGGACAATCCGGCGAACCGGCGCGTCACGCTCGACATGCTCGAGATGCTCGGCGTCCAGGCGGACTGCGCCGAGGACGGCCGCCTCGCCCTCGAAGCCCTGGCCGAGTCGGCCTACGACCTCGTCCTCATGGACTGCTCGATGCCCGTGATGGACGGCTACACCGCCGCCCGGCTTCTGCGCGAGCGGGAGGCGGGCGGCCCGCGCACTCCGGTCGTCGCCCTGACGGCGCACGCCCAGCCGGAGGACCGCGAACGATGCCGCGAGGCCGGGATGGACGACTATCTCTCCAAGCCCGTGACCCTCGAGCGTCTCGCCGCCGCGCTGGCGCGCTGGGCCGCCCCCGTCGATCCGGCCGCGCTCGCGCGCGCCGCCGAGCTCGCCGCGGCCGCCGCGCCGAACTGGCGCGAGGACTATCTGGCCGCCGCAGCGCGCCTTCTCGGCGCGCTGCGCGCCGCGCCCGCCGGAAGCGAGGAGCTGCGGCGCGCGGCGCACACGCTCAAGAGCGCGAGCGCCTCCCTGGGCGCCAGGCGCCTGGCCGCGCTCGCCGCCCGAGCCGAAGCCGCCGGCGCCGCGGAGCCCGCCGCGCTCGACGAACTCGAGCGGGAGCTCGCCCTCGTCGCGGCCGCGCTGCGCGGCGGCGGCCGGATTATCTTATAATCGACCGATGCCTCCGCTGAAGATCGCCGTTTGCGGCGCCTCGGGCCGGACCGGCTCCCGGGTCGCCGCGATCGCGGCCGTCGACCCCCGCTTCCACCTGCTCGCCCGCGTCGGCCGCGCCCAGGCGTCCGCGTTCGAGGACGAAGTCGGCGCCTGCGGCGCGGTGATCGATTTCACCGTCCCCGAAGCGTCCGTGCGCTTCGCCGCCGCGTGCGGGCGCGCCAAGGTCCCCCTCGTGATCGGCACGACCGGGCTCAGCGACGTCCAACGCGCGCAGATCGCGGCCGCCGCGCGCAAGACCGCCGTGTTCATGGCCCCGAATTTCTCCCGCGGCGTGACCCTGCTCCTGCACCTCGCCTCCGAAGCCGCCCGCCGCCTGCCGGATTACGACGCGGCGATCACCGAGATCCATCACAAAGGCAAGAAGGACGCGCCCTCCGGCACCGCCCTGCGCCTGGCCCAGGCCGTCTCCGAGGGGCGGCGCTCCGACGACGCGGTGCCCACCGCGTCCGTGCGCGTGGGCGGCGTGGTCGGCGATCACGAATTGACTTTGGCCGGCCCCCACGAGCGCCTGGTCCTGTCCCACTCGGCCGGTTCGCGCGACGCCTTCGCGCTCGGCGCGCTCGAGGCCGCGCTTTGGTCGGCCAAGAAGCGGCCCGGGCTCTACGACATGCTCGACCTCCTGGGTTTGCGGTGAAAACCGGCCCGCAGTCGATCTGGAAATCCTGGACCGAGCTCTTCGAGGAAGAGCCTCCCGAGGCTCCTCGCTACGATCCGGTCCATCTCGCGGGAGTGTTCGTCGCCTGCCAGGCCGCCGCCGGCGCGCTGTTCTGGCTGCTCTGGACCTTGATGGTCTACGAGGGCGGCTTCGGGACCGGAGAGGGCCGCCTCGGCAATCTCGCCGCCTTCCTGATCCTGGCGGGGGTCGTCGAAGCCCTGCGCCGCGCCGACCGCGCGAAGTGAGCCGGAGAGGGCTGCTCCTGCTCGGGGCCAATCTCGGACGGCGCGACCGGACCCTGAAGGCCGCCGTCGCCGCTCTCCGCCGTCTCGAGGGCGTGCGCGTCGTGAGAGCCTCCCGCCTTTACGAGACCGCCCCCGTCGGGCCCAGCGACGAAGCGTACCTGAACCAGGCCGTGCTCGTCGAGACGTCCCGCACCGCGATGGGCCTGCTGATCGAGGCGAAGCGGCTGGAGGCCGCCGCCGGACGGCGGCCGGGCGCGCGCTGGAGCGCCCGCGTCCTCGATATAGACGTGGTCTCCCTCGGCTCAGAGAGCCTGCGCTCGCCCTGGCTGCGCGTCCCCCACCCCCTGATGCGCCGGCGCCCCTTCGCGGCCGCCCCGCTGGCCGACGTGGACCCGCGCTGGCGCCGCGTCCTGGCGGCTATGAACCCCCCGCCGGGAATTGTTAAACTGTGGAAATGAAGCCCGTGACCGTCGCGACCTTGCTCGACATGAAGCGCAAGGGAGTCAAGATCGCGATGCTGACCGCCTACGACTTCCCCACCGCGCGCCTGGCCGAGCAGGCCGGCGTCGACGTGATCCTCATCGGCGACTCGGTCGGCATGACCAAGCTGGGCTACGAGAGCACGCTTCCCGTCACCGTCGACGAGATGCTGCACCACACCAAGGCCGTCAAGCGCGGCGCCTCCCGCGCGCTGCTCGTCGCGGACATGCCGTATCTGAGCTACGAAGTCGACGCGAAGGACGCGGTCCGCCACGCCGGCCGCCTGATGAAGGAAGGCGGGGCTCACGCGGTGAAGGTCGAGGGCGGGATCGAGGTCGCGCCCACGATCAAGGAACTCATTCGAATCAACGTCCCGGTGTTCGGCCACCTCGGACTGACCCCGCAGGCGGTCAACCGCTTCGGCGGTTATAAAGTCCAAGGCCGCCGCCCCGAGGACGCGGAGAAGATCGTCACCGACGCCCGCATCCTCGAGGCCGCGGGCTGCTGCGCGGTCGTGCTCGAGTGCGTCCCCGCCGACCTCGCCAAGGAGGTCACCAAGCGCCTGCAGATCCCGACGATCGGGATCGGCGCGGGCCCGCACTGCGACGGCCAGGTCCTGGTCAGCGACGACATGCTCGGCCTCTCCGAGGCCGGGCCCACCAAATTCGTCAAGCGCTACGCCGACCTGCGCGCGAGCGCGCTCAAGGCCGTCGGCGACTATTGCCGCGAGGTGCGCGACGGCTCCTTCCCGGGCCCCGAGCACTCGTTCTCAGCCGAGAAATGATCTGGTTGGCGGCCGGCCTCCTCCTCGCCGCGGGCCTCGTCGCCGTGTGCTGGTGGGGCGCGGGCATCATACTCCACCCGCCGGCGATGTCGCCCATGTGGATCTTCCCCGAGCAGTTCGGGCTCCGCTACGAGAAGATATCCTTCAAGACGCGGGACGGGCTGACGCTGGCGGGCTGGCTCCTGCCCTCGCCCAACGGCGACAAGCGCACGATCCTCATGTGCCACGGCTGGGGCGACAACAAGGGCGAGCTGCTCAAGCAGACCTACTTCCTCAACGAGCAGGGCGGCTTCAATCTCCTCTACTGGGACTTCCGCTCCCACGGCGAAAGCGAAGGAGAGATCACCACCATCGGCGGGCTGGAGACGATCGATTTCGACGCCGCGGTGGAGTGGCTGCGCAAGGAGAGGCCGGAACTGGCGGACTCGGTCGGCGTGTTCGGCCTCTCGATGGGCGCCGCCGTCACGGTCGCGTCGATGCCGAAGCACCCGGACCTGCGCTGCGCGGTGGTCGAGAGTCCGTTCTCGGACTACAAGACCGTCATCAAGCGCTGGGCGTGGAACAACCTGAAGGTGCCGTACTGGCCGCTGGTCTGGCTGACGACCCAGCTCCTGCGCCGCCGGGTGAACGACCCCAAGATCGACGCCTTCAATCCCGTCGAATCCGCCGGCCTGATCGCGCCGCGGCCCCTGTTCGTCATCGGCGGAGAATTCGACCGCTTGATGACGCCCGAGGACGTCCGCAAGGTCCATGCCGCGGCGCGCGAGCCCAAGCAGCTCTGGATGGTGCCCGAGGCCTGGCACGCCAAGTGCCGCGAAGCGGCCGGCATGGAATACGACACGCGCGTGACCGGATTCTTCTCGAGGAACCTGTGAACGCGGCCCTGGTCCGGAACAAGACCGCGCTCGGACGTCTCGTCGCCGGCTGGCGCAAGAAGGGCCTCTCGATCGGCTTCGTGCCGACCATGGGAGCCCTGCACGCCGGACACGCCGCGCTCGTGCGCCGCGCCGCGCGGGAGAACGACCGCGTCGTGGTCTCGGTCTTCGTGAATCCGAAACAGTTCGGTCCCAACGAGGACTACGGCCGCTATCCGCGCGCGCTGCCGGCCGACCGCCGCCTCGTCTCCGGCGCCGGGGCCCACGCCGTCTACGCGCCCGGCGTCGAGGACATGTACCCGGAAGGATTCACGACCCACGTCGAGGTCGAAGGCCTCTCCGACCTGTATTGCGGCAAGTTCCGCCCCGGCCACTTCCGCGGCGTGGCGACCGTCGTGCTCAAGCTCTTCAACCGCGTCCGCGCCGACCGCGCCTACTTCGGCGAGAAGGACTGGCAGCAGGTCCGCGTCCTGGAGACGATGGTCCGAGACCTCGACGTCCCGGTCGAGATCGTGCGCGTGCCGACCGTGCGCGAGGCCGACGGCCTGGCGCTCTCGAGCCGCAACGCCTACTTGAGCGGCGCCGAGCGCCGCGCCGCGCCGATGCTGCGCCGCGCCCTCGAGGCCGGGCGCAAGGAATACCGCCGCCCGCACTCGCGGCCCGAGACGGTGGCCGCCGCCGTGCGCCGGGCGCTGGCCAAGACCGGCTTGAAGGTCCAGTACGCCTCAGTCTTCGAGGGCCGCCTGCTCGCCGCCGCATATTTAGGAAAGACGCGTCTGATCGACAACATCGCGCTTTAAATAAGTTACGATAACGACCCCATGACGCAGAAAGGCCACGGACACGGCGACAAGCACGCGCACCCCGCTCACGCGAAGCCGCCCTACAAGCGGCAGCAGTACTGGGTGGACGCCCCCCTGCAGCTGCAGATGGTCGGCTTCGTCCTGCTCCTGATCTCGGCGAGCCTGCTGCTGACCACGTTCAGCGTCTTCCGCGGCATTCAAGAGTCTTCGATCTCCTCCCGTCAGATATTCCATTCGCTCGAATGGATCAAGGGCGCCTTGCGCGCGCCTCTGCTCCTGGCCTCGGCCATCTCCATGCTGGCCGGCGGCCTCGTGACCCTCTTCTGGTCCCATCGCTTCGCGGGCCCCCTGCGCGTGCTGTCGGCGGGCATCGCCCGCGTCCGCCACGGCAACCTCGCCGTGCCCGTGCGCGTGCGCACCACGGACGCGCATCAGGACCTGGCGCGCGAGTTCCAGCTGATGCAGGACGAGCTGCGGAAGATGATCGAATCGGACCGCGCCCACGTCGCGGCCGCGACGGCCGCTCTCGAATCCGCCAAGGAAACCCCCGAGGTCGCCAAGGCCCTGGATCATCTCCGCCAGGCCTGCGCGAAGTACCACCTCTGATGAAGGCCGCGCTCCTCGCGGCTCTTCTCGCTCCGGCCGCCCTCGCCGCTCCCGCTCCCGGTCCCGCCGTCTCGCCGGCGCTGACGCTGCTGCTCGAGTCCTTCGGCGCGCCCGGCGTCGAGACCTTGGCCGAGCGCGGCGTCCTGGCCCTGCAGGGCAAACCCGGCGCGCGGCGCCTGGCCGCGGTGCACTGGAAGGCGCTCACCGCCCTCGACAAGGCCGCGTCCTCCTGCCTGGCCCTGGCCGCCGCCGCGGACGAGCTCGGCCGCGAGGCGCCCCCCAAGAGCGCCGATCTCGGCCTGGCTCCCTGCCGCGCCCTGCCCTCCGACGGGCTCTTCACTCCGTCTCTCGCCGCGCTCGCCGCGGCCCTGCAGACGGCCCACGAGGAGTCCTGGGCGCTCGAGTCTTCCGGAGCGTCCCAGACCGGGCCCGCCGGCAAGCCCAACGTCTTCGACACGCCCTGGGGTAAGGAGCTGGCCGCGCGGCGGCACGCCGACGCGCTGGAAAACCCCGCGCCCCTGATCAAACCCCTCTTCGACGAGCTGCTGGCCTCCCCGCGCGCCGACAAGGACGCCGCCGCGGCGCTGGCGGCCGAGGCCGCCTCTCGCGGCGCGGGCGGCGTCGAAGCCCTCATCGCGGCCGACGCCGCGAAAGGCGCCCTGTCGGACGAACTCCGCGCCCAGCTGCGCAAGACCCTGCTCAACGAGCGCCGCCGCTGGGCCGCGGCGAAGGCGCGCGCCGCCGCGTCCGACCTGCTCGGCAAGTCCGCGGTGAAGAAGGAGCTCGAAGATCTGCGTTCCGCCGCCAAGGCCCTCTCGTCGCGCCCCGGCCTGCCCTCCGCCCTCGAAGCCGCCGCGGCCCGCGCCTCGGCCGCCACGGGCGGCCCGAAGCTCCGCTCCTCCGGCATCCACCTGCAGGAGCCCACGCGCCTGGGCCAGCATGAACTGGGCGACGACGCCGCGGCCTCCGGCGCTTACTGGGTCGACGGTCTGGCCGAGGGCGCTTCGGCCGACGTCGAGGAGACCACCTTCGTCGAGACCGAGCGCGGCTTTTCCGCTCTGGAGACCAAGACCTACAAGCGCCGCAACGGCGGGCCCTACCCGTTCGCCCGGACGCTCAGGATCACCGAGACCCGTCCGTTCGCGGTCCGCTCCTTCGTCTCGGCGCCCGGCTCCAACGCCCTCGCCGAGCGCGTCGAGGTCGCCGTCGCCCGCGACTTCGAGCTCGCCCTCCTGAAGGAATCGGAGGCCGCCGGCCTGCGGAGCGCGTGCCGCCTCAAGGACGCCGAGGCGGCCTATGCCGCGCTCGAGGCGCTCGTCGCCGAAGCCGCCAAGGTCAAGCCTCAGTACAAGGCGCTCGCCGCGCGCGCCAAGGAAGCGGCCAAGGCGGCGAAGGCCGACTCGGAGACCGCGCTGAAGCTCGAAGAAGCCCTGTCCGCCGCGCGCGCCGACTCCGCTCCGCAGCTGTGCCGCTACGAGACCGCGCGCGTCGACGAGGCTCTCAAGCTCGGCCGCAAGCTCCCCCCCGGCTGCGACGCCTCCCTGCCCGAGCTGCACGCCCTGAAGGCCGTGATCCACAGGCGCGCCGCCGATCAGAGCTGGTTCCTGCGGGCCGCCGCCGACGCGCGCTCCAAGCGCAAGTCCTGCGACCTCGAGGGCGCCCTCTCGCGCTGGTCCGAGGCCTTGGCCGCGCTCGACGCCGACCCGGGAGCGCGCTGCGGCAAAGCCGCCGAGGAGGATTCCAGAGCCAAGGCGGAGGCCGCGGAGGCCGCGCGCCTGATCGCCTGGCGCTCCGTCCTCGACGCCGCCCTGAAGAAGGCCGAAGCCGAGATCGACCCCGCCCGCCGCCTCGCCGCGGTCCGTCCGATCCAATCCCGTCTCGGAGCCCTGGACGTCTCCTGTTTCGCGGCGGAGAGCAAGCGGGCGAACGCGTTGGCCGCCGCCGCCGCGAGGACCTTGACCGCCCCGCCCGACGCCGACCGCCGGCTGCCCTCCGACGGCGCGCTCGCCTCCGTCGCCTCCGAGGTCCGAGCCGAGCGCCTCAAGCGCATCGAGGCCGCGAACGCCGTCGAACGGGCGGCGCAGGAAGCCGCGGCCGCGCCTCCCGCCGCCGCGCCCGCTTCCGAGCCGGCGAAGAAGCAGCCCGCCAAGCGCCCCGCGCGCAAGACCAAGACGAGAGGCTCACGGTGAAGATCCCCCTGCTCGTGGCGCTGCTGTCCATCTCCGCCGCGGCCGCCCCGCGTCCGGCGTCCAAGCGCCCCGCGCGGCGGGCCGCGCCCGCGAAGACCGCTCCAGTGAAGGCCGCGCCGGCGAAGGCCCAAGGCGCGCCGGCCGCCGCGCCTGCGGCGCCCGTTCAAGAATCCTTGATCGACACCGCGCTCTTCGGCCTGGGCGCCGCCGTCGCGTCCCAGGACGGGGCCCTGCTCGTCGCGGCGGTCCGCCCCGGCTCACGAGCCGACGCCGCCGGCCTCAAGCCCGGCGACCGCCTCCTGCGCGCGGGCGCGCCGGTCGCCGATCCCGCGGAGCTCGCCGCCGCTCTGCGCGCCTGGACTCCCGGGACGCGCCTGAGCCTGACGGTGCGGCGCGGCCTCGAGGTGCGCGCGGTCGAAACCGCCGCGATCGAACCCGCGAAGCCCTACGCCCGCGGTGACAAGGATCTATCCCCGCAAGAGAAGGCCCTCTCCGCCGGCCGCGAACGCCAGTCCGCCGCCGACGGCAAGGCCGTCGTCGCCGCCGTCGCTCCGCTCGCGGTCACCGTCCGCGCCGACCAGGGACTCTGGCTGCGCTTCCCCAAGGGCCTGCCCGCGGGCCTCAAGCCGGGCGACGAACTCGTCGCCGAGGCCGCCACGGGCCTGACCGTCGACGCCGCTCTCGACTTCCTGGCCGTGCCGCCCGGCTCCAAGCTCCGCGCCCGCGTCCTGGAGGCCTCCGACGACGGCCAGGCCCGCCAGATCCGCCTGGCCTTCTACGCCCTGGACGCCGCCGGCGGCGGGACGTACCCGACGCTCGGCGCCGCCACCGCCGTGTCCGGCGACCAGCGCACGGCGCGCGTGAGCTCCGGCGGAACCTTGGTCGCCGCCGCGCCGCTGCCCGACGCGAAACGGCGGGCGCCGGAGCCCGTGCTCGACGCGGACGCCCGCCTGCGCGTGCGGCTGCTGGAGCCGCTCGTCATCGACGAGCCTCCCTCCTTCTGGAGATCCGGGCCCGGCCTCTGGGTGAAGACCGCCGAGGACTCGGGACGACGCCTCTTCGAGATCACGCACGTCGTCGCCTTCCGCTCCGGCGAGGCCGCCGGCCTCAAGGTCGGCGAGCGCCTGGACTCGATCGGCGGCCGCTCCACCGAGAAGATGGACTTCGCCGAGGCCATCGACCGCCTCTACGGGCCCGTCGGCTCGGACGTCGAGGTCTCCGTCCTGCGCGGCGGCAAGGGCGTGCCGCTCAAGCTCAAGCGCGGCACGAAGTGGACCGCCGGCAAGGCCGCGCCGCTGGCTCCCGCCTACAACGCGCACTAGCGCGTCACTTCTCGAGCGTCTCGAGGAGCTTCTTCGCGTCGGCCACGTTGTCGGGGTACTCCGCCGGGTCGGCGGGATTCTTCGTCGCCTCGACCAGCTTGAGGACGCGGATCGCGTCTTCCTTCCGCTTGAAATGGAGGTAGGCCTCGGCCAACGGCCGGTGATTGGCCGTGTAGAGCGGCGAGAGGCGCAACGCGGCCTCGAACTCCTCGAGCGCCCTCTTCTTGTCGCCGCCCGCGAAGCCGGGCACCTGCCAGAGAATCTCGCCGAGCACGTTGTGCGCGCCGCCATGGCCCGGGTCGCGTTTGAGCGTCTCGGCCATGTCGGACTTGATCGTCTTGATCGCGAACAAGGCCTTGAGCATGCCCTTCGTCTCGGCCCAGCGGCCGAGGGCCACGCCGCGCCAGAAGTAGGCGTCGGCCGTCGCCGTGGAGAGCGCGATCGAGCTCTCGCAGTTCTTCTTCGCTTCGTCGTAAGCCGCGAGCTTCTCGGCGCGGGTCTTCAAGGTCTCGCCCCGGCGCACCTCGGCGCGGCACAGCCTCCACAGCCACGGCGCCTTCCACTCGTCGGCAGGCGCCGTCGGCATCGAGTCGAGCGCCTCCTTGAGGGCGGCGATGTTCTTCTCCAGGTTTCCGTCCCGGTGACGGGCGAAGTACTGCGCGTCGACGATCTCGGCGAAGGAGGGCTCCGCCGCGCGCCCGGGCAGCGCCAGCGCGAACGAAAGCATCCCGGCGGCGGCGAGCGCCGCCGCCCTGCGCGCCCACTCGGCGGCGTTCTTCATCGCGTCCCCCTCGCCGGAGGCGCCGGCCTGGGCGAACGTCACCACCCGCTTGAACGGGAAGCGGACGCCCCTCTGGACCTGCCCGGCGACGGCGACGCAGCGCTTGGCGCGGCGAGCCAACGCGACGGGCGCCTTGCCGAACAGGCTGGTGCGGTCGAGGCGCCCCTCGCCGGTGACGACCAGATCAGCGCTCTTCAACGCCTTCGCCGCCCCCGTCTTCTCGATGATCCACTCCGCGCCCGGCACGATCTCGGCTTTCGCGAAGGCGAGCAGTCCCGCTCCGAGCCCGCCGGCGGCGCCCGAGCCGGGGACGGAGGAGACGCGAGCGCCCAGATCGCGGTACAAGGCGCGCGCCCACACGGCCAGAGCGGCGTCCAGCGCCTTCACCTGGGCCGGCGTCGCTCCTTTCTGGGGACCGAACACCCGCGCCGAGCCCTCGGGGCCGAGCAGCGGATTGGTCACGTCCGAAAGCGCGATCACCCTCACGCCGGACAACAGGGTCCTGACGGTCCGGGCGTCCACCGAACACAACCGCGGCAGACCGGCGGCGCCGTCGGGCAATTCGCGGCCCTCGCAATCGAGCAGGCGCGCGCCGAGAGCGCGCGCCATGCCCGCGCCGCCGTCGTTGGAGGCCGAGCCGCCCATGCCGATGATCAAGGTCCGCGCCCCGCGCCGCACCGCGTCCCGCATCAGGTCTCCGGTCCCGCGGGTGGTCGAGAGCATCACGCGGCGCTTCGCGGGCGGGACGAGGGCCAGCCCGGAGGCGCGCGCCATCTCGATGACCGCCGTCTTCTCGGCGGGAATCCAGAGGTAGGAGGCCCGGCGGGCGTCGCCCAGCGGGCCGCGCGCGGAGGCGGAGGCGAGCTCCCCGCCCAGGGCCTCCCGCAGCGCGTCGATGAGGCCGTCGCCGCCGTCGGCGACGGGGATGGAATCGATGCGCGCGTCCCTATAAACGGCGCGGACGCCGCGGGCCATGGCCCGTGCGGCGTCCACGCACGACAAGCTCCCCTTGAAGGCGTTGGGAGCGACGAGAACCCTCATGCGGGAGACCCCTTAAGGCCGCTTATCGAGAAAAACGATTCGCGGGTTCCGATTACGGGAACATCCCGCGAATCGTCGCGGCCTTGCCGAGCCGGCGCAGGCCGACCATGAAGGCGCCCATGCGCATGTCGACCTTCTCCTTCTTGGAGAGGTCGTACACCTCGGTGAACGCGCCGACGATGATGTCCTGCAGGCGCGCGTTGATGTCCTTCTCGGACCAGAAGTAGGCCTGCATGTCCTGCACCCACTCGAAGTAGGAGACCGTGACGCCGCCGGCGTTGGCCAGGATGTCGGGAACCACGGTGATGCCCTTGTTGAAGAGGATCTTGTCGGCCTCGTTCGTCGTCGGACCGTTGGCGCCCTCGATGACGTACTTGGCCTTGATCTTGTCGGCGTTGGCCTTGGTGATCGTGCCTTCCATGGCGGCCGGGATCAGGATGTCGCAGGGCAGTTCGACGAACTTGTCGACCGGGACGTGCTCGGCCTTGGGGTAGCCGGCGATGGTCTCGTTCTTCTTGCGGTACTCCATGATGTCGTGGAGGTCGAGGCCCTTGGGGTCGTAGAGGCCGCCGCCGACGTCGGAGATGCCGACCACCTTGGTGCCGTGCTCGACGAAGATGTTGGCGGCGTTGGAGCCGACGTTGCCGAAGCCCTGGACCGCGACGGTCGCCTTGCGCAGGTCGAAGCCCTCGCGCGCGGCGAGCTCGCGGGTCACGTAGAACACGCCGCGGCCGGTGGCCTCGTTGCGGCCGAGCGAGCCGCCGATCTCGATGGGCTTGCCGGTGACGACGCCGGGGCAGGAGTAGCCGATCGTCATCGAGTACGTGTCCATGATCCACGCCATGACCTCGGCGTTGGTGTTCACGTCGGGAGCGGGGATGTCCTTGTCCGGGCCGATGATGATGGAGATCTCGGCGGTGTAGCGGCGCGTCATGCGCTCGAGCTCGCCGCGTGACATCTTCTTGGGATCGCAGATGATGCCGCCCTTGGCGCCGCCGTAAGGAAGGTTCACGACCGCGCACTTCATCGTCATCCAGAAGGAGAGCGCCTTGACCTCGTCGAGAGACACCGACGGGTGGTAGCGGATGCCGCCCTTGGCCGGCCCGCGGTCCATGTTGTGCTGGATGCGGTAGCCCTCGAACACCTTCACCGAGCCGTCGTCCATCTTGACGGGAACGGACACGGTCAGGATGCGCTTGCAGTGGCGCAGGCGTTCGAGCGCGAAAGGCTCGAGCTTCATCGCCTTGCCGGCGCGGTCCAGCTGTTCCATCGCTTGACGCCAGGGATTCTCGTGCATGGCTTCGACGACCTCCGGGTGTTTCGCGGCGGGAGCGGGCTTCGAGGGAGATTTGGTGTCCATGCCCGGATTATACCCGAAAACGGATATTGGTGTCAGACCTCACACTTCCCACATTTTAAGTCAGCAACGCGCACCCGATAAAGCGGTAAAAAGTGGGAAGCGGGAGGTCTGACACCCGGCCAAATGATAGAATCCGCGCCATGCGGTGGCGCAGCAAGTGGACGTTCTGGGCGACGGTGACGGCCGTTCTGGCCCTGGTCAGCCTGCCCTCGATCGAATGGCTCTCGGCCATGAGCGAGTACCGTTCGTTCCTGTCCGGTTGGCAGCCCGTCCCCCTGCGTCCCAGCGCGACCACCTTCACGCCCCATGCCGGCGGACGCGAGTCCGCCCTGATCGCCGTCGAATTCCGCCATCGGGCTCCCAAGGCCAAGTCGGTCGAGCTCGTGGGCGACTTCAACGCGTGGAAGCCGGGCCTGCTCAAGATGGCCAAAGGAGGAGACGGGGTGTGGACCCTGTCGCTGCCCGTGATCGAGGGCCGGCACAAGTACCTCTTTCTCGTCGACGGAGAGCCCAAGGTGGACGAGAAGGCCGACACGGCCGAAGGCCCCGAGGGACGGCGCGTGTCGGCGCGGACGGTGCGATGAGGAGTCTCCTGCTTCTCGCCCTGCTGGCCTCGCCCGCCGCGGCCGAGCAGGCCCTGGTCTGGCTGCCGCCGGAGAGCTACCGCCGTTGGAGCGAGGTGGACGCCCTCCTGCGGGAACACTCGGAGCTCAAGCTCACGATCGGAGTATCCCCCTCGATGGCCACTCCCTTGGTCAAGGCGGCGCTGGGGCCCTGGCTCGAGAACGGCCGCGTCGAACTGGCGGCCCGCATCGATGGAGATCCGGTCTTGTCCGCCGTCGCCGCGCATCCGGCGGCGGGCCGTCCGCAGGACGCCCTGGAATTGGCCGCCGACGCGCTGGCGAAGCTCGAGAAGCGGCTGGGCCGCAAGCCGTCCGGCCTCCTGCCGGGCGCGGGTTCGCTCGACGCTCAGACCGGCCCCGCTCTCGGCGCCGCCGGCGCGGACTGGATCATGATCGGACCCTACGCGCCGGCGGACGAGGCGTGGGCCGCCGCAGGCCCCTCGGTCCTGGTGCCCTCCTCGGCCGCGCGCCTGTTCGACGAGAGCGCGTCCACCGATTCCGTCTTCGCCTCCGGCTACGCGGCGATCGAGCGCCCCTCCGGAGGCTGGGCCACGGCGGGCGAACTCGCGCGGACGAAAAAAGACGCTCCGGCCGCCGCCGTTCAATGGACCGCTTGGGATCCGGCTGCCGCGGTTGCGCCGGAGTCCGGCGGAGCGAAGGCGGCCTGGGACGCCTACGGAGCGGCCGCCGCGGTCGTGGAGCGATTCCAGAACTCCGGCACGGCCGACCTGGCCACCCTCGACGCGGCGGCGGCGCTCCTGCGCCGCGCCCAGGCCGCGCGCTACTTCCGTCCTTCGGAATCCGATGATATCCCGGCGGAACTGAGAGCGGCCCTGGTCGCCGTGTACAAGCGGCTGCGCCTGCCCGCGCCCGAGTCCCTCTACGGCGGCGACCCCGCTCCGGGCGCGGCGGAGTCGGACGCCGGCGACGTCCCGACCGGCGTCAAGGCGCTGTCGGGGCCGGCCTGGATCGAGTTCCGCGCGCCCGCGGGCGCGATCGCCCTCGCGCCCGCCGTGGACGGCGCCACCGGCACGATCACGGACGGCGGCTCGGCGGCCGATCCTTGGCGCCTGCGGGCCCTGCGCGCCGAGTGGAACGACGCGACCGTGACGCTCACGCTCAAGGTCGGCCGCGCCTTCGCCGGCCCCCCCCGCCCGGTCTACGAGATCTACGTCGACGTCAACCGCGTCCTGGGCGCCGGGCGCGTTCCTCTCCTCGAGGGACGAGGCGCGGTCATGCTGGCGCGCGACGCCTGGGAACTCGCCGTCTCCATCGCCGGCTCGCAGGCGCGCTTCTACCGCGCGCGAGGCGGCGGCGAGCCCGAGGAGACGGCGGTCTATGAGGCGAAATGGGCTTCGGACCGGGGCGAGGTACAGGTGGCGGTGCCGCGCGCCGCGATGCGCGGCAATCCCGCGCGCTGGGGCTGGACGGCGGTCTCGCTCGCCGAGGACCCGGCGCGCGCCGGCCGCCGGCCGGCGGCCTCACTCGTCGGAGCGGACGGGACCATCCTGCTCGGAGCCCTGGTTCCCGCCGACTCCCAGAAGGCGATCCTGTCCCGCCGCAACCCGCGCCTTCCCGCCGCCCGCCGCGATCCCTGAGCCGGACGCGCCCGATCAGCGGCGCTGGACCCGCCTCGAAATCTGCGTCGAGTTGCCCTTCCCGTCCGCCACGGTGATGACGATCTCGTTCATCCCGTTCTTGAGCGGCACGGAAACCAGGAAGTTCCCGTCCGCGTCGGCGCGGACGGGCTTGTCGTTGACCTGCACGGAGAGGCGGTCGTCTCGCAGCACGCCGGAGACCCGGACCGCGTCCGCGTCGATCGTGGCGTCCTCCGCGGGTGAAGCGATCACCACCGCCTTCTTGAGATCGGCCGCGATCGGAGACGGCGCGCGCCTGATGCCGACCGTGTAGTAGCGGGGCTCCGAGAAGCGCCCCTCGGTGCCGAGCAGGTCGATGATGGCGATGCGCCACCAATACGCGCCGGGCTTGAGCCCGGCTTCGCCGGGATTGAAGCGTTCGTCCGATTCGTACTTTCTCTCGAAAACCACGCGCGTGAAATCCCGGTCCTCCGCGGCCTGCACGCGATAGCCCATGATGGGCAGACCGACGCGGAGGGACTGCAGGTCGCCGCGGAGGCTGTCGGCGTCGGCCTCCGGCGCGGGCGGCGCCGCGGCGGGCCCGCGCGGCTCGGGCGCGGCGCCCCCTCCGACCTTGAGCGCCGACGCGTACTCGAACGCGCGCGTCTCGAGCTCCGGCAGGTTCTCGATGCGCCGAGGCACCTCGGGCGCCAGGCCCGGCTGGACTCGCGTGCCCATGCCCGCCGGCACGTCCACGCTGATGCCCTGGGCGTCGACCGCGGCCATGCCCTTGTAGACCTCGACGCGCGTCGTCAGGTCCGGTTCGACGCTGGCCGCGTAGCGGGTGTCGCGCGAGCGCGGGGTGACCGAAGCCGTCGCGGTCACCACGCGCGCGCGCCCCGCGAAGACGGAACCGGACTTCAGCTCGAGGTCCCCCTCGCGCCCGGCCGGCTTGATCACCGCCATCGAGTTGGGCTCGAGGCTGAGCAGCTCCCTGTCGAGGAGCTTCACGCGCGCCTTCGACTCGTCGAGCGTGCGCACGGAATCGCCCTGGAACAGCTCCATGGCGAGCTTGCCGTTGCGCCAATCCGCCGTCTCCTTGCGGCGGTACAGGACGCGGTTGACGGCGTAGACGAGGTGGGCCGCGCGCAGCTGGGCCTTGATCAGGCGGACGGGCACGCGCAAGGTCATCCCGGGGAGGGCCACGGTCGGATCTTTCGTGGGCAGACGGTTGTGCTTGAGGATCTCGTCCCACTTGGCGGGATCCTTCAGGTATTTGTTGGCGATCGCCCAGAGCGTGTCGCCCGGCTTCACCACGACCCCCTGGAAAGCCGCCGTCTCGTCGTCCTGGGCCCCCGCGGGCCCGGCGAGCAGCAGCGCCAAGGCCGCCGCCGCGAGCCTCACCCCACGGCCTCCGCGACGCGCACCGTGCCGTCCGGCGCGAGCGCCAGGTTCTTGGGGACGGTGAAGTAGAACCGGGCGCCCTGTCCCGGCTCGGATTCGACCCAGATGCGTCCGAGATGCGCCTCGACGAAATAGCGGGTGATGGTCAGACCCAGCCCCGTGCCGCCCTTGCTCTGGCCCGGAACCTGCTCGAACTTCTCGAAGACGCGCTTGAGGTGCTCCGGCGGGATGCCGTCTCCGTCGTCCTCGACGCAGCATCGGATGTCCGCGCCGGCGTCGGCGATCGAGATCGTGATGCTTCCGCCTTCGCGCGCGAACTTGATCGCGTTGCCGAGCAGGTTGGTGAACACGCGCTCGAGCATGTCCGCGTCGCCCTCGGTCGAGAACTCCTCGACCGCGACGAGGTGGACCGAGATGTTCTTGGCCTTCGCGAGCTGCTCGAGGATAGCGATCGCGCGCCCCGCCATTCCCGCGAGCGAGACCGTCTTGAGCGAGAGCCGCACGCGGCCGGACTCCATCTTCGCGATGTCGAGGATGTTGTTGATCATCGACATCAGGCGGCTCGTCGAGCGGCGGACGGAGGAGACGATCGAGTGCTGATCCGCGTTGAGCACGCCCGCCGTGCCCTTGAGCAGGACGTCGAGGAAGCCCATCGCCGAGCCGAGCGGGTTGCGCAGATCGTGGGTGATGTAGTGCAGGAAGTCCTGCTTCATCTTGTCGAGCTCGCGCTCGAGCGTCACGTCCCGCAGCGCGAGCAGCACGCCCAGCTCCGCGCCGCGCCCGGGGGTCACGACCGGGCTCGCCGTCACCGTCAGGATGCGGCGGGACGCCTCTCCGGCGATCTCGGCGTCCCGGGGGCCCTTGCCGGGCTCCCGCGCGGCCGCGGTCATGGCGTCGCGCAGGGGGCCGGCGGGCAGGGCCTCCTCGAGGGGCTTGCCGTCGATGTCCGCCTTGGCCTCCAGGCCGAGCATCTCGCGCGCCTGGCGGTTGACGAGCTGGACGCGGCCCTCGCGATCGGCGAGGACGATGCCTTCGGCGATCGAGAACATGATCGCCTCGGTCTTGCGCTGCTCGGCGATGAGGCGGTCGACCTGCAGGACCGAGTAGGAGCGCAGGCGCGCGGTCATCGTGTTGAACGTCTCCGCCAGATCCTGAAGCTCGTCGCCGGTGGCGATGTCGACGCTGGCCAGGAAGTCGCCGCGCGAGACCGCCTCGGCCGCGCGCGTCAGCGCGAGCAGGGGCGCGGTCAGCGCGCGCGCGAGCAGGAACGCCGCCAGGACGGACACGATCAAGGTGACCAGCACGGCGAAGGCGGCGGCGCGGCGCGCCTCGGTGGAGGCGAGATAGGCTTCTTCGCGCGACTGAAGGACCAGCACCGCGCCTCTGATCACGGGAACGGGCGCGTAGGCGCCCACCCGGGCGACGCCGGACGGGTCGACGAACTCGCTCGAACCGACGCTGCCGCCGGATCCCAGCGCGGCCTTGGTGATCGGCCAGGACGGCAGGGTCGAGAGGTCTACGCCGCGCGGGCTCGTGGCCGCCGAGAGGGGCCGGCCTTGCTCGTCGATGAGGACGGCGAAGCCCGTGCCGCCGACGCGCTCCCCGGAGATGCGCTCGGCCAGCGCGCTCAAGGGCACGACGATGCGCGCGTAGACGCCGGCCTGGAGAGGCCGGTGCAGGACCAGGAGCGGTCCCGAGGCGCCGCGGAGGATTTCGGCCCCGTCTCCGCGGGCGAGCGCGCGCTTGAGCGCCGCGCGCGCGTCCTTCAGGCCCAGGCCCGTGGTCGAACCCGACAGCTCCGGACTGAACGCCTCGAGCAGCGCTCCGCCGTCGGAGCGCAGCAGGGTCACCGAGGCCACGCCGGTGCCGGCCTCCACGAGAGAGCGCGTCAGGTCCTGCTTGTCCTTCCAGTCCATGCGCGCGCGCAGGCCCACGAGCGCGACCTTCAGACGCTGGTCGACGGAGTCGACCCAGCCCTCGACCTGCTCCGCGCTCTTTTCGGCGAGCTTCACGTGCAGTTCGAGCACCGCGCCCTGCACCGCCGCGGCGTTGCTCTGCAGGATGCGCCACGACAGGAAGACGACGGGGACGAGGGCGAGCGCCCCCATCACCATGGCCACTCGGCGGAAAAGACCGGAACGAAGCCAACCCATGCGTTCCTTATAGGGTAGGCGGATAACCCAGGGCTGTCAATACTGCGTTAATTTCCCGTTTCTTTTAGAAAAACGAGCGCGCGGCGAGGACGAGGAGGGGCAGGACGAGCAGGCCCCACCAGGCGGAGGGACCGGGCACGGGGCTCGCCGAGGCCGGCAACGGCGCGGACACCGGCGTCCTGGACGCCGACGGAGCGCGCGCGAACGCGGACGCACCGAGCGGCTCCGCGACGGAGCCCGCGCCCACGGTCGCGAACGCCTCGAGCAGGCCGCCTCTCTCGAGCAGGGCGGTGGACGCCGAAGCGACCGCCCGCGGCTGATGCGCGGAGACGGACGCGGCCGGAGTCAGGACGGAACCCAGCGCGGAGCGCACGCGCACGACGAGACCGGAGCCGGAGAGGTCGAGCGCGAGGGGGCGAGGGGCCGACGGCCCGCCGAGCGCGGCCGGCGCGGCGGAAGCGGCCAGTTCGCCGTTGGGCGAGGCGGCCCGATAGGACGCGACGCGAGCGCCCGGGGCGGGCGCCGCGAACGCAGAGGCGACGGCGTCGCGCAAGGCTTCCCCCTCGACGGCCTCGAAGCCGATGGGCGCGCCGGAGAACGCCGCGAGCCCGCCCGCCCTCGCCGGCGAGGCGCCCAACGAGCCCGGGCTCCCGCCCGAAGCGATCAAGCCCGAGACGGGGGCGTGCCCTCCCTCGAGCACAGCGGACGGGGAGCCGCCGGGCGCGGCGGGACGCTCCGTCACCGAGCCCTCATCGAGCAAGGAGCCCCTCGTCGCGCCCTGGTCGAAGAAGCGCCGGCCGACGCCGGCGCCGGTCTCCGCGTCTTCGAGGAGCGCGCCGCCGGAAGCGCCCGGGCCGGGGGCGGCGATCGAGGCGGCCGGCGCGGAAGCGCCGTCCTCGCGGTCGCGCGCGAGGGCGGGCAGGGCCGCGCCCGAGCCGGAGCGCAGCGGGACGGCCGGAGCCCGGACGCCGTGACGCGGGCTCGCGGCGCGCGCGAAGGGCGCCGGGGCGGGCGCG
>CAZURZ010000005.1:0-54705 GCA_964623465.1 uncultured Elusimicrobia bacterium
GAGAACCTGATGGAGCTCCTGATCATGATCGACGCGCTCCGGCGCGCGTCGGCGGGGCGCATCACGGCGGTCATGCCCTACTACGGCTACGCGCGCGCCGACCGCAAGACCGCGCCGCGCATGCCGATCACGTCCAAGCTCGTCGCGAACCTCATCGTCGAGGCCGGCGCCCAGCGCGTCATCACCATGGACCTGCACGCCGCGCAGATCCAGGGCTTCTTCGACATCCCCGTCGACCACCTCTACGCCGCGCCGATCATCCTGGAGTACTTCAAGAAGAAGGCGCTCAAGAACCTCGTCGTCGTGTCGCCGGACGTCGGCGGCGTCGAGCGCGCCCGCGCGTTCGCCAAGCGCCTCAACGCGCAGCTCGTCATCATCGACAAGCGCCGCCCGCGCCCCAACGAGGCCTCGGTCTACAACATCATCGGCGACGTGAAGGGGAAGACCTGCGTCATTCTCGACGACATGGTCGACACCGGCGGCACGCTCTGCAAGGTCGCGGACAAGATCCGCGAGCAGGGCGCCTCCAAGGTCTACGCGGCCTGCGTCCACGGCGTGCTGTCGGGCGCCGCGCACGATTTGATCAAGGCCTCGTCGCTCGAGGAAATGATTCTCACCGATTCGATCCCGGTCCACGCGCTGGCCGGGGGGAAGCTGACGGTTCTGTCGATCGCGCCGCTCCTCGGAGAGGCCATCGCCCGCAACCATCAGGGCAAGTCCATCAGCGCTCTGTTCGTCTGATTTAGCTTACGTAAAAACTGGAGAGTAGAAGTCATGGAAATCACGTTGAACGTCGAAGTCCGCGCCGAGAAGGGCACCAAGAAGGCCCTCTCGACGCTCCGCGCCCAGTCCCGCATCCCGGCCGTCGTGTACGGCGGCGAGAAGGCCCCGATCACGGTCGCGCTGTCGGAGAAGGAACTCATGGCGGGCCGCAAGAAGGGCGGCGCGAACGCCATCTTCCGCTTGAAGCACGCGAAGGGCGAGGAGACGGTCATCGTCAAGGAGCTGCAGCGCCACCCGGTCACCGACCGGCCGGTGCACGCCGACTTCCAGCGCATCTCGCTGACCACCAAGATCGAGGCGAAGGTCCCGCTCGAGTTCGTGGGCGAGTCCGTCGGCGTCAAGACCAACGGCGGCATGCTCTCCATCGACATGCGCGAGCTGCGCATCAAGGCGCTGCCCACCGCGATCCCTCAGCACATCGAGGTTCCCGTCGCGGCGCTCGATCTCAACCAGATCATCCACGTCAAGGACATCGCGCTGCCGGCCGGCGTCGAGGTTCTGGACGCCGTCGACGCCGCGGTCATCCGCTGCGTCGTCGCCAAGGAGATCGAGGTGGCGGCTCCCGCCGCCGCGACCCCCGCGGACGGCGCCGCTCCCGCGGCCGAGCCCGAGTCGTCCAACACGAAGGGCAAGAAGGACGAAGAGGGCAAGCTCGTCAAGGAAGCGGCGAAGCCGGGCGCTCCGGCCGCCGACGCCAAGAAGGAGCCGGCCAAGAAGGAAGGGAAGTAAGACTTTCCCGCGGTGGCGCTCAAGCTCGTCGTCGGCCTCGGCAACCCGGGCCCGGAGTACGAGCGTACGCGCCACAACGTGGGCTTCCGGCTCGCCGACCTCATGGTCGGCGAGCCGGATTCTTTTTCGAACTTCAAAGGCTTGGGAGTGGCCGCCAAGGCCGGTTCCCTGTGGGTGGCCAAGCCCATGACCTACATGAACCTCTCCGGGGATTTCGTGAAGACGTTCGCCGCGTACCATAACGTCGCCAAGAGCGAGATCCTCGTCGTCTACGACGAGCTGGCCCTGCCGCTCGGCAAGATCCGCATCCGCAAGCAGGGCTCGGCGGGCGGCCAGAACGGCATGAAGTCGATCATCGCGCACCTGGGCGGCGAGGACGTGGCGCGGCTGCGCATCGGCATCGGCCCTCAGCCGGAGCGGATGGATTCCTCGAGCTTCGTGCTCGGCCGCTTCACCTCCGCGCAGGAGAAGGAGCTCGAGGGGGCGCTCGAACTCGCGCGCTCCGCGGTCGAGCTGGCGGCCTCGTCGGGCCTCGACGCGGCCATGAACAAGTATAATCCGGGCCCGGTATGAGCCCTCTCCTCAAGATCGCGATCGGACTCGTCTCGGCCCTTCTCGGACTGGGCTATCTGTACCGTCCCGACCTCATCGAGCGCATGAACGCCGTCCTGCGCGACTACCTGCTCAACGACGCCTACATCGCCCTCGAGCGCAAGAAGTGGGGGATGTTCTTCCTGCTCGTCGCGTTTCTCTTCCTCTACACCGGCTGGGCGGGCCTCGGGCGCTGAGCCCATGAGCGCCGAGCTCGAAGCCCTGGCCCGCGAGGCCGCCGCCTGGATGAAGGGGCAGTCCGCCGAGACCGAGGCCGAAGTCTACCTCGAACGCGTCGAGGAGCGCGCGCTGTCGCGGCGGGAGGGCGAGCGCGAGGGCGTGGAGGCCGCGGACTCCGCGGGCGCGGGGGTGCGCGTGGCGCGCGACGGGCGGATCGGCTTCGCGTCCGCCGGCGGCGCCGGCCTCGACGACATCAAGGAGCTCTACACGCGGGCTCTGTCGCAGCTCCCGCACGCCGCGCGCGACCCGCGGCGGACCCTGCCCGGTCCGCGCCCGGCGGAGGAGGACGCCGCGCTCTCCGCCTCGCTGTGGGACGAATCGCTGTTCTCCGCGCCGTGGGCGCGCGTCGAGGAGCGGCTCGCCGAGGCGGAGGCGGCCGCCCGCTCGGAGAAGAAGGTCACGGGCGTCCTGCGCGCGGAATACGCCGAGACGCGGGCTTTCGTCGCCGTCGCCGGCACGAACGGGCTGTTTTCTTCGGAGCGGGGCGGCTCGGCGTCCGTCTTCCTCGCCGTCTCGGCCGGGGCCGGGGCGGAGACCTTGATCGGCGAGGCCTATCGGGCCGAGCGCCGCGCCGGCGCGCTCGATTTCGGCGCCGTCGGCCGCGAGGCGGGGCGCCGTGCCGCTTCGCTGCTCGGCGCCGGCCGCGCCAAGTCCGGTAAGCGCGCGGTGCTCTTCGAGCCCTGGGTCGGCGTCGAGTTCCTGGAGCTGCTCGCGGGCCTGCTCGCGGCGGACGAGGTGCAGGGCGGCCGCTCGCTCCTGGCCGGGAAGCTCGGAACCTCCGTGGCCTCGCCGCTCGTCACCTTGAGAGACGAGCCGCGCCTGCGGGGCGGCATCGGCTCCGCGCTGCGAGACGACGAGGGCCAGCCCACGAGGGACAAGGCGATGGTCGAGCGCGGCGTCCTCCGCGAATTCTTCCACGACACGTCCACCGGCGCGCGTTCCGGGACGGATTCGAACGGCTGCGCGTGGCGCGGCTCGTATTCGGGCCTGCCCGGCCCCGGCGCCTCGAACTTCTTCCTGGCCCCCGGTCCGCTGGACCGCGAGGCGCTCATCGCCGACACCGCCTCCGGCCTCCTCGTCGCCGAGGTGCTCGGCATGCACATGGTCGACCCCGTCTCCGGCGCGTTCTCGGTCGGAGTCTCGGGGCTCTCGATCGAGAAGGGGAAGCTCGGCCGTCCCGTGAAGGGCGCCATGATCGCCGGGACCCTGCTGGACCTCCTCGCCCGCGTGGACGGCGTCGCCTCCGACCTTGTCTTCTCGGGCTCCCTCGGCGCCCCCACCTTCCGCGTCGCCTCCCTCGACGTCGCTTAGCCCGGTGTCAGGTTTTGCGTTCTTGCGTTGCCGGCGGCATCAACCCCAATAGTTGCGCATAGAGCGGCTGAAGCCGTCCTCGCCGGGGCCTTGGTCGCCACGGCGGACGAGATCGATCAGGCGCATCAGCGCCTTCTCCTGGTCGTAGGTGAGATTGAAGACCATGCCGTAGTAGCGCGTGGCCGCGTCGACGCGGCCGGCCTCGCGGGCGACGCGGCCGGGGAGATCCAGGTCGCCTTCCGTCCATTTCAAGCGCATCCGGTAGGTCGCGCCGATTTTGACTATGCCCTTCACCTTCAGCAGGGCGCCGCTGAGGCTGACGTCCATGATCACGCCCTGGCCCACTCGCACCCCGCCCACAGGGCCGCTGAACACCTCGACCGCGAGGTTGCAGGGGAAACGGGCGTGCGTTCGCCGGCTCTTATCCATCAGCTTAATAGTAAATGAAGCGCGTTACGGAGCCATTGCGAGGCAAGCGAATGAACGCAAACGCAAAGCCTGACACCTAGCTGGAGCTGGAGGTGTACCGGGCGACGGAGTCGCGCCAGAACAGCCAGGACAGGGGCAGGGCGGCCGCGGTGAGGGCGAAGGCGTACAGGGTCCAGGCGGGGGAGAGGAGGCCGAGCGCCGCCTTGGCGGGGAAGGTGGTCATCACGGCCACGGGCACGCCGATCGTCAGCGCCCAGCGCACCGCCGGCGCGTACACGTCGACGGGGAACTTCCCCATGAACATCACGTCGCGGTAGATCCAGATCGCGCTCTCGAGCTCCTGGGTGCGCACCGCCAGCGCCGCTACCAGGACGTGAATCGCGAAGATCAGCGCCACGCCGTTCGCCATCAAGGCGCCGTAGGCCGCGTAGTTCGCCCAGCCCAGGTCGGGGAGGCGATGGAAGGTCACGCCGGTCATGGCGATGACGGGGATGATGGTGATGATGTCGAGGAAATCGACGCTCGAGCAGGTCATTCGGAACAGCGGCGAGCAAGGCTGGACCAGGTAGAAGTCGAAGTCGCCCTCGCTGACCGTGCGCCGCGCCCCGTACACGCCGCGGAACAGGATCTGCGCCGTCATGTCGACGAGGTTGTAGGTCATGAAGAACAGGGCCGTCTCGAGCAGCGAGTAGCCGGCGACGGTCTCGACGTGGTTGAACACGGCGGCCATGAAGGCGAAGAAGAAGACCAGGCGGATCATCTTCCCGAGCAGGAAGCCGGCCGAGCCCAGCCGGTAGGTGAGCTGGGCCTGCATCGCCATCGAGGCGGTGCGCAGCCAGATGCGCCAGTACTTCGCGAGCAGCGCCTTCAACCGCCCTCCGCCGCGTATGAGCGCACGCCGCGCCGCCACACCGACATCGCGGCGACGAATACGGCGCCGAGCCACAGGGACTCGCGGCCGAGCAGGGAGAGCGCCTCCGCCGAAGGCACCTTCTCCAGGAAGACGCGCACGGGGAGGTAGACCATGTACGGAAACGGCGTCGCCTCGAGCCAGGCGCGCAGGGCCGCGGGCAGCACGTCGAGAGGGAAGAACGCGCCGGCCGCGAACTGAAGGAACAGCTCGAAGCAGAACAAGGGGCCTCCGGATTCCGAGGTCCAGAAGGCGAACGAGGCGATCGCGAACTCGAGGAAGAAGAACAGCAGGGACGACATGACGGCCGCCGCCGCGAACAGCAGCCAGGTCGCCGGGTCCTTGGGCAGGAACAGCTCGCCGCCCGCCAGCCAGGCGAGCAGGCCGATCTCGAGGATCGAGGCGCACACGTGCACCGTCTTCTGCGCGAGGTCGAGGGCGAGAGCATAGCCCCAGTACTGCATGGGCCGCACCAGATAGGATGAGATTTTGCCGTGCGAGATGTCGCCGACGAGATGCCACCCGCGCCCGGTGAAGACGAAGGAGCGCAGGACGTTGAGCAGGAGCACGTAGGTCAGCATCTCCGCGCGGGTATAGCCGAGGAAGCTTTCCTTGTCGCCGATCAGCGCGGTCCAGAACGAGTACAGGCTCACGACGATGGCGAAGCCGCCGAGGCGGTCCATCAGCAAGGTCGAGCGGCGCTGGAGCGTCTCCTGCAGCGCGATCTTATAGGCGACGACGTACTTACCCATGCGTGAAGAGGCGCCGCACGATGTCGTCGATGGCGACCTCGGAGACGTCGAGGTCGGCGACCGGGTAGGTGCGCAGGAGCGCCCCGGCCGCCGCGGCCATCTTCTCGCGAGGCACCTCGAGCGTGACGACGCGCTCCGCGTAGCTCACCACGCTGCCCAGGCTCTTCAGGTCGGCGGGCTCGACGTCGGCGGTGAAGCGCGCGCGCAGGATCTTGTGATCGGCATAGCGCTCGACCAGGCGGTCGAGCGGGCCGTCGTAGAGGAGGCGCCCCTTTTCGATGACGATGACGCGCCGGCACAGCTCGACCACGTCGGTCATGTTGTGGCTGGTGAGCATGATCGTCGCGCCCGAGCGCTTGTTGTAGGCCTTGATGAACTCGCGCACGGCCTTCTGCATGACGACGTCGAGGCCGATGGTGGGCTCGTCGAGGAGCAGGAGGCGAGGGCGATGGAGGAGGGCGGCGGCCAGCTCGCAGCGCATGCGCTGGCCGAGCGAGAGCTTCTTCACCGGCACCGACAGATGCTCGCCCAGCTCGAGCAGGCCGACGAGCTCGTCCAGGTGGCGCCGGAACTCGGCCTCGCTCAGGCCGTAGATGGCCTGGTTGAGCTTGAAGGTCTCGTACGCGGGAATCTCCCACCACAGCTGCGAGCGCTGGCCCATCACGAGCGAGATCGCGCGCTGGAACTCGGGCTTGCGCTCCCAGGGAACGAAGCCGAGCGCGGTCGCTTCGCCCGCGGTCGGGGTGAGCAGGCCGGAGAGCATCTTCAGCGTCGTGGTCTTGCCGGCGCCGTTGGCGCCGAGGAAGCCGACCAGCTCGCCCTCCTCGATCTTGAAGGAGACGCCGTCGACCGCGCGGGTGTCCTTCCACTTGCGGTCGAAGAGCGACTTCACGCCGCCCCAGAGGCCCGGCTCCTTGAGGGGGGAGCGGTAGTCCTTGGTGAGGCCCTTCGTCTCGATCGCTATCATGGCGCTATAGCCGGGTCGCGAGCGACCCGGCGCTTCGGCCTTGCGGAATGGCCTTTATCGCCTCGCCATCTCGCTCATGTAGGAGAGAGTCTTGAGGCCGTCCATGCGGTCGAGATAGACCAGGCCGTTGAGGTGGTCCGTCTCGTGCTGCACCACGCGGGCGGGAAAGCCTTCGTACATCTTCTTGAACGGCTTGCCGTCGAGGCCGTGGCCGGAGAGCTCGAGCTTGGCGTGCCGCTTGACCAGGCCGCGCAGCTCGGGCACCGACAGGCAGCCCTCCCAGTCCTCCTCGAATTCGTCGCCTATGGGCTTGATCACGGGATTGAAGACGACGGTGAGCTCGATGCCGTCGGGGTGGCGCTTGGTTCCCTTGGGCAGCCCCATGACGAACACCGAGAGGTCCTCGCCGACCTGATTGCCGGCGATGCCGACGCCGTCGTACTCGTCCATCGTGATCGCCATCGTCTCGACGAGGCGGACGATCTCCTCGGAACGGATCTCCTCGGGCTTGAGCTTGCGCAGGACCTTCCTGAGGACCGGATTCCCGAGTTGAGTGACCTTGCGGACGCCGGGTGAGACGATTCGGGTGCTCATGGACCCCATTTTGCCATAATCGTTTCCGGTGGCCAAGCGCGTCGTCGTGAAGGTCGGATCGGGCGTCCTGTCGGGCGGGGGCAAGGGGCTCCACGCCCCGACCATGCGCCGCCTGGCCGCCGAGATCGCGGCCCTGCGCGCGGAGGGCGCCGAGGTGGCGCTCGTCTCCTCCGGCGCGATCCTGGCCGGACGCGAGAAGCTCTCGCTCGAGGCCAAGCCGAGCGTCCAGCTCAAGCAGGCCGCGGCCGCCGTCGGCCAGAGCCGTCTGATGCGCGCCTGGGAGGCCGCCTTCGCGCGCAGACGCCTCACCGTGGCCCAGGTCCTGCTCTCCGGCGACGACCTGCGCGACCGCGGGCGCTACTTGAACGCGCGCAACACCATGCTGACCCTTCTGCGCCTGGGCGTCGTGCCGATCGTCAACGAGAACGACACGGTGGCCGTCGAGGAGATCAAGTTCGGCGACAACGACGGCCTGTCCGCGCTCGTCGCGGGCCTCGTGGACGCGAACGCGCTGGTCCTGCTCACCGACCAGGACGGCCTCTATACCGACGACCCGCGCAAGGTCGCCTCCGCGCGGCTGATCGCCGAGTATGGAGCCGAAGCCGCCCGCGCCGGGACGGCCGGCCCCGCCGGCACGGGGGGCATGGCCTCGAAGGTGCGCGCGGCGCGCCAGGCGGCCGAGGGCGGGGCGTTGGCCGTCGTCGCCAACGGGACCAAGGCGGGAACGCTCGCCGCGGCGCTCGACGCCCGCGCGGGAACGCGCTTCTCGCCCGGGGCCGAGCCGCTCGCCAAGCGCCGTCAATGGCTGGCTTTCGCGTCCAAGCCCAGAGGCGGCGTCTGCGTCGACGCCGGAGCGCGCGCGGCTCTGGCCGAGAAAGGGAAGAGCCTGCTCCCTTCGGGCGTGAAGAGCGTGAGCGGCTCCTTCGAGGCGGGCGACGTGATCGGCGTGTCCGAGGGCGGCGTGGAATTCGCGCGCGGTCTGGCGAACTACGGCTCCGCGGACCTGCAGAAGATCATGGGCCGCAAGACCGCGGAGATCGAGGGCATTCTGGGCTCGAAGCCCGCCGACGAGCTCATCCACCGGGACAATCTGGCGGTGCTGAAGACATGAACGTCCGGAAGATGGCGGAAGAAGCCCGCGCCGCGTCGCGAATCCTGGCCACGACTCCGACGGTCCGCAAGAACTCGGCTCTCCGTTCCATGGCCGCGGCTCTCCGTCGCCGTTCCTCTCGCGTCCTCGCCGCCAATATGAAGGAGGTCGCGGCCGTGCGCCGGACCGGCCGCTCGGACGCCTTCATCGAACGGATGACCTTGAGCCCGAAGCGGCTCGAGGCGATCGCCGCGGCGCTGGAGAGCGTGGCAAGTCTGCCCGATCCCGTCGGCGAGACGCGACCGTTCGCGAAGCGTCCCAACGGCCTCGTGATCCGCCGGATGCGCGTGCCGCTGGGCGTGGTCGCCATCATCTACGAGTCGCGTCCGGGCGTCACCGCCGACGCGGCGGGCCTGGCGCTGAAGTCCGGCAACGCGGCCATCCTGCGCGGCGGCAAGGAGACGGTGAAGACCAACGCGGCGATCGCTGAGGCGCTGCGAGCGGGCTTGAAGAGGGCCGGCCTGCCCCCGGGCGCGGTGGGCTTCGTGAGCGATCCCGACCGCGCGGCCGTGCGCGAGCTGCTGACCCTCGACCATCTGATCGATCTCGTGATCCCGCGAGGCGGCCCCGACCTCACCGTCGCGGTGCGGCGCGAGTCGATGATCCCCGTTCTCGCCCACGACAAAGGCCTGGTGCACGTGTACGTCGACGACGCGGCCGATCTCGCGATGGCGTTGGGCGTCGCGCTCAACGCGAAGACCGAGCGTCCCGGCGTGTGCAACGCCATGGAGACCCTGCTCGTGAGCGCGAAGGTCGCGCGGAAGTTCCTGCCCGCGGCGGCGCTGGCGTTCGCGGAGGCCGGCGTGGAGCTGCGCGGCTGCCCGAAGACGCGCTCGATCCTGCCCGGGATCAAGGCGGCGACGAAGAAGGACTGGGACACGGAATACCTGGCGCTGATTCTGTCGGTGAAGATCGTGGACGGATTGAACGGCGCCATCGAGCACATCGCGAAGCACGGCTCCGGGCTGGCCGAGGCCATCGTGACGGACGACGAGAATCGCGCCGCCCGCTTCCTTCGGGAGGTCGACGCCGGGGCGGTTTATCATAATGCCTCGACGCGGTTCACCGACGGCGGCGAGTTCGGGCTCGGCGCGGAGATGGGGATCAGCACGCAGAAGCTGCACGCGCGCGGCCCGGTGGCGCTCGAAGGCCTCACCTGCGAGAAGTTCGTCGTCGCGGGGCGCGGCCAGGTCCGATGCTCGACCTGAGGGGGAAGAAAGCCCTCGTCACGGGCGGCGCGGGCGGGCTCGGCCGCGCGTTGGCGCGCGAGCTCGAGGCCGCGGGCGCGACGGCCGTCTCCTGGGACGTGCGCGGAGCCGAGCCGGTCGACGTCTCGGACGCGGCGGCCGTGAGGGCCGCGGCCGCCGAGCTCGGGGCGGTCGATCTGCTCTTCAACAACGCGGGCGTTCATTTCCCCGGCGACTTCCTCGACAACACGGAAGAGCAGATTCAGACGCAGGTCGCCGTGAACCTCTCTTCCTACATATACGCGACCCGCGCTTTTCTTCCCGGCATGATCGCGCGCGGCTCCGGGCATCTCGTGTACACGGCCTCGGCCGCCGGTCTTCTCGGCGTCCCGGGGATGGCCGTCTACAGCGCGACCAAGCACGCGGTGGTCGGGCTCGCCGAGTCGATCCGCCTGGAGCTGCGGCGCGCGGGACACGACGGGATCAAGACCACGATCGCGTGTCCGAGCTTCATCGACACGGGCATGTTCGACGGCTGCGCGCCGCCCGCCTTCGCTCCGTGGCTGAAGCCCGACGCGCTCGCGAAAACGATCGTCGCGGCGGTCCGCGCCGGCCGGCTGCATGTGCGCGAACCGGCCATGGTGAAGCTCGTCCCCCTGCTCAAGACGCTGCCTTCCTCCCTCGGAGACGCGCTGTGCTCGCTGACCGGAATGGACCGGTCCTTGCGCGGGCCTTCCCTCAAAAAATAGCGCGCTCGTGGGCCTTGACGCCCTCTGGTTCCGGGGCTAAAGTGAGGGTAAGATGGTCGAAAATCTCGAGCATTTGATCCGGCGGGCCTTCCTCGACCCGCGCTCCCCGCGCACCGCCTTGTTCAAGGAGCTGCTGCGCTCGGAGACCTATCTGCTCACGGTCGACGCCCCGCTCAAGGACGGCGAACTGAAGCGGGTCGCGCCGCCCGATTCCTCGTTTCCCGTGTGGGCCGACAAGGACCCCGAGCTGGGCGGGGTGTGGGTGCCCGTGTTTCCGGCGCGCGACCGGGTCCGCGATTTCGTGGCCGCGCGGCGCCTGCGGACTCCGCGCGGCAAGGAGTTCCTCTGGATGGGGCATATGCCCGGCCAGGTGTTCGGCCTCCTGCGCGGAGTCCAGCGTTTCGCCGGCCTCAAGCTCTTCCTGGACCCAGGCGTTTCTATTTCCGTGACGTGGAACGAGGTCCGCGCGTTGTCCGAGGGACGGTCGGCCGATGAGGGCGTCAAGCGTTACGAATTGCCCCTGGAGCGGCTGTCGATCCCGGCCGGTTCGCGGCTGTCGTTCGGACGCCTGCGAGCGCTGCCGGGCGAGGCCGAGCCGGTCCTGCTGACCATGCCCGGAGCGGGGCGCTTCGCTCCCGAAGATCTGCGGCGTCTCGTGCGGCTGCCCCTGGGCAACGGGCGCCATGCGTGGACTCCCTGCCGTCACTTCCTGCAGATCCTGCGGCGTCTCAAGACCGTCGACGGCGGGGCCGAGCGTTACCTCGAGGAACTCTTCGCGTCCCTGCTCGCGTTCGAAATGTACGGAGAGGCCGAGGCCCTGTGCGAATGGTTCGAGCACCGGGGCCACGAAGCCTATGCCTGGGTCGGCTTGTCGGCGATCTACGGGCGCTGCGGCCGGATGGACGAGTGCGCCGCGCTGTGCCGGCGCGCTCTGGCGAAGTATCCCGAAGAGCGTTCCTTCCACGTCAACGGCATCCGCGCTTTGACGGCTCTCGGCCGCACCGAGGAGGCCGCCCGGTGCGCCGCGGCGGCGTTGGCCCGGTTCCCGGGCGACAAGACCCTGGCCGAATTGTCGGCCCAATTGACGGTCTCCGCGTAAAATCCCGGTAAATACCGTAAAAAGCGGATTAAAAGAGGGGTCGCCTATTGCATGCCGGCGCCGACGGGTCTACACTGGAGTCGACGCGGGAGGATGTATGAGCGATCAGAATAAAACCAATCTCCAGACCATCGGCGCGGGGCTCGTGGGCTTCGTCGCCGTGGTGGCGGTCGGCGGAGGCTTCCTCCTGCTCCATTCCAAACTGACGGCTCCCTCGGCCTCCCGCCCCGCTCCGGCGGCGGCCCCCATCGATCTCGAGGCCGGCACGCCGCGGCGCCCGGTTCCGTCCGCGCCGTTCGAGCGCCGCGAGCAGTCTCCCGCTCCCCTGGTCGGCGCGGATTCGGAAGACGTCCCGCCCGCCTCGCAATCCCGCGCGGGCGAACGCTCGGACGCGTCCGCCGCCGTTTCCGCGGCCGCCGCCGGCGCCGTGAAGGGCCGGGGCGGCCCGGCGTCCCTCGAGATCCGCGACCGGCTCGTCACCGAGGCGTCGAGCACGGCCGTCGCCAAGGTCGAGGAGGCGGAGAAGGCCGATAAGGCGGAGAAGCCCGGAAAGGGGAAGTCCGCGCCCAAGCTGGCCGTCAAGGCGCCCCCCGCCGGAGACGGCGCCTCCGGCGCCGACGCCGCGGTGGCCTCGGTGCGCTACGGGGTCAAGAGCCGCAGCGAGCTGATGGGCCGCGCGGCCGGGCCGGTGTACAACGTGACGGGGGGCTCGGCCAAGGGCGGCACCACCGCGGGCGCCGGCAAGGTCGCCCCGTTGGGCGCTCAGATCGGCGACGTCAAAAAGCAGCTCGAGAACTCGAATCTGCCGGCCGACCAACGCGCGGCCCTTCTCAAGCAGCTCGAGCAGGCCGGCGGCTTGGACGTCGAGGCCGCGCCGAAGTAGCCCTCAGTACGGGAACAGCCCGTCGAGCGGCTTCTCCTCGAACTCGCCCAGCGTCTTGAGGGCGTCGAGGCCCACGCGGTCGCGGTGTCCCAGAACCCAGACGGTGAGCGGCTTCGTCTTGAAGCGCTCCGCGAACGACTGGAGCTCGGGCAGCGAGTACTTGAGGGCGCGTTCGAACCGCTGCGGCCGCGGGTCGCCCGAGAGCCCCTGATCCTCCCAGCCGATGACCGCGCCCGGAATCGAGCGGAACGGCACGGGGCTGGTGCGATAGGACTCCTCGATCGACTTGGCGGTCTCGCGGAAGCGCTTCTCCGAGGCGGGGAAGTCCTTGAACAGCGAGCTCATGAGCTTGATCGCTTCCGGAGTCTTGTCGGCCTGGCAGCCGAGGCGGCCCCAGATCTGCGTGTCGTCGCCCTTGTCGGCCGAGGTCGTGTGGCCGCCGGAGGCGGAGTAAGCCAGCGAGCGGGCCTCGCGCACTTCCTGGAAGATCACCGAGCTCATGTCGCCGCCCATGTACTCGCCGTAGAAGACGTAGTCGATCACGCGCTCGGGATCGAAGGTCTCATCGGCCGCGAACAGGCCGACCTGGGCCTGCACCATGTCCCGATGAGTGAAGAGAACCCGCGGCGAGGAGGGGCGCAGGAGCTTGAGCGGGACGCGCGCGGGGACGGGCTTGGGCCTCCGGCCCGAGTCGATGAGCTTGCCCACCTCGCGCGGCTCGCGGTTGCCGACGTAGGCGACGCGGGCCGGGTGGTGCATGAACTCGCGGATGAGGCCCTTGAGGCGGCCCTCGTCGAGCCCCTTGAGCTCGGCGTTGCTGAGCCGCTTGAGCACGGAGCTGTCGCGCCCGCGCGTGGCGATCTGTCCCAGGGCGTGATGGACGGCGCCCGGGTTCTTCTTCTCATCGTCGCGCGCCCCGAGCTCGACCTCGATCATCTTGGCCAGCGTGCCCGGCTCGACGTTCGGCCAGTCGAAGCGCTGGGACATGAGCTCGAGCGACGCCCACAGGTTGCGGTCCAGGCCGGAGAGGTGGATGCCGGACTTCTGCTCGCCGCACGAGTAGGAAAGGCTGGTGCCGAGGGCGAAGAGCTTCTTCTTGAACTCGTCGGCGGAATACGGCCCGGCGCCGGAGAGCTCGAGAAGGTCGAGGGCCGCGCACAGCTCGCGCGCGGCGCGCGAGCCGCGCTCGTAGAGGAACGAGAGCGAGAACAAGTCGTTGTAGGGGTTCTTCGTCGAGAAGAGGCGGCCGCCCTCGACCGGGGTGATGAGATAATCCTTGCCCGCGGCCAGCCAGCGCGGCTCCAACGGGACCGCCGGGACGGCGAGCATCTCGCGCATGAACGCCGACTCGCGGGAAGGATCGATCTCGATGCGCGTGAAGGAGGGCTTCGCGATCTTGGGGATCTCGGGCTTCGCGTCGCGGCGATAGACGGTGATGCGCTCGGCGCCGAGGTACTTGTTGGCGACGCGCACGACGTCGGCCTTGCCGATGCGGCGCATGCGCTCGAGCCGGCCGACCGAGCGTTCCCACGGCTCGAGCGAGACGAAGGACGAGGCCATGAGGTCGGCGCGCGCGTCGTTGGATTCCAGGCGGCCCTTCTCCCCCATTTCGAAGTTGGTGATGACGGCGGCCACGTCCTCCTCGGTGAAATCCCCGGCCTTGAGCGCGTCGACGACCTCGAGGAGGAGCTTCTCGGCCTCCTCGGGGCTCTGGCCCTTCTTGGGGAGCGCCCAGGCGTTCCAGGAGCCGGCGTCGTTGCGCATGGAGGGATAGGAGCCCGAGGCCTTCACCTTCTGCGCCTGATTCAGGCGCAAGTTGAGCAGGCCGGCCGCCGAATTGTCGGCGATCATGTCCATCACCTCGAGCGCGTCGGCGTCGGGGTGGGAGCCGGGGACGGTCATCCAGGCCAGATGAACCTTCTGCTCGGCCTCGTATTTGACCTCGTACGTCTCGCCGGCCTTGGGACGCGGCAGCTCCCATTTGGGCAGTTCGGAGAGCGCGCGGGGCGTCCAGGCGCCGAAGTGGCGTTTGATCAGCTCGAGGGTCTTGGCGCGGTCGAAGTCGCCGGCGAGGACGATCGCCATGTTGTTGGGCGCGTACCAGCGGTCGTAGAAGGCGTACATCTTCGCCAGCGACGGATTCTTCAGGTGCTCGATGGAGCCCAGGGTCGGCTGCTGGCCGTAGGGGTGGACCTTGTAGAGGCGGTTCTCGACCTCATCGTTGAGGATGCGCTCGGCGTTGTCCATCGAGCGGTTCTTCTCCTCGTACACCGTCTCGATCTCGCTCTGGAAGAGGCGGAAAACCGGGCTCTTGAAGCGCTCGGCCTCCATGCGCGCCCAGGCCTCGAGGCGGTTGGCGGGGATGCTGACGACGTAGACGGTCTGCTCGTCGGAGGTGTAGGCGTTGAGGCCCTCTGCGCCGATGGAGCGGTAGAAGCGGTCGAACTCGTTGGGGACGGCGAAGGCCGCCGCCTTGCCGTTCTCCGCGTCGATCTCCTTGTAGATCTTGGCGCGGGCGCCTTCGTCCCTGGTCTTGAACAGGTCCTCGTAGAGGGCGCGGATCTTGTCGAGGTGGGGGCGCTCCTTCTCAAAGTCGAGCGTGCCCAGGCGCGAGGTGCCCTTGAAGAGCATGTGCTCGAGGTAGTGCGCCATGCCGGTGCTGTCGGCGGGATCGTTCTTGGAGCCGGCCCGCACCGCGATGCGCGCGGAGACGCGGGGCTCGCCCTTGTTCGGGCTCAGGTAGACGGTCAGCCCGTTGGCCAGGCGGTGGATGCTCACGCCCATCGCGTCGTCCGGGCGCGGGGTTTCCGCGACGGCGGGGACCGCCGGGGCCGTCCAGGCGGCCGTCTTGGGTTTGGCCGCCGCGGGCGCGGCGAGCACGAGGGCGAGGACGAGGGACGCGAGGCTCTTCATTTCTTCTCCTGAGGGGGCGCGGGCGGGGGCGTCTTCTTCTTCGGCGGCCTGGGGGGATCGGGCGGAAGGCGGATCACGGGACCGGCGGCCGCGGCCGGCCACGTGTAGTTGTTCTGGGCGTTCCAGAGGATCCAGCCGCGCACGCCGAGGTCCTCGGCGGCCTTGATCTGGGCCCGGACGTAGGCGTCGGTGTAGCGCGGCTTGCCGAGGGAAAAATCCTGGAGGTAAGGGCGCATCGGCTCGGTCCGGCCCCCGAGGCGCTCGAGCGCGTCCTTGGTCCCGTGATAGATGGTCTCATACGGCGCGACGTTCGGATTGCGCAGGCCGTATTCGCCCTTGGCGTAATGGGACGGATACATCATCGGCGAGACGTAGTCGACGAGGTCGGCCATCTGCTCGAGAGTCTGGCCGATGCCCATGCCGTTGCCGACGCTGGTCGTCAGGCCGAAGGTGTCGATCGAGAGCTTCACGCCGAGCGGCTTGAGCCGTCCGCGCGCGTAGACCAGGAACTCGCGCAGGGCGGCCGCGGCGGTCGCGGAGGAATGATCCGCCCGCGAGTAGCGGCATTGGCGGGTCTTGCCGTCCGAGGGGAAGCGGATGTAGTCGAACTGGATCTCGTCGAAGCCGGCCAGGGCGGCGCGGGAGGCGATGTCCACGACGTACTCCCAGACCTCCTTCTTATAGGGATCGACCCACGCCGTGCCCTTGTCGTTGGTCCAGATGCGGCCGTCTGGAAAATGGACCGCGAGATCGGGGCGGGCGCGGGCGAGGTGGTCGTCCTTGAAGAGCGCGATGCGCGCGATGGTGTAGATGCCGACGTCCTCGAAGTCCTTGACCGTTCCCGGCAGATCGGGGATCGCGTTGACGAAGGCTCCGGTCTTGGACGACAGGGGCACGTCGCGGACGAATTGATGGCCGTCGTAGTCCTTCAGCGCGATCACGACCGCGTTGAAGCCGTTCGCCTTCATCTGTCCGGCGAAGCGACGCCGGGCTTTGGCCGAACCCGCCGCCCATCCGGTGAAATGGACTCCGCGGAAGGAGGCGACGGACGCGTAGGGGGCGCTGGACGGGCTGGGAAGCTCGGACTGCGCGGGGAGCGGGGAGGCCGCGAGGGCGGCCAAGACGGGGAGCAGCGGCGTGAACATCGGGAGAAATTACCAAATCCGGGGCCGTTCGGCTCATTCGCCGGGCCAACTGCGCCTGACCGCGATGATGTCCAGCCGGACCTTGGAGCGCGATCGTTTCCACGAGACCGGGGCCGGAGACAGGTCGCCGTCGCTGAGGTTGTCCAGGGCGGCGCGCCGTTCGTCGGCGTCGCGCTGGCTGTAGGGCGGTTCGACGTCGAGCACCTGTCCGGGCCGGTGCTCGCTCGACGCCAGGCGTACGGTCCAGCCCTCGCCCTTGGGAATGTCGGCCTCGTAGCGCCCGTCCTGATCGGTCACGACGGAGACCGGCGCGATGTCCGGGCGCTGGAAGGAGACTTCGGCGCCGGAGACGGGCTCGAGCGTGGCGAGGTCGTAGACGCGTCCGCCCACGCGCCAGTCGGCGGCGGCCGGGGGGCCGGTCTTCACGGGCGTCGGCGCGGCCGGGGGAGCCTCCGGCGGAGGCGCTCCGCGGCCCGCTTCGCCGGGCCCCCCGCCGTGGGCGGCCCGCTGCGGCGAATGCGCGGACTGGGGATCGCTCGGGGGAAGATCGGCGGGATTGACGGGAGGAGGTTCGGCCGGCGTCTGCTGAGGGCTGTAGGTCTTGGCGTCGGTGAACTTGTCGTACTTCTCCGCGACGAATTTCTTGCCCGACTCGGCGGCGCTCTTGATGCCCTCGCGATTGTCCCAGGACACCTTGATCGTGACCGCGACGACCAGGATCGCGCCGGCGATCTTGAACGGCAAGGCCTTGCGGCGCGCCCGTTCCTCCCGCAGATAGGCGTAGCCGCGCACGATCTCCTGCTTGGTGCGGCCGCGCATGCAGACCTGGCAGCCCGTCGCCTCCGGCGGGAGAGGGGTGTGGCAGCCGGCGCAGGGGAGCGTTTCGTTCACGGTTTGCGCTCCGGGAACACGACCAGGTCGAGCTGGACGATGGAGTCGTAGTCGCCGTGGGGGCGGACGGGGAACGGGGCGAGGTCCCAATCGGTGGTCTCCTCGAGCGTCATGCGCCGCGACTTGGCGGGACGTTGGCGGTACGGCGGATCCTTGTCTTCCAGGGCGCCCGTGCGGTAGCCCGGGCTCTGCACGGAGACGAGGAGCGCCGGATCCGTCATCACGTCGACTTGGTAGTGGCCCTTATCATTGGTCCGCACGCTCCAGAAGATCTCGCGGTCGCGCACGCTGAAGCGGACCTCGGCTTCGGGCACGGGCCGCAGGGTCGAGAGGTCGTAGACGACGCCGTACATGCGGCTCATGGGGGCCGGGGGGCCGTTTTCGGGGCGCGGCATGGGCGCGATCTCCGGGCTCTTGGCGGGCGCCTTGTCCGGAGGATCGACGGCGACCGACTCGGAGACGGCCGGCGGCGGGGACGGGGGCGGCGGAGGGGCGTAGACGATGGACACGGCGGCCGGCGCGAACGGGGGCGGCTCGGGGACGGGGGCCGCCGGGGGCGCCGTCGCCGCGGAGGCCGGCGGGGGATCGGACGCGGCGTAGCGCATGCGAGGGCGGCCGACCTTCTCGATCTCGTCGAGAAATCCGGCCCAGGCTCCGGCGATGCGGTCTCGCTGCCAGACGCACAGGGCGGCCGCGGCCAGGAGAAAAACGTAGAAAGGCCGCCTTCGGCGGGTCCGTTCGGCGCGGCAGCGGCTGCAGCCGTCTTCCTCGAACGGAATCGGATGATCGCAAATGGGGCAGGGGACGACGCCGTTCACCATGGTTTTATAACAGGAAGACGGCGGCCTGTCCAGGCAATCTTGACTGAAATAGTCAGGAATGATATACTGGCCATATGGCCAATCAGGACCTGCGCGATCTCGCCGCGAAGGAGTACAAATACGGCTTCGAATCCGACATCGAGGCCGACCAAGTCCCCCGGGGTCTCGACGAAAGCATCGTCCGCCTGATCTCCAAGAAGAAGAACGAGCCGAAGTTCATGCTGGACTGGCGGCTCAAGGCCTTCAAGCACTGGCAGGGCATGGCGGAGCCGACCTGGGCCGAGGTCCGTTACCCCAAGATCGACTACAAGAACATCATCTACTACTCGGCGCCCAAGCAGAAGAAGAAGCTGGCGTCGATGGACGAGGTCGACCCCGAGATCCGCAAGACTTTCGAGAAATTGGGCATCCCGCTCGAGGAGCAGAAGATGCTCTCGAACGTGGCCGTCGATGCGGTGTTCGACAGCGTCTCCGTCGCCACCACCTTCAAGAAGACGCTCGCCGAGGCCGGCGTCATCTTCTGCTCGTTTTCCGAGGCCGTGCACGAGCACCCCGAGTTGATCGAGAAGTACCTCGGCTCGGTCGTGCCCTACACCGACAACTTCTTCGCGACGCTGAACTCCGCCGTGTTCTCCGACGGCTCGTTCTGCTGGATCCCCAAGGGCGTGAAGTGCCCCATGGAACTCTCGACGTATTTCCGGATCAACGCGAAGGACACCGGACAATTCGAGAGAACGCTCATCGTGGCGGAGGAGGGAGCCAGCGTCAGTTATCTGGAAGGCTGCACGGCTCCCATGCGCGACGAAAATCAATTGCATGCCGCCGTCGTCGAGCTCGTCGCGATGGACGACGCCTCGATCAAGTACTCGACGATCCAGAATTGGTACCCCGGCGACAAGAACGGCAAGGGCGGCATCTACAACTTCGTGACCAAGCGCGGGAAGTGCGCGGGCAAGCGCTCGAAGATCTCCTGGACGCAGGTGGAGACGGGCTCGGCGATCACGTGGAAGTACCCGTCGTGCATCCTGCTGGGCGACGATTCGATCGGGGAGTTCTACTCCGTGGCGCTGGCGAACAACTACCAGCAGGCCGACACCGGGACGAAGATGATCCACGTCGGCAAGAACACGAAATCGACCATCGTTTCGAAGGGCATATCGGCCGGTCATGGCCAAAATGCTTATCGTGGGCAGGTGAAGATCGCCAAGTCCGCTGCGGGGGCCCGGAACTACTCCCAGTGCGACAGCTTGCTTCTCGGCGATAAATGCGGCGCGCACACCTTCCCGTACATCGAGGTCGGCAACACGTCGGCGACCTTGGAACACGAGGCTTCGACGTCCAAAATCGGGGAAGATCAATTGTTTTATCTGCGCCAACGCGGCCTCTCCGCCGAGGACGCGGTCGGCATGATCGTCAACGGCTTCTGCAAGCAGGTCTTCAACGAGCTGCCGCTGGAGTTCGCCGTCGAGGCGCACAAGCTCATGAACATCTCCCTCGAGGGGAGCGTCGGCTAAAAGGACAACACGATGCTGAAAATCACCAATCTCCACGCGAAGGTCGGCGACAAGGCCATCCTGAAGGGGCTGAACCTGACGGTCAAGCCCGGCGAGGTCCACGCGATCATGGGACCGAACGGGAGCGGCAAATCGACCCTTTCGTACGTGCTGGCCGGCCGCCCCGGCTACGAGATCACGCAGGGCGCGGTCGAATACGACGGCAAGAACCTCCTCGAGATGGACCCCGAGATCCGTTCGCGCGAAGGCGTGTTCCTCGCTTTTCAGTACCCCGTCGAGATCCCCGGCGTCTCCAATAAATACTTCCTCAAGGCCGCCTACAACGCCCAGCGCAAGCACCGCGGCGAGCCGGAGCTCGACGCCGGCGCCTTCCTGAAGTTCATCAAGGAGAAGGCCAAGTCCGTCGAGATGGACCCGGCGTTCCTGAACCGCTCCGTGAACGAGGGCTTCTCCGGCGGCGAGAAGAAGCGCAACGAGGTCCTGCAGCTCGCGACGCTCGCGCCGAAGCTCGCCATCTTGGACGAAACCGACTCCGGCCTCGACATCGACGCGCTCAAGATCGTGGCCTCCGGCGTCAACAAGATGCGCGACCCGAAGCGCTCCTTCGTCGTCGTCACCCACTACCAGCGCCTCCTCGACTACATCGTCCCGGATTTCGTGCACGTCCTCTCCGGAGGCCGGATCATCAAGTCCGGCGGCAAGGACCTCGCGCTCGAGCTCGAGAAGAAGGGCTACGGCTGGATCGAGCAGGGAGCCGCCGCTTGATCAAGGAGGCTCTCGCCGGCCAGAAGGAAGGCTGGCGGTTCACCCCGTCGGAGGCCCTCTCGGCCCCGCGCTTCGAGCCCGCGGGCCTGCCCGCCGCCCAGCCGCCGCTCGGCGGGCGCGTGCTGTGCCCGGTCGGATTCCACCGCGCGGCCCTCGTCAACGGCCGCCTGGAGCCCAAGCACTCGATCCTCAGCGGCCTGCCCAAGGGCGTGAGCGTCGAGAGCCTGGCGCAGGCGGGCGCGTCCGCGCCCTCCGTGGCCGCGGAGCTGCCCTTGGCCGTTCTCGCCGCCGATAAGGCCAAAGACGGCATCGTGGTCAAGGTCGGCCGCCACGTCCGCGTCGACAAGCCGCTCCACCTGATCCATCTCGCCGAGTCCACGGGCAAGGCGGCCGAGGTCTCGCACGCGCGCGTCCTGATCGTCCTCGAGCCCGGCGCCTCCGCCGAGATCGTCGAGGAGTACGCGGCCTTCGGCGCCGCCCCGTTCTGGACCAACGTCTCGGCCCGGATCGTCCTGGGCGAGGGCGCCTCGCTCAAGCACTTTCGCGTCGTCCGCCAGGGCGCGCAGGGCCGCCTGACCGCCGGCATCGAAGCCGAGATCGGCCCGCGCGCGCGCTACGAGTCCCACGCCGTCAACCTCGGCGGCTTCTTCGCCCGCGAGGATCTGCGCGTCAAGATGGCCGGCGAGGGCGCCGACGCGGCTTTCAACGGCCTCGCCCTGCTCGGCGGCTCGGAGTTCGCCGATCATCACACCGTGGTCGAGCACGCCGCCGTCGGGGGGACGACGCGCCAGCTTTATAAGGCGGTCCTCGACGACAAGGCGCGCTTCGTCTTCGACGGCCTCATCCACGTGAAGCCGGGCGCGCAGAAGACCGACGCCCAGGTCTACAACAAGAATCTTCTGCTGTCGGAAGACGCCCGGGTCAACACCAACCCGGAGTTCAAGATTTTCGCGGACGACGTCTCGTGCAGGCACGGCGGCGCGGTCGGCCAGATGTCGCAGGAGGCGCTGTTCTACCTGCGCTCGCGCGGCGTCGGCGCCGAGGACGCGCGGCGCCTGCTCGTCTACGCCTTCGGCTCCGAGATGATCGAGCGCGTCGGCCTCGAGCCCCTGCGCCTCGCGCTCGCCGACGCGCTGCACGGCCGCACGCCGGAAGCGGCGGAGGAATCGAAATGAAGACCCTCGATGTGAAGAAGCTCCGCGCCGATTTCCCCGTGCTCTCGCGCCTCGTGCGCGGCAAGCCGCTGGCCTATCTCGACAACGCGGCCACCACGCAGAAGCCGCGCCAGGTCATCGACTACCTCGCCGACTTCTACCGCAACACGAACGCGAACGTGCACCGCGGCGTGCACACCCTTTCCGAGGAGTCCACGAACGCCGCGGAGCTCGCGCGGACCAAGCTCGCCGCCTTCGTCGGCGCGCCCAAGCCGGAGACCCTGATCTTCACGCGCAACGCGACGGAGTCGATCAACCTCGTCGCCCATTCCTGGGCGAGAAAGTTCCTGAAGACCGGCGACACGATCCTTTTGACGGAAATGGAGCATCACTCGAACATCGTGCCGTGGCAGTTGTTGGCCGCGGAGCGCGGAGTGAAGCTCGAATTCATCCCGGTGAATCTCGATGGAACCCTCGACATGGAGAAGGCCAAGGAACTGCTGGCCAAGGGGCCGAAGCTTTTCTCCTTCGTGGCCCTTTCCAACGCGATCGGGACGGTCAACCCGGTGGCCGAGCTGATCAAACTCGGCAAGGCGGCTCATTCAACCATTCATGTCGACGCCTGCCAGTGGGCGCCCCACAAGACGATGGACTTGAAGTCCTGGGGCGCGGACTTCGTCTCCTTCTCCGCGCACAAGATGCTGGGCCCGACCGGCATCGGCGTCCTGTGGGGCCGCGAGGAGCTGCTCGACGCGATGGACCCGTTCCTCGGCGGCGGCGACATGATCTCGAAGGTCACGCTCGAGAAGTCGACGTGGAACGAGCTGCCTTACAAGTTCGAGGCCGGCACCCCCAATTACGCCGACCAGGCGGCCTTCGGCCCCGCGCTCGACTACCTCTCCGCCGTCGGCCTCGACGCGATCGCGGCCCACGAGCACGCGCTCGCCGAGAAGACCCGCGCCATCCTCGAGGCCGAGGGCATGACCGTGCTCGGCCCCAAGGACCCGGCCAAGCGCTCCGGCGTGGTCTCCTTCAACGTCCCCGGCCTGCACCCGCACGACGTGGGCACCGCCTTCGATCTCGAGGGCGTCGCGGTGCGCGTCGGCCACCACTGCTGCCAGCCGCTCATGCACCTGCTGCAGTGCGGCGGCACGGCCCGGGCCAGCTTCTACCTGTACAACGATCAAAGCGACGTGGACGCCTTCGAGCGCGCGCTCAAGCGCACGCTGGAGTTCTTCCGCGTCAAGCCGAAAGCGGGGGTGCGGTGATGGAAGGCGACGCGGAACTGCAGGATCTGTATCGCGAGGTTCTCCTCGACTATTTCCGCTCGTCGACGCGGAAGGGGAAGGTGGACCCGGCCGACCTGCGCGCGCACGGCATCAATCCGGTCTGCGGCGACGAGATCGAGGTGACCGCCGAGCTCAAGGACGGCAAGGTCTCCAAGCTCCGCTACGCCGGCCACGGCTGCGTGATCTCCCAGGCCTCCGCCGCGATGATGGCCGAGGCGATCGAGGGCGCGCCCGTCGAGAAGGCGAAGTCCTTGATCTCGGCGTTCAAGAAGCTGATGCTCGAGAACGGCGACCCGAAGGCGCTGCCTTCGGAGCTCGAGCCGCTCGCGTCCCTCGAGGGCGTGCGCAAGTTCCCGCTCCGCGTGAAGTGCGCCACCCTCGGGTGGAACACCGTCATGCAGGGCTTCGAGGCGAAGAAATGACCAAGACCGCGGATAAAGCCACCTTCAAGCAGGTCGGCGCGGCGCTGCAGCCCGTGCACGATCCGGAGATCCACATGAGCATCGTGGACCTCGGCCTCGTCTACGGCGCCGAGTTCGGCGAGTCGCCGAAGGGCCCTTCGGTGAAGGTGAAGATGAGCCTGACCTCGCCCGCCTGCCCCTACGGCCCGATGCTGCTCGCCTCGGTCCACACCGCCCTCACGAAGCTGCCGGGCATCAAGGACGTCGACGTCGACCTGACCTTCGCCCCGTCGTGGGACCCGAAGACGATGGCGACCGAGGACGCGAAGGAGCAGCTGGGCCTGTACTGAGGTTCTCATGAGAATCACGAGCTCGATCGAGTACGCGACGCGTCTGATGGTGACCTTGGCCTCCGAGCACGGCAAGTCGCCGGTGCCCGCGGAGCGGCTCGCCGAGGCCGACAACGTTCCGGCCGACTACGTCAGTCAGATTCTCGTCAAGCTTCGCCGCGGAGGGCTCGTCACGAGCCATCGCGGCAGCTCAGGCGGTTACGCGTTGTCGCGCCCGCCGAAGGAGATCACGCTCGCCCAGGTCGTGCGCGCCGTGGACGGGGCGGTGTTCGAGGAGGTCTGCGAGCGCTTCGACGGCGGCTCCAAGGACTGCCGCCACCAGGGCTCGTGCTCGATCTCGCCGGTGTGGACGAAGCTGGGGGGGCTGGTCACGGGCTTCTTCGAGAGCGTGACCTTGGCCTCGATTCTCGAGCAGAAGGGCGGCGCCTGCGGAGCGGCCCCGGCCTGGCTCGAGAAGCTGTCTTCCGGAAAATAGGAGGAATCTCATGACCACGTACGAGCGCGTCGAGAAGGTCCTCGACAAGATCCGTCCCTACATCCAATCCGACGGCGGCGACATCTCCCTGGTCTCGGTCGACGAGGCCTCCGGCGTCGTGAAGGTCACCCTGTCCGGCGCCTGCGGCACCTGCCCGAGCTCGACGGCCACCCTCAAGGGCGGCGTGGAGCGCATGGTCAAGCAGGAGATCCCCGAGATCAAGGAAGTCGTCGCGGTCTAGTGCCCAAGCGCGTCGAGCTGCACTGCCACACGATCTTCTCCGACGGGACGCTCACGCCCGCCGAGCTCGTGTCGCGCGCGAAGAAGGGCGGCGTCGAGATGCTCACCCTGACCGACCACGACAGCGTCTCCGGCGCCGCCGACCTGTTCGCCGCCGGCAAGGAGCACGGCCTCGACGTGCGCCTCGGCATCGAGATCAACTGCGCGGGCGAGGGCGCCGCCGACCGCGTGCACATCCTGGGCTACGGCTTCGATCCCGAGTCGCCGGGCTTCCGCGGCCGACTGGCTGAGTTCCGGGAGCGCCGCACGATCCGCGCGTCGCGCATCGTCGAGAAGCTCCGCGCCCTCGGCTTCCCGATCGAGCTGGCGCACGTGCGCGCCAACGCCCACGAGACCGTCGGCCGTCCGCACGTCGCCGACGCCCTCAAGCGCCTGGGCGCCGTCAAGTCGCGCAAGGAGGCGTTCGACCGCTTCCTCGTGCGCGGCAAGCCCGGCTTCGTGGAGTCGATGGGTCCGAGCCCGGCCGAGGCGATCGCCTTGATCCGCGACGCCGGCGGCCGCGCCTGCCTCGCCCATCCCCAGACCGCCGGCAAGGAGCCCGAGCTCGACGAATTGTTCCGCTCCGGCCTGCAGGGCGTCGAGGTCAACTACGCCGGCCACACGCCGTCCCAGGTCCGCGCCTACGGCGCGTGGGCCGAATCGAAGAAGCTCCTGGTCGTGGGAGGCTCCGACTTCCACGGCCCGGGCACCGGGCGCGAAGAGAAGCTCGGCGTCGAGTACGGCGACGCCGAGGCCGGCGCCGTCATGGAGGTCCTCCAGTAATGCTCGTCATCGCCCACCGCGGGGCCAGCGGCCACGCGCCGGAGAACACGATGGCCGCCTTCCTGCGCGCGCTCGCCATGGGCGCGCCCGCCATCGAGCTCGACGTCCATCAGACTCTCGACCACGAGCTCGTCGTCGCCCACGACGACGACCTCAAGCGCTGCGGCCGCGACAAGCGCCGCCTCAAGAACGTGCACTGGGAGGACGTCGCGAAGCTCGACGTCGGCTCCTGGTTCTCGAAGGATTTCGCCGGCGAGCGCCTGCCCCGTCTCGAAGACGTCTACGACATCCTCCCCAAGGGCGTCGAGCTGCACGTGGAGATCAAGCGCGGCTCCTCCGTCTATCCGGGCATCGAGGAGCGCGTCGTCGATCTGATCCACAAGCGCGGCGCCGGCGCGCGCACGCTCGTCTCGAGCTTCGACCACGCGGCGCTCTACTCCATCCGCTCCCTCGACGAGAAGATCCGTCTCGGCTACCTGCTCGGTCTGACGACGATGCGCACCGCGCTGCGCGAGATGCGGGAGATCGGCGCGGAGAGCCTCAACATCAGTTCCCGCCAGGTCACCGCGCGCATCGTCAAAGCCGCCCACGACCGCGGCCTGCGCGTCCTCGTCTACACCGTCAACACGCCGGCCGAGCGGGACCGTCTTCTGGCGATGGGCGTCGACGGCATCTTCTGCAACTACCCGGAGCTGAACCTGTGGCGCTGAAAACGGCCTCGCCTTCCGCCTCCGAACTCGAGCAGGAAGCGGCGCGTCTCGCCGACAAGGGGCTGGGCGGACTCGGCTACCGCGACGAGGAGCTCGAGCGCGCGGCCGCGCTGACCTGGCGCATCAACCGACTAAAGAAGGAAAAGAAGGCCGTCATCCCGGCGCACGTGTATCAAAGGCCCGAGATCCTGCTCGGCGTGGCCGACATGGTGGGCGACTCCTACAAGCTCGCCAAGCTGGGCGCGGCCTCCGACGCCGAGGTCATCGTGTTCTGCGGCGTGCGCTTCATGGCCGAGACCGCCAAGATCCTCTCGCCGGACAAGACCGTGCTCCTGCCCGCCGCCGAGGCCGGCTGCTCGCTCTCCGAGTCCATCACGGCGGCCGACGTGCGCGCCCTCAAGAAGAAGCATCCCGGAGCGCCCGTCGCGGTCTACATCAACACCACCGCCGCGGTGAAGGCCGAGTGCGACGTCGTCGTCACCTCCGCCAACGCGCCCAAGATCCTGCGCAAGCTCTACGAGACGCACGAGAAGGTCATCTTCGCGCCCGACAAGATGATGGGCGGCAACCTCGCCAAGGATCTGGGCAAGACGCTCGGCAAGGATCTGATCGTCTGGGACGGGACGTGCATCGTCCACGACAACTTCGATCCCGCCTCCGTGGATTTCTACCGGAAGATGTACCCGGGCGTGAAGATCCTGGCCCACTTCGAGTGCACCCCGGCGCTGACCTCGGTCGTCGACTACGTCGGAGGCACGGGAGACATGATGAAGTGGGTCGACGACCATAAGGCGCCGTCCTACATGCTGATCACCGAGTGCGGCCTGGGCGACCTGGCGCGCACCAAGTTCCCGGGAAAGATATTCGTGCCGATGTGCCGCCTGTGTCCGCACATGAAGGCCGTCACGCTCGAGCGGATCCTCTCCGCGCTCGAGAAGCCGACGGCCGCGCAGACCATCGACGTGCCTCCGGCCGTCGCGGCGCGGGCGCTGAAGCCGATCGAGCGCATGTTCGAGCTCGCCGAGGACAAGAGCGCAGCGTGAGCCCCTGGGTCGCCTGGTCGGACGCCGCGTTCGCGCGCGCGAGGGAACAGAAGAAGCCGATCCTCGCGGCGACCGGTCCCCTGCCGCCGGAGAGCCTGAAGGCCGCCGCGGGGGAGATCGAGAGCCGCTTCGTCGCCGTCCTCGTCGATCCCGAGACGCGTCCCGATGCCGCCGCCCGTCTCGGCGGCGACGCCGTCGTGCTCGACTCCGAGGGAGCGCGCCGCGCCGTCGTGTCCGGCGCCGCCGAGCTCGGACGTCTGGCCGAGCTCGCCTCCGCTCCGTTGGCCAAGCCGGATGCCGGGCCCGCTTGGACGGGGGCGGTGCGCGAGGACTCGCCCGCCGCCGGCCCCGACGCGGCCGCGATCGCGGCCGTGTTCTCCCGGCTCGAGAGCCTTCCCGCGGAGGCGCTGCTGCACGCCGCCGGAGAGCGCGGGGACGCGGCCGCGCGAGAGGCGGCGGTCCGCGTCCTGTCCGCGGAGGCGGAGCCTCCGGCGTTGTCGGCCCGCGCGCGCCGCGTCGCCCTTTTGTGGGACGCGCACGCGCTGACGGGAGACGCGGCCCTCAAGGCCAAGGCCGCCGAGGCTTCCGAGCGCCTGCTGCGCGCCCACTGGGACGCGCAGGCCGGGGCCTTCCGGCGCGCGCCGGCGCCGGAACCGGCGGTGTTCCCCGCCGAGGGCAACGCTCTCGCCGCCTCCGCCCTCCTGCGCGCGCACGCCTTCGGCCAGGCCGGCGCGGGCGACGCCGCGCTCAAGGCGCTCAGCTTCGTTCAGAACCGCCTCTACGATCCGCTGCTCGGCCTCCTGCACGCCGCGGGCGGAGAGGGGGAGAATGTCTGCGGCCTTCTCGGCGACGCGGCTCCCGCCGCGCTGGCGTTCACGGACGGCTACCTCCTCACCGGCCTCAAGTCCCAGCGCGAGTTCGCCGACGCCCTCCTGCGGTTCCTGTTCCAGGAGTTGTGGGAGCGCGAGGCGGGCGGCTTCCTGGACCGCGTCGCCCGCGCCGGCGATCCGCTGATCCTGCGCGAACCGCGAGTCGATCCCGGGCTCAACGCGCAGGCGCTCGAGCTGTGCCGGCGCCTGCACCATCTCAAAGGCAACCACAACTACCGCCGCTGGCTCGAGTGGGGCCTTCGAGGAGCGTGGCCGGCAGCCGGGGGGGAGCCGGCCCGGGCCGCCGGCCTGGCCCGCGTCGCGGACCTTCACGTCCGCGGGCGCATGGATTTCGAGCTCGTCGGCCGTCCCGGCGAGTCCCGCGCCGACGCGCTGCTCGCGGCGGCGCACCGCCTGTATCTGCCGCGCAAGACGATTTCGTTCGTCGATCCGGACGACCAGGACTACATCCTCGCGCACAAGCTCGAGGCCGACTCCTACCCGCGGCTGTTCGGCTGCGGGTCGGATCTGAGGCGCCTCGCCGACGCGGGCGAGCCGGCGGGCGTTCCCGCGGTCGCCGAGGCGGTCAGGAGGGCCGGCGCGTGAGCGACGCGAAGCGCTTCGCCGAAGGTTTTTCGGAGGACAAGGACTGGCGCAAGGCCGCGGCCGACGCCGCGAAGGCGGCCCGTTCCCGGCTGGGTCCGGGTCCGTGCGATCTGGCGGTGGTCTTCGTCTCCGAGGCGTTCACCGGGTTCGAGCCCGAGGAGTTCTCCTCGATCCTGGCCAAGGGGCTGGCGCCGTTGCGCGTGTTGGGCTGCAACGCCAGCGGCGCGATCTCCGGCCGGCGGGAAGTCGAGATGCGGCCCGCGGTCTCCATACTGGCGATGCGGCTGCCGGGCGTGCGGATCCAGCCGTTCTCCTTTGCTCCCGCCGAGCTGGGGCGGCTGGAGAACGGCGCCGCGTTGATCGCCGAGCTGGATCTCTACCCGAACGAGGGGCCTAAATTCCTCCTGCTCGGCGATCCCATGAGCGCCGACCCCGAGCGCGCGACGGCCCTGTTCAACGAAGGGTACCCGGGCGCGCCCGTCGTCGGAGGCCTGGCCAGCGCCCCGCTCCTGCAGCGTCCGTCATGGCTGCTCTTGGGCTCCCAGGTCCTGCGCCAGGGCGTCGCGGGCGTGGCCCTCGTCGGCCCCGTCGAAGTGCAGACCGTCGTCGCGCAGGGCTGCCGGCCGATCGGGGATCCGCTGATCGTGACCAAGGCCGAAGGCAACGTCCTGCAGGAGCTCGGCGGCCGCAACCCGCTCGAGGTCCTGCGCGAGACGCTCTCGAGGTGCTCCCCCGAGGATCAGCGGCTCGCGCGCTCCTCCCTGTTCGCCGGCCTGGTCATGAACGAGGGACGTCCCGCTTTCCGGCGCGGCGACTTCCTGATCCGCAATCTCCTCGGCTTCGACCAAGGCACCGGTTCGCTCGTCCTCGGAACGAATCTGCGCCGCGGTCAGACGCTCCAGTTCCAGCTGCGCGACGCCCAGACCTCGGACCAGGACTTCTCCATGCTGCTCGGGAATCTGCCCGAGGCGGACGCCGCTCCCCGGGGCGCTCTGCTCTTCGCCTGCTGCGGCCGGGGGAAGGGGCTTTACGGGGAGTCCGATCACGACGCGACGCTCGTGCAGAGTCTGCGCGGGCCGGTGCCGCTGGCCGGCTTCTTCGCCAACGGGGAGTTCGGACCCGTCGGCGGGCGCGTCTTCGTGCACGGCTACACGTCGAGCCTGGCGCTCTTCAAGTAGCCGCTCAGCGGCCGGAGTCGTCGCGCAGGGCCGCGGCGAAGCGCGGCGCCAGCATGTCCTGGGTTTCGGCGGACGGCCAGACCACGCGCGCGGACACGTCGGCCTCGAAGGAATAGATCGTCGCGCCCTCGCCGCCGCGGAAGCTCACCCGGTAGGCGTGCTCGGCGGTGCGTTCGACGCTCCAGGCCGGGCGGCCGCCGGGCAAGTCGAGGGAGCCTCCCAAGCGCTCGCCCAGCGTGCGCTCGTCGCCGGGCAGGGTCCATTCATGCACCAGCAGCAGGGCTTCCTGGGAACGGTCCTCGTCCGCGACGACGGGAACGCCCTTCGCCGCGGCGTGCTCGCGCAGGACGGGGGCCGGCGCCGGGCGGACGAGCCCGGCGAGATCCCGGGCGGGAGGTTGGGCGGCGCGTCGCGTCCCGCCGAGCTCGACGAACGCGGCGATCGCGACGATCGCCGCGTACGGCGCCGCGCGCCGCCAAGACGAACCCGCTTCCGTGGAGGAGGCCGACGCGGACGCCGAGACCGAGGCGGCCTCCTTCATGGGAGCGGGTTGGACGGTCTGGACGGGAACGGGAGCCTGTCTCATCGTCGCGCGCAAGGCCGCGACCTGGGTCCTCAGGCGGGCCAGGGCCTCCTCGCGCTGCAGGAGGCGTTCGCGGAAGGCCTGCGCCCCGTCACGCAGGCCTTCGGCCCGCTCGCGGAGGATGTCGTCGTGGAGACGGCAGATGCGGAGCAGCTCCCGTTCGGTGTCGCTCATGGCGTCACTGGAGCATAGCCCGACGTGATTGCCGACTTATTTCGCGCGAAAGCGCCTTCAGCGGGGGATGAAGATCAGGTTGTCCCAGACTTGGACGGCGTCGAGCCAGCCCGCAAGCGCGTCGTCCCGCAGAGGGGAGGCTCCTCCCTCGGCGTCGAGAGCCAGGGCTTCGTAGCCCCAGTCCAGCAGGGTCCGGGCGGCCGGAAGCGTGAAGCGGCGGCCGCCTTCGCCCGCCCAGGCTTCCATCGCGATGCGGGGCCGGACGCCGCGGATGGTCTTCTCCGCCCCGGCGAGCAGGCGCCGCTCGCCTCCCTCGACGTCGATCTTCATGACGGTCGGGGGCTTCTCCTTCAGGACGTAGTCGTCGAGCGTCACGGTGTCCACTTCCGTCCTCTCGGGGCCGCGCGTGGGATCGAAGTCCGTGACCTCCTTCTCGAGCGTGTTGAAGGCGTCGCTGAGACGGTGGCGGTAGAGCGTGGCCGTCCCGGTCGCGTCCCAGAGCGCCGCTTCCACGAGGCGGGCGGCCAGGCGCGGCCGGTTCTTGACCAGCCAGTCGTGTACCTCGGGCAGAGGCTCGAAGGCGTGGATCTGCCCCGAGTCCCCGATCAGTTCCGAAGCGAGATGAGCGTAGAACCCGTAGTTGGCGCCGACGTCATAGAAGACGTCGTCCTCCTTCAAGTTGCGGATGAACCATCGCACCAGCTTGTATTCGGGCCCGCCGGGGCCGCCGGCGAGGTAGAACGTCGTGAAGTCGGCGTCGTCCGTCCAAGGCAGGGTCAGCCGCCGGCCCCAGAAGAGGGGGAACTCGACCGTGCGGGGGGCGAGGCCGGCGCGAGCGGCGGCCCACGTCAGATAGCGCGGCCCGAACCGGGAAAGCTTCTCGAGCTTGCGGGCGACGGGATTCCCCTCGCTGACCTCGACGAGCCGGCAGAGGAGCGGCAGGTCCGCGCACTGCGCCAGCAAGCGTCCGCGCTTCTCGGCGAGAGGATCGGGCACGGGCGGATTCTAGCAAAGGGAAGGCGCCGGCTTGACATTATTGACCGATCAGTCTATAATTCTGCCGTGGCCCGGCCGCGAACGTTCGACGGCGACGCGATCCTCGACAAGACCGTGGAGGTCTTCCGCTCCAAGGGCTACGAGGGCGCTTCGGTTTCGGACCTCGAAAAGGCCACCGGCCTGCGCCGCGCCAGCCTGTACGGCGCCTTCGGCGACAAGCGCGCGCTGTACCTGGCCGCCTTGCGCCGGTACGACTCCACCCGGGCCTCGCTCCTGATGTCCGAAATTTCCGCCGCCCCGACCGGGCGCAGGGCGCTCGAGCGCCTGTTCGCGCTGGTCATAAAGGAAGCCGTCGCGGATCCCTGCGGATGCCTCCTGGCCAACGCGGCCTCGGAGAACGCCTCGCGCGACGCGCTCGTCTCGCGCTGCGTGGACGACGGACGGCGGCGCGTGGAGGGCGGTCTGCACGCCGCCGTTCTGCGCGGCCGCGCCGACGGTTCGATCAAGACCGGGGGAGAGCCGCGGGTTCTGGCCCGCTTCCTCTACGCCGCGGTGCTGGGACTGCGCGCTCTGGCCAAGTCCGGCGCTCCGGAGACCGACCTGCGGGGCGTCGCGGAAACCGCGTTGAAATCCTTGGGGTGACATTTTCGGGCCTAATTTTTGACTCATCATTCAATAACAAGGGAATCAGAAGGGGGAAGATCATGGGCAAGAGACTCGACGGCAAGGCGGCGCTGGTGACGGGAGGGTCGCGCGGCATCGGCGCGGCGATCGTGCGGCGCCTGGCGGCGGACGGCGCGGCGGTGGCGTTCACCTATGTGTCCGCCAAGGACAAGGCCGAGGCGCTGGCCGCCGAACTGAAGAAGGCCGGCGGCAAGGCCGTGGCGCTGCACGCCGACAGCGCCGACGCGGAGGCCGTCGCGGGCGCCGTGGAGGCCGCGGCGAAGGCCTTCGGGCGGCTCGACATCCTCGTCAACAACGCGGGCGTCTTCGCGGGCGCGCCGCTGGGCGAGAAGACCGACGCGGCCGCGATCGCGCGCATGTTCGCGGTCAACGTCGAGGCCGTCGCCGCGGCGACGCGCGCCGCCGTCCCGCTCCTCAAGGAAGGAGGGCGCGTGATCACGATCGGCTCGGTGGCGGGCGACCTGGGCATGGCCGGCTTCTCCGACTACTCGGCGACCAAGGCCGCTGTCGGCGGATACACGCGCGGCTGGTCGCGCGAACTCGGGGCGAAGGGGATCACGGTCAACCTCGTGCAGCCCGGTCCCATCGACACGGACATGAATCCGGCGAACGGGGGCTACTCGGCGGCGCAGACGGCGCGCACCGCCCTCGGCCGCTACGGGACCGCGGACGAGGTCGCCGCGGTGGTGGCGTTCCTGGCCTCGCCGGAGGCCGCGTACGTCACCGGGGCGACGATCGACGTGGACGGCGGGTTCGCCGTTTAAAGGAGGAACTATGGACTTCGCGCAGAACGACGGGGCGCTGCTGGACGCGTACAGCCGCACGGTCTCGGACGTGGCCGCGCGCGTGAGCCCGGCCGTGGTCAGGATCGAGGCGCGCAAGGGCGGACGGGGAGGCTCGGGGTCGGGGTTCTTCTTCACGGCGAACGGCTACATCCTCACCAACAGCCACGTCGTACACGGCGCCTCGTCGCTCGAGATCGTCCTGCACGACGGCCGTCGCTTTTCCGGAGAGGTGGTGGGCGACGATCCCGCCACGGACCTGGCCGTCGTGCGCGTGCAAGCCGACGGCCTGCCGACGCTCGAGCTGGGGGAGTCCAAGTCGCTCAAGCCGGGGCAGGTGGCGATCGCGATCGGCAATCCATACGGCTTCTCCTACTCGGTCACGGCCGGCGTGGTGTCCGCTCTGGGGCGTTCGCTGCGCTCGGAATCCGGGCGGATCATGGACGGCATCGTGCAGACCGACGCGGCGCTCAACCCGGGAAATTCCGGCGGGCCGCTCGTCGACTCCGCAGGCCGCGTGATCGGGGTGAACTCGGCCGTCATCTTGCCCGCGCAGGGACTGTGCTTCGCGATCCCCATCGACACGGCCAAATACGTCGCCGGCCGGCTCATCGAGCACGGGCGCATCCGCCGCGGCGTGCTGGGCCTGGGCGGCCAGGACGTGCGGGTGCCGCGCGGCCTGGCCAAGCGGCTGGGCGTGGCGGCCGAGACCGGCGTGCTCGTCATCGCCGTCGAGCCGGGGGGGCCGGCGGCCGACGCCGGGGTCGAGGAGGGAGACCTGATCGTGGGCTACGGCGGAAAACCGGTGTCCGGGGTGGACGACCTGCACCGTTCTCTGGGCGAGGACGCCATCGGCCGTCCCGCCCGGATGACGATCGTGCGCGAGCGCGGAGCCGAGGACATCTCGGTGATTCCGCGCGAGAGCCGCAACTGATATAAAGGAGACGCTATGCTCGAACTGACCGACGCGACGTTCAAGAAGCAGGCGCTGGAATCCGACAAGCCCGTCCTCGTGGACCTCTGGGCCCCGTGGTGCGGGCCGTGCCGCATGCTCGGCCCCGTCGTCGAGGAGCTCGCCGGCGAATACCAGGGCAAGGCCGTCGTGGCCAAGCTCAACACCGACGAGAACTCCGAGACGATGTCGGCCTACCGCGTCTCGGCGATCCCGACCCTGCTGTTCTTCAAGCAGGGCAAGCTCGTCGAGCAGATGGTCGGCGTACAGTCCAAGGCGACGATCAAGGCCAAGCTCGACTCCCTGCTCTAGCGCAGGGCGAGCCAGGCGAGGCCGAGCTGACCCAGCGCGGCCAGCGCGCACAGCGCCGCGAGGACGCGGCGCTTGCGCGCCGCCTGGTGGGCGTGCTCGAGGATGCGCCCCACCACGTCCTCGTAGTAGGGCGTGGCCGTGATTCCGCCGCCCAGGTACTTGTCGAGGCGGTAGATCAGTTCGCCGTGGGAATACTTGATCAGGTCCTCGGCCAGAATGAGGCTGTCGTCGACGCTTTGGCGCCGCCGCGAGGGCTCGAGGAAGGAGAAGCTCCTCGGCGCGCGCCAGAACGGCGTCAGCGCCGCGATGCCGAGCCCCGCGAGGCAGGCCATCGACGGAGATCTCAGGACGACCGCCTCGGCCGCGCAGAGGGCGGTCAGCGCCGCGATGCGCGCGTCGTAGCCGTCCACGGCCTGGCGCAGGTTCTCGTGGATGATCCAGAGCCGGCGTTCGGGCTCGGGGCTCAGGTGCGCGGAGACGCTCACAGCCCGGCCTCCCGGCGCAGCTCCGTCACGACCGGGTGCGGCACGACGCCGCCGGCCGTGTGCGCGGCCCGCGGCTTGAAGCAGAAGGAGCGTCCGAACTCCGTCTCCCGCCGCAGCTTCACCTCGACTACCCGGATGTCGTAGCGGAGGTGCTCGGTGACGCTCTCGACGTCGCTCAAGTCCACCTCGATCCGGCGCTCGCCGTCGGAGACGCGCATTCGCCCGCGCAGGAGCCGCACCGTCTTCAGCGGGGGCCGGGGCTGCGCCGCCTGGAGGGCGACGAGCCCCATGATGAGGACGATGACCGGATACGCGGTCCAGCGTTGGGGCGCCGAGAGCCGCGGCCATAGCCAGTACATTGCTCCCAGGCACGCCGCGAGAGCGACGAACGCAGAGGCTTTGACCGCGTCGCCCGCGGGCGCCGAGAGGGTCTTTCCGTGCTCCTTCACCCCATTATTGTATCATCGAGAAATGACCAACGCCCGCTTCAACGTCCCCAAGCCCGTCAACGAGCCCATCCTGAACTACGCCCCGGGCAGCCCCGAGCGCGCGAGGTTCTTCGCCCGCCTGAACCAGATGAAGTCCAAGGTTTTGGACATCCCCATGGTCATCGGGGGCGCCGAGGTGCGCACCGGCAAGAAGCACGACATCCGCTCACCCTACGATCATAGCCAGCTCATCGGCCGCTGGCACGAGGGCGGCGCCGCCGACGCCAAGAAGGCCGTCGCCGCGGCGCTCAAGGCGCGCAAGGACTGGGCGGCGATGCCCTTCGCGGCCCGCGCCGGCGTGTTCCTCAAGGCCGCCGACCTGCTGGCCAACGACTGGCGCTGGACGCTCAACGCGGCCACCATGCTGAACCAGTCGAAGAACCTGTTCCAGGCCGAGATCGACTCCGCCTGCGAGCTCATCGACTTCCTGCGCTTCAACGCCTACTACGCCGAGTTCATCTACTCCCAGCAGGTGGACTCCGCCAAGGGCATCTGGAACCGCCTCGAGTACCGCCCGCTCGAGGGCTTCGTCTACGCGGTCACGCCCTTCAACTTCACCGCCATCGCCGGCAACATCCCGGCCGCGCCCGCGCTGATGGGCAACGTCGTGGTCTGGAAGCCCTCGGCCCACGCGATGTACTCCGCGCACTACGTGCTCAAGCTCTTCGAAGAGGCCGGCCTGCCGCCGGGCGTGATCAACATGGTCACCGGCGACCCCCAGGCGGTCTCGGACGCGCTCCTCTCCCATCCCGATATGGCCGGGGTGCACTTCACCGGCTCGACCTCGGTGTTCAAGGGCATGTGGAAGACGGTCGGCCAGAACATCCATCTCTACAAGAACTACCCGCGCCTCGTCGGCGAGACGGGCGGCAAGGACTTCGTCCTCGCCCACGAGTCCGCCGATCCCGAGGCCGTGGCCACCGCGCTCGTGCGCGGCGCCTTCGAGTTCCAGGGCCAGAAGTGCTCGGCCGCTTCGCGCGCCTACGTCCCGGCGGGGCAGTGGCCCAAGATCAAGAAGCTGATGAAGGAGCAGCTGGCTTCTATAGAGACCGGCTCGCCCGAGGATCCCGGCAAGTTCGTCAACGCGGTCATCCACAAGGCGTCCTTCGACAAGATCAAGGCCTACATCGCCGCGGCCAAGAAGAACAAGGCCAACAAGATCGCCTTCGGCGGGACGTGCGACGACTCCGTCGGCTGGTTCGTGACGCCGACCGTCATCGAGACGACCGATCCCAAGAGCCCCACGATGTGCGAGGAGATATTCGGGCCGGTCCTGACCGTCTACGTTTATCAAGAGAAGAAGTGGAAGGAGACGCTCAAGCTCGTCGACGAGAGCACGCCCTACGCGCTCACCGGCTCGGTGTTCGCGCGCGACCGGCGCGTGCTCGTCGAGGCCGAGGCGGCGCTCGTCAACGCGGCGGGCAACTTCTACCTCAACGACAAGCCCACCGGCGCGGTGGTCGGCCAGCAGCCCTTCGGCGGCGCGCGCGCGTCCGGCACCAACGACAAGGCGGGCTCGTACCTGAACCTCCTGCGCTGGGTGTCCCCGCGCACGATCAAGGAGACGTTCGACCCGCCGCGCGACTACCGCTACCCGTTCCTGCAGCGCGACCCCGCCTGAAAAGTGCTAGTCTCGCGGGCATGAGACACGCTCTCCTGCTCGCCGCGCTGGCCGTCCCGGTCTCGGCCGGGATGGTCCGCACCTCGATCCGGCCGCTCGTCGTCGCGACGTCCGCGACGGCCTGCCCGCGCGTGAACCCCTCGCACGTGGACAACACCCAGGGCTACGCCGACGGCTTCTCCTCCGGCAACTGCTTCGTCTCGATCGGGCCGATGAGCACGACGGATCTCATCTACCGCGCCTACACGGTCTTCGGCGACGGCCTGCTCATGGTGTTCTCCTCCTACGGCGACGGCGAGGACAGCAACCCGAACCTGACCTCGGCCCGCGAGTTCCGATTTTTTCCCAGAACCGGCAAACCGACGCTTCATATGAACGCCGCCGCGCGGACCGTCGAGGTCGTCATGGCCGACGGCGGGACGATCTCGATCGATCCGGCCACCGCGCAGATCCGCTCCCTCGACCGGGGCTCGGTGACGGTCTCGCCGCGCGTCGATCCGGCCGAGCGCGGCGGGGTCGAGATCACCTCCTACGCCGGCCTGATGCTCGACGGGGGCTTCCGCATGGGCGAGAGCCCGGCGGGGCGGCCCGAGGCGACGGCGACCTTCCGCGACGCCCAGGGCCACACGTGCGCGGTCAAGAACAAGGAGCTGTTCGCGTACGCGAACGGCGACCACGACTTCAAGTTCGACGACGCCCAGCTCAAGGCCTGGCTGGCGACGCGCTGCCCCGCGATCAACCCCGGCTGGTAGGCGGCGAAGGGCCCACCCCGTCCGGGGCCCTAGGGCCCTGGGGGGGCCTCTCTGAGGGAGTTACCCTGGGGGCATGGTGAAAGCAGCGGCTTTTTTCATGGCCTTGGCGGTGTCCGCCTCGGCGCAGACCAAGACGGGCGTGTCGGTCACCCCCGGCCTCGGCGGGACGCCCCTGTCGCCCGTTCCGGCCCTCGCCCTCTCGCCCGCCGCCCACGCTCCCGGGGCCTTGCCCGCCGCTTCGCTGACGCCGGCGCTCGGCGCGGTCCCGTCCGCTCCCGCCCTGGCCGCCGGGATCCGGGCCGCCGCCGCGAAGGCCGAGCCTCAGGCCGCGCGCGCCGCCCTCGTGCCCGCCGCCTTGGCCGTGATCAAGCCCGCCGCGTCGAACGCCGAGAAGCCGGGTTCTCGCGAGCAGATCGCCGCCGCGAACGCGCTGTTCGACGGCGCGGCCCGCCGCCCGGCCGCCTCGATCGGCGACGGCGGGCCCGTCACGCCCGGCTCCCAGTCCGACCCCAATCGCGCCTCCGGCCTCAGCCCGCCGACCGACCGCGAGATCGTCGCGGCCTGGAAGGAGGCGCGCCCGCAGTCCAAAGCCCTGAACACCTTCGGCGGCGATTTCGTCGGCGTCGCCGCGGAGATCGCGCAGAAGTACACCTTCATGGGCGAGCACTTCCTCGGCCAGATGGACCCGCGCGGACGCGGCCCCATGGACTTCCACGGACGCGCGGTGTATCGCTCCGCCGCGGACCTCGTGGAGGCGCACGACGACCGGAGCGACCCCGCCGCGGTCGGCTTCATGAAGCTGCTGGGCCGTTGGATGGCCTTCAACGACTCGGCGCGCGAGGAGCGCAACGCCTTGCAGCTGAAGATGGCGCAGGCCGCCGGCATGCGCGTGCGCGGCCACCGGCCGCACCTGCCGCCGAGCCCGATCGAGGGCGGCGAGTACTGGGACATGGCCGCGGGCATGAACGCGCTCGGCTTCATCCACAACGAGCTCGACCCCAAGACGAGCTACTCCTTCTTCGATTACTCGCCGTTCGTGGCCTCTTATCTCGAGACCGCCGCCCGGATCGCCGGCAAGCCCAACGCGAAGGTCGTGGAGGGCGACATCGGGGCGCTGGCCAAGCCCGCGAAGCCGGTCGCCGTCCTGCGCACCAAGAACGCGGTGCACTACGTGCCCGGCTTCGACAGGAAGCTCGAGGAGATGGCGGGTTGGATCGCCGAGGGCGGCCAGCTCGTGATCCAGAACGACCCGAATCCCGGCCAGCGCGGGATGATTTTAGAGAAGCACGGGCCGCTGATCCGCCGCCTGCTCGCCGAGGGCTGGGGCATCGAGTACGGCTTCTCGGGGCGCCCGGGGAAGTTCTCGAACTACGCCCTCGACACGTTGATCCTCTCCCGGCCCAAGGGCGCGGCCCGGCCGCGCGACGCGGCCGCGGCCGGCTCGATCTGGATCGAGTACGTCCGGACCGTGAAGACCGTGGACGCGGACTACAACCCGTTCTTCGCGATGCTCTTCGGCCGCTGAACCGGCGCGGCCGCGGCGGGCTTTTGATAGACTGACGGCATGGCCACGAGCCTGTTCGCCCTGCTCGACGACATCGCGACCGTCCTCGACGACGTCGCCGTGCTGTCCAAGGCCGCCGCGAAGAAGACCTCCGGCGTGCTCGGCGACGACCTCGCGCTCAACGCGAACCAGGTCGCGGGCGTGCGCGCCGAGCGCGAGCTGCCGGTGGTGTGGGCGGTCGCGAAGGGCTCGCTGAAGAACAAGGCGATCCTGGTGCCCTCGGCCCTGCTGCTGAGCGCGGCCGCGCCCTGGGCGGTGACGCCGCTGCTGATGCTCGGCGGCCTCTACCTTTGCTACGAGGGTTTCGAGAAAGTCGCGCACCGCTTTCTCCACGGGAAGGAGGACGAGGCGGAGCACGCCGCGCTGATCGCGGCGGTCGCCGATTCCGAGGCCGCCCTCGTCGCCCACGAGAAGGGGAAGATCGCCGGCGCGATCCGCACCGACTTCAGCCTGTCGGCGGAGATCATCATCGACGCGCTCGGCGCCGCCGAGGCCGCGCCGTTCCCGGTCCGCGCGGCCGTGGTCGCCGCGATCGCCCTGGCGATGACGGTCTTCGTCTACGGCTTCGTGGCCGCGATCGTGAAGCTCGACGACCTGGGCCAGACCTTGAGCGGCTCGCCCGCGTCCGCCCCGCTCGGCCGGGCGCTGCTGCGCGCCGCGCCGCTGCTGATGAAGGCGCTCTCCGTGCTCGGCACCGCGGCGATGTTCCTGGTGGGCGGGAGCATCCTGGGGCACGGCCTGCACGCGCCGCCCGGCATGCTGATCGACGGGGCGATCGGGCTCTCGGCGGGCGCGCTCGCGCTGGGCGCGGTCAGCGCTTTGCGGCGAGTCGCGCTGCGCTGAGCACCGCGCAGGCGGTCGTGACCGGGCCGACGCCGCCCGGGACCGGCGTCAGGACGCCGGCGCGCTTTTCCACGCCCCGGGCCGCGTCGCCCGCGAGCCTGCCGCGCACCACGGAGATGCCCGCGTCGAGCACGACGGCCCCGCGCTTGACCCAGGACGGCCGGACCAGGCCCGGCGCGCCGGCGGCCAGCACCAGCACGTCGGCCTCGCGGCACAGCGCGGGGAGATTCTTCGTGCGCGAGTGCGCGAGCGTCACGGTCAGGTCGAGCGTGGAGAGCAGGTGCGCGGCGGGGCGGCCGACCGTCGCGGAGCGGCCGATCACGACGGCGCGGCGGCCGGCCAGCGGGACGCGCGCGGCGAGCGCGAGACGGGCCAGCGCCAAGGCGGTGCACGGAGCCGGCAGGGCCGACGCCTCCGTCCAGGTCTTGGCCAGGAACAAGCGCCCGTAGGCGGCCTCGGTCATCGCTTCGGCGTCCTTCGCGGGCGGGATCGCGGCGGCGACGTCGGCCGCGCTCAGTCCCCGCGGGTAGGGCGTCTCCACGAGCACGGCGTCGGCCGAGGCGCACACGTCGGCGAGCAGGCCCAGCGTCTTGGCGCGGGGCCCGGGCGAAAGCCGGTGCACGACCGCCTCGACGCCGGCGGCCTCGCAGGCCTTGAGCTTGGCCTTCAGGTAGCTTCCCGCCTCGGCGCCGCCGGCGGCGACGATGGCCAGGCGCGGCCGGCGCCCGGCGCGGCGCGCGAGCGCGCGGGCCTCGGCGAGGAGCTTCGCGGCGACGGACTTGCCGTCGAGGAGGCGGGCGCTCACGCGGCGAGCCTCCGCTCGAGCTTGGCGATCACCGCGGCCAAGGTCTCCAGCGTCGGCGCGGGCGTCTTGCGGCGGCGCGCGGCGTCGAGCAGGGGGCCGAGGATGGCCTTGGCCTCGGTGCGGCGGCCGGCGGCGAGGTCCTGCAGCATCGAGTTGCGCTGCCTGGGCGCGTTGCGGCAGGAGAGCATGAGCTTCTCCGCCATGTCGGGATAGTCGAGCTTGTGGCCGGAGGCGGCGGCCGCGGCCGCGGCTTCGGAGAGCGCGCGCAGGGACAGCTCGCGCAGGGCCGGGTCGCTCTCGAGCTTGCCGCTTTCCACCGCGCAGGCCGCGCCGAGCGGGTTGACCGCGGCGTTGAAGGCCGCCTTGGTCCACAGCATGCCCTCCTCGGACTCCTTGAGGTGGACGCGGAAGCCCGCGCCGGACAGCAGCGCGCGCGCGGCCTCCAGAGGGGCCTCGTTGCCCTTGCGGCGCGCGAGCAGGACGTCCTCGCCGCCGTTGAGCTTGAGCTCGCCCGCGGCGGTCCGGTCGGCGGCGAAATAGCAGACGCCGATCACGGTGCGCTTGGGCCCGAAGGCCCTGCGGAACACCTTCTCGTGGCCGATGCCGTTTTGCAGCGCGACGACGGCCGTGTCCGGACCGATCCAGCGCTTGGCGGCGGCGGCGGCGCGGCGGGCGTCGCCCGACTTCACGCAGAACAGCGCGGCCGGGGCGGGGGCCTTCAGGGCGCGGGCGGAGCGCAGCCCGGTCACGCTCCCGCGCGTCCCGTCCGGGGCGGTGACGGCGAAGCCGGACGCCGTCAGGCGCTTCTCCGAAGCCGCGTCGCGGGCCAGGATCGCGACGTCCTTGCCGGCGCGGCGCAGGGCCGCGGCCAAAGACAGGCCGATCGCGCCGGGGCCGACGATCAGGACGGGGCCGTTCACCAAGGGGATTAGACTAAAAAAACGGCCCCCGGCGCTTTCGCGCCGGGGGCCGCTGACTCGGCGAGGACGTCTCGCTTACGCGTTCACCATCTTCGCGCGGGAGATGTCGCCCTTCTTGTCGAGGAAGTACAGGAAACCGGCCTGCTTCTTCACGCCGGCCTTGGCGACCTTCTCCGGCTTGCCGCCCTTCTTGCCGCCGCGGGCCATCTTGGCGCGGGACACGTCGCCCTGCTTGTCGATGTAGTACAGGAAACCCTGAACGCGCTCAACGCCGACCTTCTGAACCTTCTCAGCCATTTTATTTGACCTCTCGTACAGATGCCGGGATCGATACCCCTGGATCCCTGGGGGTGCGTCTGGCGGAGAATCTAGCATGTTTCTCGTCGGAGGTGCAAGTTTTCCTCGTCGGAGCTCCGACGAGAAAACGAAGAGCCCCGCCGGAGGATTCTCCGACGGGGCTCTCGACGGGGAATACGGCTATTTTCCCGGTTTGTCGAAGAGGGCGATCTGCGTCTCCTGGGGCATGATGAGGCGCTCCTTCAGCCACTGGTCGACGAGATCCTTGGAAAAACGGTACTGGCGGCCGATGCGCGAGGCGGGGATGCGCTTCTGGCGGATGAGGCCGTAGATCTTGGAGCGGCCCATGGACAGATACAACGCGAGCGTCTTGATGTCCATCACGTCGGGGACGGGGCCGCCGCCGAGCCCCTTCTTGGTCTGCTTGCGCTTCTTTTTCATGGATTCGAACGTTGCCTTTTATCGTTTAGGGTCGGAGAACACTCAAAGTGTATGTCCGTTGTCATCTTTTGTCAAGTATTGCACGCTTCGGCCGGGATCCGTCAGTCCTCCTCTTCTTCCTTGGGCGGCACGCCGCACGCGGAGTCGGCGGAGAAATGGTCGCGGTAGGCCTCGGCCTCGGAACGGTCCCGGTTGGTCGCCTTCTGGTAGGCCTTGAGGCAGGCGGCGGGGCAGCAGCCCTTGACGGCCTTCTTGTCGCAGTTCGGCGCGGCGCGCACGCAGGTTCCGAACGATTCTCCGCGTTCGACGCAGGCTTCGAGCGAGTCGAGGCAGTCGCGGTACTTCGGGAGATAGAACGAGGATTTCTTCGGCTTCTTAGGCGCCTCGGCTTCGGCCGGCGGGGCCGCCTCCGCCGGCGCTTCCTCGTCGGGCTTGGCCGCCGGCTCCGGCTCCGCGGCTTTGGGCGCCGCTTCCTCCGCCGCTCGCGCGGGGGGCGGGCTCTTGGCCTTGGCGGGCTTGCCTTTGCCTCGCGCGGGGAGCTTGGCGCAGGCGGCCTTGACTCCCAGTTCGCAGGCCCGGCGGTAGTCTTCGTTCGCGAATCCGGCCTCGCCCTGCCGCTCGTAGGCGCTCGCGCGATCGGCGTAGGCCTGGCCGAAGCGGATGTCGAGCGCGACGGCCTTGTAGAAGTTGCTGATCGCAGAGGAGACGTCGCCTTTCTCGAGCAGGAGCACGCCGCGGCGGTGGAAGCCCTTGGCGTTCTTCTTGTCGATCGCCAGGCAGTTCGTCAGATCTTCGATCGCGCCGTCGGCGTCGCCGTCCTTCTCGCGGATCAGGGAGCGCGCGCACAGCACCTTCGCCTTGGCGGAGGCGCCGTCCGATTCCTTCCACAGCGACAGGGCGTTGCCGTATGAGACGGCCGCGGCCTTGGGATCCCGCTCCCGTTCTTCCCGGGAGCCTCTCGCGGCCCAGGATTTGAACGACTCCGCTCCAGCCTGGACGACGGCGGAGAGGATGAGCAGGACGGCGATCGCGAGTCTTGGGCTCATCGCTTATTAGTAGGAAGGGTAACAGCGCCGAAACGCCTCGTCAAGCGGCGCGGCGGAAAAAACGCTTGTCATCGTCGGGAAGGTTTTGCTATAGTGTGGAACACTTATGCAGATTTACGAGACGGTCCTCATCCTGAAGCCGGTCCTCGCCGACCCCGAGGTCGCCGAGTTCGTCGAGAAGACGAAGGTCATGATCTCCGGCGAAGCCGGCGAAGTCGTCAACCACGAGATCTGGGGCCGCCGCAAGCTCACCCACATCATCGGCAAGGCGCGCGAGGGCATCTACGTGTACCTCAAGTACAAGGGCAACCCCGGCCTGCTGAAGAAGATGGCGCACAATTTCTCCGTCTCCGACACCGTCATCCGCGAGATGACCGTCGCGGTCCACGACCGCAAGATGAAGGAGAAGAAGCCGAAGAAGATCAAGCCCGCCGTCGCCCCGGCCGCGGCCCAGGCGTAACATGGCCGAGCTGCGCCTGCCCGAGCAGAACACCGTTCTTTTGACGGGCCGCCTCACGCGCGACCCCGAGCTCAAGTACACCGCCTCCGGCACCGCGATGTGCCGCTTCGGCCTCGCGGTCAACCGCCGCTACAAGGACCCGAAGTCGGGCGAGTGGAAGGACGACACCACGTTCGTCAACTGCGTGATCTGGCGCGAGGCCGGCGAGCGCGTCGGCAAGGTCGTCAAGAAGGGCAGCCCCGTCCACGTCGAGGGCCGCCTGCGCAGCTACGATTACCAGGACAAGGAAGGCAACAAGCGCTCCGGCATCGAAGTCGAAGCGCGCCGCGTCCAGATTCTTGAGAAGGCCTCGTCCGCCGGCGGTTCCGGCGCCGGGGAGCCGGAGCCGTCGGCCGGCGCAGAGATTGAGGAGGTACCGTTCTGATGTCCGCCGAGCCCACCGCCGCCGCTTCCACCGAGGCCGCTCCCGCCGCCTCTTCCGCCGCTCCCGCCGCCGGGGCCCGCCGCCCTGCCGCCGGTCCCGGAGGCCGCCGCGCCCCCTATCCCGTCCGCCGCAAGGTCTGCCGCTTCTGCGCCGAGAAGGTCCGCGACATCGACTTCAAGCAGATCCAGATCCTGCGCACCTTCACGACCGACACGGGCAAGATCCTGTCGGCCCGCATCACGGGCAACTGCGCGTCGCACCAGCGCCAGCTCACCCGCTGCATCAAGCGCGCCCGCAACCTGGCGCTTCTGCCGTACGTCGCCCGCTAACCGGGTCTCGAACAACGAAGTAGGAGCACCGTCATGAAAGTCATCCTCCGCAGCACCGTCGACAATCTCGGCCGCGCCGGCGACGTCAAGGACGTCAAGACCGGCTACGCCCGCAATTTTCTGCTTCCGCGCAAGCTCGCGGAGGCCGCCACCGAGGCCGCTCTCAAGTACTGGGAGAAGGGCAAGGAGAAGCGCGCGGCCCTCGTCGCCGCGGAAGTGAAGGCCGCCCGTGAGCTGTCGGAGAAGCTCGCCGGCGTCAACCTCTCGTTCTCGGTCCCCGCGTCCGAGGAAGGCAAGCTGTTCGGCTCGATCGGCAAGGGCGACCTGCTCAAGAGCCTGAAGGCCGCCGGCTTCGACGCGCCGAAGAACTCGATCAATCTCGACACCGCGATCAAGACCACCGGCGAGCACGAGGTTTCCCTCAAGCTCGCGCCCGAGGTCGTCGCGAAGGTCAAGGTTACCGTCACCGCCCGCGAGTAGCGCGAAAGAGCAAACTGCATGGCCGATAGGCCGCAAAGAGAAGAGCCTCGAGCCATTGAGGCTGAGATGAGCGTGCTCGGTTGCATGCTCATTGAGCGCGAATCTGCCGAGCGTGCCCTCGACCTGGTCGCCGATCAGGACTTTTACCTGGATAAGCACAAGCTTATCTTCCGTGCGATTGCCACCCTAATTAAGTCTGACAATGTTGCGGACACGGTGACCGTATCCGAACAGCTTCGCAGGCTTGGTAGCATTGAGCAAATCGGTGGTGGCGAGTATCTTGCTGAATTGATTCATAAGGTCGTTACTACGGCCCACCTTGAATCCTACGCCAAAGTCGTCAAAGAAAAGGCGATTCTTCGAGAACTGATCTCAACGGCTGGTATTATCATTGAGGAAAGTCAGAGTCAGATTAAGGACACTGACAAAATTCTCGACTCCGCGCAGGCTTCGATTCTTAAAGTCAGCGAGCGCCAAAGCCTGGTCGGCGTCGTAGAGGCGCGTGAGATCGTTCACGAGGTGATCGACCAGATTGAGAAGGCGGTTCATAGTAAGCAGGCGGTCACCGGTGTTCCGACCGGGCTGAAAGCTTTCGATAAGATGACGACCGGATTCCAGAAATCCGATCTCATCCTGTTGGCTGCACGCCCTTCAATGGGAAAGACCGCATTCGCGCAGAATATCGTCGCGCACGTGGTCCTTGAAAAGAGCACGCCGGTGCTGTTCTTCTCTCTAGAAATGAATCGTCATGCGATTATGCATCGGTTTATTTCCGCTGAAGCTAAGGTCAACCTGAAGGATATTCGCACCGGGTATTTCAAGCGTGATCGTTGGCAGGATTTGACTGGCGCCGCTGCCCGCTTCTCAGAGGCGCCGCTCTTCATTAACGATAACCCGGGTATGACTGTTTTCAATGTTCGCGCTATCGCGCGGCAGCTCGTTTCTCGTCTGCGAAAGGACAACAAGCATCTTGGATTAATCGTCATCGACTATCTGCAGTTGTTACGCGGTAGTGGGGGGCGTACAGAGAATCGTCAGCAGGAAGTCTCGGAAATTTCACGTGGACTCAAGCAGTTGGCGCGCGAGTTGAATATTCCCGTTATTGCCTTGTCTCAGCTGTCGCGTGCAAGCGAGGATAAGACGCGTCTCGACAACAAGCCGAAACTTTCCGACCTGCGCGAATCAGGCTCGCTTGAGCAGGATGCCGACCTTGTTGCGATGATCCATCGCGAAGGCTACTACAAGCCCAATGACCCGACCCTCGAAAACAAGGCGCAGATTATTATTGCCAAGCAGCGCCAGGGTCCGACGGGTAGCGTGGATGTAATGTTCCTTCGCGACATTACGCGCTTCGTGGATGAAGCGACGGGTGTTGACGAGCCTGTTGAGTTCCAGGATACCCAACAGCAGTTTTCCTAAATGAGGCGGTTCTTCCGGCCCACTTGGGCTGAAATCGACCTCGCCGCGCTCGTCTCCAATCTTCGTCTCCTGCGCCGCCGCGTCGGCCCCCGCCCGAAGCTGATGTTCGTCGTGAAGGCCAACGCCTACGGCCACGACGCCCCGTTGTGCGCGCTCGCCGCGCAGAAGGCGCGCGCGGCCGACTGGCTGGGCGTGTCCTCCGTCGAGGAGGGAGTGGCCCTGCGCGACGCCGGAGTGAAGCTGCCGGTGCTGGTGCTCGGCTCCCTGTACCCCTTCGAGAGCGTGCTCGCCGCCGCCGCCCACGGGCTGACCCCGATCGTCGCTTCGCTCGAGTCCGCGCGCCGCGTCGCCGAGGCCGCCACGCGCCTGCGCCGGACCATCGACGTGCACGTGAAGGTCGACACCGGCATGGGCCGCATCGGCGTGCGTCCGGAGGCCGCCCCGGAACTGGCGCGCGGCCTCTCGACCTTGCGGGGAATCCGGGTCCAAGGGTTGTATACTCACATGGCCAAGGCCGAGAACGACCCCGCGTTCACGCGGCGTCAGCTTTCGGCCTTCGGCAAGGTACTGAAGGCCTTGGACAAGGAAGGACTGCGGCCGTCCCTCGTGCACGCCGCGAACTCGGCCGCCGCCCTGCGGCACCCCGAGTCGCGCTTCGACCTCGTGCGCCCGGGCTTGGCCGCTTACGGCCTCTACGACGGCTTCGCGCCGGTCCTCTCGCTGAAGAGCAAGCTCGTGTATGTGAAGTCCGTCGCCAAGGGCGCGACGGTCAGCTACGGAGCGGCCTGGCGCGCCAAGCGCGTCTCCCGGATCGCGACCCTGCCGGTCGGTTACGGCGACGGCTACGCGCGCGCCTTGTCCAACGGCGCGCCCGTCCTCGTCGGGGGCAAGCGCTGCCCCGTCGTCGGACGCGTGACGATGGACCAGATCATGGTCGACGTCACCGACGCTCCGTCGGCTCGCGTCGGCGACGACGCCGTGCTGATCGGCCGCCAGGGCGACGCCGAAGTCCGCGCCGCCGAGCTCGCGCGTCTGTGCGGCACGATCCCGTACGAGACCGCGACCGCGCTGTCGGCGCGCGTTCCGCGCGTGGGGGTGGGGTCGTGATCGCCTCCGCCGTCGGCGGATTCGGACGCCTCATACTCGGCACGGCCGAGGAGACGGGCCAGTTCACGTTCCTCATCCGCTCCACGTTCGCCTGGATGGTGAACTCGAAGATCGAATGGCGCCAGACCTTGATCCAGATGATGCGCATCGGCGTGGAGTCCCTGCCCGTCACTTCGATGACGGCCTTCTTCACGGGCATGGTGCTCGCGCTTCAGACCGGCGCGTCCTCGAAGCACTTCTTCAACGAGCCTCTGTTCGTCGGCACGGTCGTCGCCTTCTCGCTCGTCATGGAGCTGGCGCCGGTCATGACCGCGATCGTCGTGGCCGGCCGCGCCGGCGCCGCGCTCGCCGCCGAGCTCGGCACGATGAAGGTCACCGAGCAGATCGACGCTCTCTACACGCTCGGCACCGATCCGATCCGCTACCTCGTCATCCCGCGCTTCCTGGCGTTCATGATGATGCTACCGCTGCTGACGGTCGTCTCCGATTTCACCGGCATCCTGGGCGGCTACCTCGTCGCGCACGCCAAGTACCAGATCCCTGCGACCGTATACTGGCACGACATCGTCGACAACATGGAGGTCCGGCACTTCGTGCACGGCTTCCTGAAGACCTTCGTCTTCGCTTCGATCGTCTCCTTGGTCAGCTGCTTCAAAGGCGTGACCACGCGCGGCGGCGCCGAGGGAGTGGGCAAGGCCACGACGTCGGCCGTCGTCATCAGCATGGTGCTCGTGCTCGTGCTGGACTACTTCGCCACGGCGGTCTTGAACGCCTTCGGGATCACTTGAGATGATCGACGCCGAGGGAGTGGTCAAGAGGTTCGGGCCGCGCACGATCCTGCGCGGCATCGACCTGCGCGTGGAGACCGGCGAGACGCTGGTCATCATCGGCGGCTCCGGCTGCGGCAAATCGACTTTTCTCAAGTGCGCGATCGGCCTGCATCATCCCGACGAGGGCAAGATCATCGTCGACGGCGTCGACGTCACCCAGCTCAAGACCGAGCGCGACATCGCCGAGTACCGCCGCAAGTTCGGCTACCTGTTCCAGGAAGGCGCCCTGTTCGACTCCCTGACGGTGTGGGAGAACATCACCTTCGGCCTGCGCTACCTCACCGACATCCCGACCGGCAAGTACCGCAAGATCGCTTCGGACTGCCTCGCGCTCGTGGGCCTCAAGGACGTCGAGGACTTCAAGCCCTCCGAGCTGTCCGGCGGCATGAAGCAGCGCGTGGCGCTCGCCCGGGCCATCGCGGCCCAGCCTTCTTACATTTTGTATGATGAGCCCACGACGGGCCTGGATCCGATCATGACGGACGTCATCGCGGACCTGATCCTGGACCTTCAGAAGCAGCTCAAGGTGACCGCCATCATGGTCACCCACGACATGAAGTGCGCGTACAAGGTCGCCAGCCGCATGGCGATGTTCCACGAGGGGAAGGTGCTGCAGGTCGCGCATCCTGAGATCATCAAGATCAGCGACAATCCGTACGTGCGTCAGTTCGTGGACGGCCTCAGCCAGGGGCCGATCAAGATGAAGCTCAAGGAATTCGAGGCGGAGCCGGCGGCCGCCGACAAGAAAGCCTGATGTCGCTCGAAACGAAAGTCGGAGCGTTCGTCCTGGGAGGCCTCACCCTCCTGGCGACCGCCATTTTCCTGCTCGGCGACGTCACCTTCGAGAAGCGCTACACCCTCTACGCCCAGTTCTCCGACGTCGCGAACCTCTCCAAGGACGCCCCGGTCAAGCTCTCCGGCGTCGAGGTCGGCCAGGTGCGCCAGATCGAGCTCGTGGACGGCGGCGCGCGCGTGATCATGTCCATCCGCAAGGGGGTCGACATCTACCAGGACGCCGTGTTCCTGATCGGCTCGACCGGCATCATCGGCTCCAAGTACCTCCAGGTCGACCAGGGCACCCGAGCCTCCGGCGTCATCGCCGCCAACTCGACCGTGCGCGGCGAGGACCCGGTTTCGATCGAGAAGTCGCTGACGAAGGCTCTCGGCAAGCTCGAGAAGCTGCTCGACGGCTTCACCAAGGAGGGGCCGCGCGGCACCCTCGCCGACAACCTGACCGAGACGGTGGCCAACGTCCGCGAGATGACGGCCAACCTCAACGACCTGATCGAGACCACGAAGCCGAAGCTCGAGAAGGCCCTCAACCGCAGCGACGAGATCACGGAGAAGCTCGACGCCCTGCTCGCCAAGTCGAACCAGATGATGGCCAGCGTCAACAGCAGCTCCGGCACGATCGGCGCCCTGCTCAACGACACGAAGATCAAGGACGACCTGAAGAACACGGTCTCGAATCTCAACGACGCCTTCAGCCGCATCAATCAGTTCAAGGTGTACTGGAACTACGATTGGCGCTACGAGCACGCGGTGCGCACCTCGCGCGTCGACATCGGCCTCAAGATCGTGCCGCGCGAGGGCCGCTACTATTACGTCGGCGGCTCCAACCTCGCGAACCTCAACGACGCGCCGCGCAACGCCACCCCCGACTACGCCCAGCCCAACCGCATCGACGCACTGCTCGGCTTCGAGAAGGGCTGGTGGGACTTCGGCGTCGGCGTGATCCGCTCCGGCGGCGGCGCCCGCGTGACGCTGACGCCGTTCCACAAGGATCCGCTGTTGGGCCGCCTCTCCGTCGTCGGCCAGGCGCACGACTTCGGCCGCAACCGCATCGTGTCCGGACGCCGTTTCGACAAGCCGGCCTACGATCTCGGCGCCCAGTTCAAGGTCCACAAGTACGTGAAGGTCGGCGGCCGCGTCGAGGACATGGCCACGGTCCCGCGCTACCAGACCTGGATCAACGTGATGTTCGAGGACACCGACCTCGCCTATCTGTTCGGCGTGGCGTCCTTCGGCGCCGCGGGCTCCCGCGGCCGCTCCCGCAACAACTAGCCTACTTCTTCTCGAGGTCGGGCCGGCCGAGGGGCGAGTTCAGCAGCGCCCCGCAATACGTGTCCTTGTTCGACCAATCGCGCGTCACGACGATGTTGCAGTAGTGCCGCTCCGTGTTCGCCTTGATCAGGCAGGGCCTGAACTTGTCCTTGTGTTCGGGCGACGAGTACGGAACCCAGACTCCGCCGGTCGTGAGGCCTCCCGACTGCGTGCAGTCCGGAAGCGCCGGTCCGCCGGGCTTCTTCGAGATCCACATGTCGGCCTTGCAGGCGCTCTTGGCCGGAGCCGCCGGGGAGTCGATGGCCGCGCAGTAGCCGGTGGGGCCCGGGATGAAGCCGACCGAATAGCCGACGGTCGGGGTGAAGCTCATCACGCCGTGCGCGAGCGCGTGCTTCGGCATCGCCGCGAGACTGTCGTAGATCAGGAACTTGCCCTTGAAGGCGCTCGCCTCGCCGCCGCCCGAAGCCGCTCCGGAGCCGGTTCCCGAGCCGCCTCCTCCGCTCGCCACCGATCCGGAGGAGGGTTTCTTCTCCGGCTTGGCGGATTGGCCGAGTCCGGCGCCGCCTTGCGCCGTCGCTCCGGCCGCGCTGGCGGCTCCGGCGGAGATCTCCGAGGTTCCGGGCGCCTCGGCGGGCTCGGCGGAGTGGGAAGAGGCGGGGGCTTCCTCGGCTTCTTCGTCGTCCGCGAGCGCCGGAGCCGCGAGGATGAGCATGCCGAGGAGGGGGATGAGTTTCATGCCCAGAGTATGCGCCCTGAGGCCGGCCATTTCAAGCGCGCAGTCGTACACTTGTACGAAAACGGAAAATCGGCTATACTCCGGTCATGGCCCGACTGAAAACCGTCTATCGCTGCCAAGCCTGCGGACACTCCGCCTCCAAGCCGATGGGGCAATGTCCCGGCTGCTCCGAATGGAACACGATGGCCGAGGAGGTCGTCGAGGCCGCGGCGCGTCCCGGCGCGCTGGCCGAGTCCGTGGCCGCGACGGCGGGCCAGCTGACGTCCTTCTCCTCCGCCGTGACCCGGCTGCAGGACGCGCAGGAGACGCCGGAGAAGAGGACCCCGGTCGGGATCCCGGAGCTCGACCGGCTCTTCGGCGGCGGCGTGGTCCCCGGCCAGGTGATCCTGCTCGCGGGCCCGCCCGGCATCGGCAAGTCCACTTTGATGCTCCAGGCCGCGGCCAAACTCGCGGAGAAGGGCTCCTTCCTGTACGCCTCCGGCGAAGAGAGCCTGCGGCAGGTCTCGAGCCGCGCCAAGCGCCTGGGCCTCTCCTCGGAGAGCCTCTACCTCGTCTCCGAGTCCTCGCTCGCCAAGGTTCTCTCCGCGATGGAGCAGGTCAAGCCGTGGGCGATGGTGCTCGACTCGATCCAGACCGTCACGCACCCGCTGCTCGCCTCCTCGCCCGGCTCGGTCGGCCAGGTGCGCGAGTGCGCGGCCGAGCTCGTGCGCGCGGCCAAGGCGCGCGACACCGTGGTCTTCCTGCTCGGACACGTCACCAAGGACGGCTCGCTCGCCGGACCGAAGGTGCTCGAGCATCTCGTCGACACCGTCCTGTACTTCGACACGGAGAATCACGACCTGCTCCGGGTGCTTCGCGCGCAGAAGAACCGCTTCGGCCCGACCGACGAGCTCGGCCTCTTCGAGATGGGCGAGGGCGGGCTGAAAGAGGTCAAGGATGCGACCTCCTTCTTCGCCGCCGAACTCGGGCGCACGTCGGCGCCGGGGCGCGCCGTCTCGGTCGCGCTCGAGGGGGCGCGCCCCGTCCTGGTCGAGACGCAGGCGCTCGTCGTGCCGACCAAGTACCCTCTGCCCCGGCGCATGGCCACGGGCCTCGACTTGAACCGCGTGCTGGTCCTGCTCGCCGCGATGGAGCGTCACGCGGGCCTGCGTCTCGAGGATCGAGACTGCTTCGTCAGCCTCGCCGGCGGCCTGCGCCTCAAGGACCCCGCGCTCGACCTGGCCGCCTGCCTCGCGGTGGCCGGCTCCTGGCGCGAGAAAGCCGTGCCCTCCGACATGATCCTGCTCGGCGAAGTCTCGCTGCTCGGCGAGATCGGACGGGTCCCGCAGCTCGAGTTGCGCCTGCGCGAGGCGGCCAAGGCCGGCTTCAAGCGGGCCCTCGTTCCCGCCCGCGCGGCCAAGGATCTTCCCAAGACCCTGGGCATCTCCTTCGCCGGAGTCGCCGATCTGCGCGAGGCGGCCGAGCGCGCCTTCGGCCTCGAATAGCCCCCGTCCGAATTTCGTAGAATACGGCATCATCCCGTCGTTATAACCTCCGTCGGAGGCATTCCTATGTATACCTGGCTGTTCCGTCTCGCCGTCGTCGCCGTCTGTCCCGCCATCGTCTACTTCGGCAAGATCGCGCCCAATCCCGCCGGCATCGGCGTGGGTCTCGCCGTGGGCGCTTTCATCGTCGGCGTCGAGTACATGGTCGCCGAGCTGAACCTGCTGACCTTGATCACCGGCGTGCTCGGCACCACGGTCGGCATCATCCTCTCGCGCCTGGTCGACTACACGGTCTTCCAGATGGGCAACGAGGAGATCTACAAGGTCTGGGACCGCTACTCGCTGCTGCGCTTCTTCGCCTTCGGCGTGCTCGGCCTGGTCATCGCGCTGCGCAAGGCGCCCGAACTCGACGATCTCGACAAGGACCTGCTCAAGATGGGCAAGAAGCGCGGCTCCGACCTCAAGATCCTGGACGGCAACGCGATCATCGACGGCCGCGTCGCGGAGGTGGTCGAGACGCACTTCCTCTCCGGCACGCTGGTCGTGCCGCGCTTCGTGCTCACGGAGCTGCACCGGCTGGCCGACTCCGAGGATCCGATGAAGCGCGCGCGCGGCCGCCGCGGCCTGGACATGCTCGCCCGCCTGCAGGAAGGGCGCGTGGTGCCCGTGCGCATCCTGGACAAGGACATCCCCGAGATCCGGGAAGTGGAAGGAAAAGTGGTGAAGCTCGCCCGGGAAATGGGCGCCAAGATCGTCACCACCGACTTCAACGTCAACAAGGTCGCCACGCTCGAGGGCGTGACCGTGCTCAACGTCAACGACCTCTCCTCCGCGCTCAAGACCGTCGTCCTCCCGGGCGAGGCCATGAGCGTCTTCGTCATGAAGGACGGCAAGGAGCGGGAGCAGGGCGTGGGCTATCTGGACGACGGCACGATGGTCGTCGTCGAGGACGGCAAGCGCCAGGTCGGCAAGCGCGTCGAGGCGACGGTGACCTCGATCCACCAGACCTCCAACGGGCGCATGATCTTCGCCAAGGCCAAGCCCGCCGAGCGCCCGCAGCAGGCGTGAGGGCGGCGGCGATCGTCGTCTCCGGCGGCTCGGGCTCCCGCATGGGGCGCCCGAAGCAGTTCCTGCCGCTGGGCGGCTCCACGGTGGCCGAGAAGTCCCTGGCCGTGTTCGCGGCGATGCCCGAGATCGAGGCCGTCGTGCTCGTGCTCGGCGAGGATTCGCTCAAGGAGCACGGCTCGCGCCTCTCCGGCGGCAAGGTGAAGACCGTCGCCGCGGGCCCCACGCGCATGGGCTCGGTGCGCAACGGCTTCGCGGCCCTGCCCGAGGGGATCGAGGTCGTCGCCGTGCACGACGGCGCCCGCTCGCTGATCACCGCCGGGATCGTGCGCGCCACGCTCGCCGAGGCGGCCAGGTCCGGGGCGGCGGTGGCCGCCGTGCCGGTCAAGGACACGCTCAAGGTCGTCGAGAAGGGGGCCAAGACGGTCTCCGCGACGCCCGACCGCTCCACGTTCTGGGCGGCGCAGACGCCGCAGACCTACCAGTACTCCGTGCTCAAGGCCGCGCTCGATCAGTTCGCCTCCGACGCCGACGCCACCGATGAGAGCCAGCTCGTCGAGCGTTGCGGCCAGAAGGTCGCCGTCGTCGAGTCGAGCTACGAGAATTTCAAGATCACCACCCCGGAGGACCTGACGATGGCCGAGGCGATCCTCGAGGCGCGCGGCGGCGGCCGGCGCGAGAGCCGGACCGGATTCGGCTACGACATTCACAAGTTGGTGCCCGGACGGGACCTGATCTTGGCCGGAATCAAGCTGCCTCATGCCAAAGGATTGCTCGGGCATTCCGACGGCGACGCGGTGCTCCATGCCGCCTGCGACGCGATCCTGGGAGCTTGCGGTTTGGGGGAGATCGGCATCGCGTTCCCGCCCAGCGATCCGAAATTCAAGGACCTGAACTCGAAGGAGATCGTGAAGCACACGTTGGCCAAGGTCGCCGCCTTCGGCGGCGACATCGTCCATCTCGACGCGACCTTGATCGCGGAAGAGCCCAAGCTCAAGCCGC